>NZ_BQIJ01000027.1:0-42101 GCF_021602465.1 Pseudomonas urethralis
AGATAGCACAAGCCGCACCTGATACCCGACTGAAGTAAATCTGCACCTACATCTGCTGAATTAACAGGCTGCCCCAGCTTCTTTCGCTACTCGACGTACTTACTTGCGTTTTCACACAGCCTGGACCCAAAGCTGTCCTTCAAGAAAGGCAGCTAACGGCGAGAAGCGGTCATTTTGTATCTACAGGTTTCGGGGCGATTCACTCGTCTGATGCTCAGGAGCACCAGGATGGGCGTCAAGGAGGTGGTCATCTTGAGGTGGACTATGCTGACCAGTTGCTCTCAAATCTAATCGTGAGGTCCTCCATGGCAAACCCCAATCTGCTGGCTCTATTCAGAGATGAAGTCCTTCTGACCGGGCCTGAAAGCTCCCTTCCAAGCAACCTATCTCAGTTCTGGCTTGAGGAGCTCCAGAGTCATCTGGAGAGGTATTTCGACGGTTTGAACTCGGATTCAGATGCAGAAGAGAAGGATCTCGACATCTCTCTCCCACTCGCAGCGATCATCCACATCTTGTTCGCGAAGAATGGTGGGGAGGAGATATCCGAGAGCTCTGAAAAGCTGTACGAGTATTTCCAAGACTACCGGCTCGAACTGGCCCTTGAAGAGATCACGCGAAAGACTCATGTGGCTGCCGAGGCTGCAACCATTGAGACCATCTTCACCAACCGAGATGTCCTGGTGGAACAAGGCCCCCTTCTTCAATAGGTACCTCCACCGATGCCATCGCCGGCGGGCACGCTCCGAGGCATTGATGGAATGCATTTTGACGGCTGCCGAGATCAGCGAATGAAAGAAATTGCTGCGCCGATGTTCGATCTAATCGCTTTGTCGCTTCCACGAGGGTTGGGGTTTGGGGACAGCCCGCCAGTAGGGGCATGGCTTAGTGAGGACGGAATTTCTTGTGCCGCTCTAACCCGAAATATCCATTCCGGCAGCTTCGGAATTGTCACCTTGCGGCGTCGTGTCGATAGCGTGTGGGTGCTCCTCAGCCATAGTGAGCGCACCACTGGCGAGTCTGAAGCCCGCGCCTCAATCAGCCATTTTCTCTATACCCAAGCCCATCCGCTTCCACTCCCTTCAGGTGAACGACGACGTGCTCCTCTAAGCAGAATGGGTAAGCGCACACCAAGCGTGGTGTTCAAATCACTATTTGATCCAAGCCGCCGTATTGGGGCGTGGGCGCTGAATCAACTGTATCTCGCACTGCCATCCCCAGACAGAAATTGGGTTCCCGATTGCCAGACTGAGAATTTTCACACCCGCCTCTGGGAAGCCCACCTATTAGCGATTTTTCGTGAACAGGGACTCTTGGTCACCCAGCCTAAAGAATCACCCGATTTTCACATCGAGAATAGGCTGGGAGATGAGGCCTGGGTTGAAGCAGTGACAGCCAACCCGGAAGAGCGGTATGAGCATTTTGGCGCCTCGCCGGTCCCCCCACCCGCTGACCGACATGAGCGTTTCTTAGGAGCGGCTGCAGAAAGGTTTGCGAGGACCATCCAAAACAAATTGGACAAGCGTTACGAATCCCTACCGCACGTGGAGGGTAAGCCGCTCATTCTGGCCTTAGCCGATTTCCATGCGCCCAGTTCAATGCTGTGGAGCAGGGAGTCGCTCATCAGCTATCTCTATGGCTTTGCAGTTCACTCATCTGCGCATCGTGGTACGCACCTGATAACTGTGGAGGAAGAGACATCTCTGCTATCAGGGCGCCCCAACGGCCTATTTACGCTAATGGAAAATGCCCATCTTTCAGCGGTCATTTTCACCAATGCCTGCACAGTGCCAAAGCTCAGCCGAGTGCCGATCTCAGGTGGAGCTCATCTAGACGGGTACCGATACTTGCGGTTTGGTGAGTTTTTCGACCGTTCTCCGGGAGCATCACGAGGTATCCCATTTCTGTTGGATGTAGCGTCCAGCGACTACGGTCAGCTCTGGCCGCAATATGGCTACGAGCCGTGGTCTGCTGAAGTGGAGGTATTCCATAACCCTATGGCACTATACCCGGTGCCTAATGAGTTGATACCAGAAGTCACCCACTGGAGAGAAGTAAACGGAAGAGTCGAGTGCGAATCTTTCTTTGATGTATCCATACTCCGATCCAGAACACTCGTCCTCAGTGCAAACGCTAAGGTTCCGTCACTCGATGAGTTGCTGACAGCAGCCAGTCCTCCAGAGCTCTGACGGCGGCGGGGTGGCCGCATCGTTGCCACGCAGGTAGATGAGAATTTCTCAGCAAGCTACCCAGCCAGGGGAAGGACATGAGATCCCCTGCGCAATTCAGGACCGTTGAAGCGTCACCTCTCTTCGGGTAAAAGCATGACCGTCATACAACGCTACAACAGCGTCATACCCGAGAGCATAGGAAGAAAAATGTCGATCCAAGGACTAAAACGATACTTTGGAAACAAGATTCACGCAGTGATAATGATGGCCCCGCTTAAGCGGGAAATGATACGCCTCGGCATATGCACCCTTATGGCGATTATTCTGAATATCATCTTGTATACCGGCGTTGAAGTAGACGGCACCATCAAGCCGTGGGCAGAAACCCCGATAAAACTGTTTGCATCGTCGATGTTATTCGCCTTCATGATCAAGGCTTTTCTGCCAGTTCTCGGCTGGACGATACTGAAAGCAATGCTGTTGAGTGCGAACAATGCCTTCAGCGGCATACTGAGTTTTTTGGGCAATCAGTTCACAGGCGTCATGTACTGTACCGGAATTATTATGGGTTCTATCACGATTAAATTGTATATGGTTTCCGGGGTTTTAGACTCTGAGTTTGCTTATCTGTCCGCAATCGTATTTGCTTCCGGGGTTTTATATTTCTATGTGCTGCAATGCGCCATTCAAAAAACAATGAGTCCGGCCCTGCGTACACCAGCAGTACCGCGTTAAACCACTAGGCTGTGACTATTCATCTCTGGTGCTCAGTAGGCGCTCGCTCTGCTGAACCCTCACCCATACACAACCATTAATGGACTGGCCCGCCTTCGACTTTATGAAGAAGGCGAGCGAGCACGTGACTGATTGCGCATGTATTCCGAGATGAGACTTTCGAAATTGATGTCCGCCTCCTCAACGAGAATATTGACGTGACAGTACAGCTCTTCAGGACCTCTGAGATAATTGAAAATCCTTGATCTAACGATGCCGCAAACCCCTTCTTTGACCGCCGTAGAGGGGAGGTTGATAACATCGCCAACGCACGGGATAAGAGCTAGGCCATGGTCGCTGTTGAAGACAATGTCAGCTGGACAGGCATCAATGCTGGCATCGGATTGTCCTTGCGAAACCTGCTGATAATCAATGCTATACCTCATGTACAGCCTACCTCATTTGTTGAGTGAGGAATCAGCGCCGCGGATCGTAAACAGAAACCTCAAGTTCGCAAGCGACGGGAGCATGTAGCGGATTTTCGGTACTAGAGAGCTTGGCAACTATCGTTTTTCAAGCACATACCCTACGCCCCGAAGCGTATGTATCAGTTTGGTCTCGAAAGGGTCATCTATCTTGGCTCTGAGTCTTCGAATCGACACCTCTACAACGTTTGTGTCGCAGTCAAAATTCATATCCCAAACCTGCGAAATAATTTGGGTGCGGCTCAGCACCACACCGGTATTACGCATCAGGTAATGCAGTAACGCGAATTCTTTCGTGGTCAGGTCAATGCGCTGACCGTCCCTGAATGCCCTGTGCCGGCTCTGATCAAGCTCCAGGTCAGCGACGCGAATGACCTCTACGGATGCAGGGTGATCTGACCTGCGCATCAAGGCGCGAACCCGGGCCAGCAGCTCAGGGAACTCAAATGGCTTGATCAGGTAGTCATCTGCTCCGTTCTCCAGCCCCCGGACCTTATCCGCCAGCCGGCTTCTCGCCGTCAGCATCATGATACGGGAAGGGCAGTTTTTACGACGCAACAACTCAAGGACCTGCCAACCGTCCATCTCTGGCAGATTTATATCCAGGATAATCAGCTCATATTCGTGCTGCTTAGCCAAGAATAATCCATCTGACCCGGTGTGGACGCAATCTACGACATAGCCACATTCCGTCAGACCTTGACGCACATACTCCGCAGTTTTTACTTCATCCTCAATTACCAGAATTCGCATGGGATTTTGTCTCGATATCACTGAGCAATTAACCGCGCACGCGCGCCGGCATTATTGAAAGGGATGGTAAATCAAAATGAGCGTGCCGGGGCTCAAATGACGGATTTGTAATTTCTAGGTAATACAGTTGATAGTCTGGCGGTATATCTTGTCGCGGTTTGGGTTTGACAGTTGCGGGCCCTCTCTCCAGCAGGTGATTTGACCTTATGAAGTATTGGGTTATTTTCTTCTTTGTGCTGGCTTCGTTCCGCTCAGATGACGGCGAGGTCGCTCACATTGAAGAGACTGGTCATTGGTGTAGTCATGAACTTCACCGGCATGCGATGCGTACAATCGAACGCCTACTTGAATTTTAGGCAAAAAAAGGCGCCCAATGGGCGCCAAATATCCACCTTTTACCAAAGGAGCACTTAAGCCACTCAAGGTGAATTCGTAATGCTCGTTTTACTAATAGGACCAGTTAATGAATAACTGGTCCAGTTAGCGAATTACAGAATCGAAAGCGGGTACTCAATGATCACACGGGTTTCATCCAGATCCGATTCGAATGCAGTGGCACGTGTGGTTGCCTGGCGCAACCGGAAGGACAGATCTTTTGCTGGACCGGTTTGGACAACGTATTTGACTTCGACGTCACGCTCCCAACGCTTCTGATTGTCGAGCGGGTTGCCGTTGTCATCAGTGCGCATGTAGAACTGGTTAGCGTTCGAGTAATCCGCGCCCGAGCCTCTGGCGTAGCGGGTCATGAACGTCAGGCCTGGAATGCCGTAGCTGGTGAAGTTCAGGTCATAGCGCAGCATCCAGGAACGCTCTTTCGGCGAGTTGAAGTCGCTGTACTGGATGGAGTTGTCGACGAAAATCGAGTCCGACTGACGCAGGTAGTCAAAATCGTCGTCGCCGTTGTTGCGCTGGTGCGACAGGGCTAGGGTATGGGCACCGTAACGCACGCCGACCTTGGCACTCCAGATGTTGTTGTCGAATTCACCCAGGCGCTTCTTACCTTCATCTACGGCTTTGTAGTAGTTGAAGCCACCGATCAGCGCCAGATCGTCGCTCAGCGGGTAAACCACGCTGGTGCCGGCGTAGTACTGATTCCAGACGTCTTTCAGCTGGCTGGCGTAGACGCTCACAGTCCAGTTGTCGTTGATCGAGTAGTCACCGCCACCGTAACCGATCCATGGCGAGTTGACCGGGCCGCCGTAGAACGTCACGAAGTTGTCGTTCAGGTTGCTTGAGACCGGCTGGCTCATCGCATGCAGACGACCACCCTGCAGGGTGAGGCCTTGGATGCTGGTGTTCTCAACGGTCACGCCGCGGAAGCTTTCTGGCAGCAGGCGAGAGTCGCCGGATGCAACGACCGGAGTCGATGGGAAAACATCACCTACTTTCACGATGGTATCGAACAAGCGGACTTTGGCTGCGCCGCCGACCTTGGTGTATTCGTCGCGAGCTTCGCCCTTGTTATCAACGGGTAGCACGTCGAAGGAGCTACGGCCGCCGTTGCGCCCATCACCGGTGTCGAGCTTGAGGCCGATCATGGCGAAGGCATCAACGCCAAAGCCAACGGTTCCCTGGGTAAACCCAGAGTTGAATTTGCTGATGATCGCGTGCGCCCAGGCTTCGGAGTAGCCGTTGGTGTTGCCCTTGCCACTGTTATAAGTGGGGGCAGTGCTGTCGCGGTTATCACGGTTGAAGTAGAAGTTACGGTTCAGCACTGTAAGGCTGCTGCCTTCAATGAAGCCTTCTGGCTTGTCTTCTGCCTGTGCCGAAATAGCATAGCTTCCAGACAGCGCAGAAACTGCCGCCAAATACAGTGGTACTTTGATTTTCATCCGATGCTCCTTTGATTCACGGCAGTTTTTATTATGTTTACCGGCGCGGGTGTCGTTAATTGTTCTGACCAGGCGGCGCGCCTAGCGTAGCGCGAGCTCATATTTGCAGGCCGAAGATAACGGGGGGGTGATAGGAAAATTACAATTTCGTCATCTACCTGTTGTTCGGGCCTTCGCACCGCGTGTTTGCCATCTCCGTTGCTTGTAACGAAATCATCGTGTCGGGTTTGGTTTCCCAGTATTTTCGGGCATTACAGGACATTCTTACGGAATTGTAATTTTCTAGCCACCCCTCTGATAGCTACCGCTCATTAGAGTGCCATCACCTAATCAAGTGGGGCTTGGCAGCTGTTTCGGCGTTCTCGCCAAGCTTTATCGAAGTTTGTGCACGAGGACCATCAAAGTGCCCCGGTATAACCGCAATGTCTTACCCAAGACCCCCGTCTCGCCCTGGAAGATCGCTGCACTCTGTGCAGTCATCTCTGGGTTGATGGCGCCTGCAGCCCTTGCCCAAAGCATCAGCTTGCCCCAGGCGCTTTCGACGGCCATGGATGCCAACCCAGACCTGGCCGCGGCCAGGCAAGAAATTGGGATCGCTGATGGTGCTCGCAAGCAGGCCGGGCTTATCCCCAACCCCACAATCTCGTATGACGTGGAAGACACCCGTCGTAACACCAGCCAGACGACTGTCTCTCTCAGCCAGACCCTTGAGCTGGGCGGTAAGCGGGGGGCTCGTGTTGACGTCGCCACATACGGGCAGACCGCCGCACAGCTTGAGTTAGACCGTCGCGTTAACGGCCTGCGTGCAGATGTCGTCCAAGCCTTTTACGCCGCGTTGCGGGCCCAGACAGGTCTCGACCTGGCCAAGCAATCTCTCGAACTGACTGAGCGCGGTCTTCGCATCGTCGATGGCCGTGTTCGCGCAGGTAAGTCGTCCCCAGTGGAGGCGACCCGCGCTCAAGTGCAACTGGCCGAAGCCCAGCTGCAAGTTCGACGTGCAGAAACGGAAAAAGCGACCGCTTACCAACAGCTCGCTCAAATTACCGGGAGCTCAGTCACCGTGTTTGATCGACTCGAATCGCCAACCCTCTCCCCGGGCTTGCCACCTCGCACTGAAGATCTGCTGGCTAAGCTCGACCAAACAGCAGAAATGCGTCAGGCCGTGGTGCAGATAGACAAGAGCGATGCCTCGCTCGGCTCAGAGAAAGCTCAGCGTATCCCGAACCTTACTGTCAGTGTAGGTAGCCAGTACGACCGCTCTGTGCGCGAGCGGGTCAACACTGTGGGCCTGTCTATGCCTTTGCCGCTGTTCGATCGTAACCAGGGCAACATTCTTTCCGCTTCTCGTCGTGCAGATCAGGCCCGGGACCAGCGCAATGCTGTTGAGCTGCGCCTGCGCACCGAAACCCAAACCGCGTTGAACCAATGGTCCACCGCCATGCAGGAGGTCGAGTCCTACGACAAGACCATTCTGCCTTCAGCCCAACAAGCCGTAGAGACCGCAACCCGCGGCTTCGAGATGGGCAAATTCGGTTTCATCGAAGTGCTGGATGCCCAGCGCACCTTGATCGTCGCTCGTGGCCAATACCTCGAATCGTTGGCAGCGGCGACCAATGCGCGTGCGCAGGTGGAAAGGGTTTATGGCGAAGTCGGCTCAACCGCCGGCACTCGCTGAACGGGCCAAACATTTTCTTCGGCACACAGCCTTGAACAAGCCGGTGCCTACGATCAGCAGGAGTAGCAATGGATAACAAACGCAAGATCGCCCTCGCGGTAGCCGCTGTGGCAGCCCTCGGATTTGGCAGCCTTGCCTGGAACAACAGTTCCGGACAGCAGGCCGCCAGTACTGCCGAGCATGGCGCTAACGATGGCCATGGCGACGAAAAGAAAGCCGCATCTGCCGCCAAAGAGGAAGGTGATGAGGGCCATGGTGAAGAAGGCCACAGCGAAGAGGGCGGTGAAGAAGAGGGCAAGCTGACGCTCAGCGCTGAACAGATCAAGGCCGCTGGTGTTGCCCTGGAAGCTGCAGCGCCTCGTGACCTCGGTACCGTCGTGAGCTTCCCTGGCGAAATTCGCTTCGACGAAGATCGTACTGCCCACGTGGTTCCTCGTGTTCCTGGCGTTGTTGAGGCTGTCCAGGCCAACCTGGGCGAGACGGTCAAGAAAGGGCAAGTCCTCGCGGTAATCGCCAGCCAGCAGATCTCTGACCTGCGCAGCGAACAACAGGCCGCACAGCGTCGCGTCGAACTGGCGCGTGTGACCTTCGAACGTGAGAAGCAACTGTGGCAGGACAAGATCTCTGCAGAGCAAGACTACCTCCAAGCACGCCAAGCGCTGCAAGAAGCGGAGATCTCCTTGGCCAACGCCAAGCAGAAGGTCGGCGCAATCGGTGCCTCGGTTAACTCCGTTGGCGGTAATCGTTACGAGCTCCGCGCTCCCTTCGACGCCGTGGTAGTGGAGAAACACCTGACCGTCGGCGAAGTCGTCAGCGAGGCGACCAACGCCTTCATCCTTTCCGACCTGAATCAGGTCTGGGCGACCTTCGCAGTTCCGCCGACAGATCTGGGCAAGGTCACGACTGGCCGTGCAGTGAAAGTCTCTTCGCCTGACATGAACGTCGAGGTCGAAGGGAAGGTGGGTTATGTCGGCAGCCTGCTGGGCGAGCAAAACCGTGCAGCTACTGTCCGCGTCACCTTGACCAACCCCAACGGCGCCTGGCGTCCAGGCCTGTTCGTAAACATTGCGGTCACCTCCCAGACCGATCGAGTTGCCGTAGCGGTCCCTGAGCACGCTGTGCAGACCGTTGAAGACAAACCTTCGGTATTCGTACGCACCCCAGATGGCTTTGACACCCGCCCGGTAAAACTGGGTCGCCGCGACAATGGGTACGTGGAAATCATCGACGGTATTGAAGCCGGCGCCCAGGTAGCAACCAGTGGCAGCTTCACACTCAAGTCCGAGCTCGGCAAAGCTTCTGCCGAACACGGTCACTGATGCGAACTGACAGGATGATTTCTCATGTTTGAACGTATCATCAGATTCGCCATCGAGCAGCGCATCGTAGTAATGATCGCCGTTCTGATCATGGCGGGTATCGGTATCTACAGCTATCAAAAGCTGCCCATCGATGCGGTACCCGATATCACCAACGTCCAGGTGCAGATCAACACTGCAGCGCCTGGTTACTCGCCCTTGGAAACCGAACAACGGATCACGTTTCCAGTTGAAACGGCCATGGCCGGTCTCCCGGGCCTTCAGCAGACCCGTTCCCTGTCTCGCTCTGGCCTGTCTCAGGTCACCGTGATCTTCAAGGATGGCACTGACATCTTCTTTGCCCGCCAGTTGATCAACGAGCGGCTGCAGGTTGCGAAGGAACAGCTGCCAGAAGGTGTAGAGGCCGTCATGGGTCCGGTATCTACCGGCCTCGGCGAGATCTTCCTGTGGACTGTTGAAGCCGAAGATGGCGCGGTCAAAGAGGACGGTACGCCGTACACCCCGACCGACCTGCGCGTGATCCAGGACTGGATCATCAAGCCTCAGCTGCGTAACGTCCCGGGTGTGGCCGAGATCAATACCATCGGCGGTTATGCCAAGCAGTTCCTGGTTGCGCCGGATCCAAAGCGCCTGGCTACCTACAAGCTGACACTCAATGACCTGGTCGCAGCGTTGGAAAGTAACAACGCCAACGTCGGTGCCGGCTACATCGAGCGTAATGGTGAACAGTTGCTCATCCGTGCACCGGGTCAGGTAGGCAATATCGAAGACATCGCCAACATCGTGATCACCAGTGTGGATGGTGCACCGATTCGCATCAGCAGCGTTGCTGACGTCAGCATCGGTAAAGAGCTCCGTACAGGTGCTGCTACTGAGAACGGCCGCGAAGTCGTGCTCGGTACCGTGTTCATGCTGATTGGTGAAAACAGCCGCACCGTATCTCAAGCTGTCGCCGCCAAATTGGCGGACATCAACCGCACCCTGCCAAAGGGCGTGGTGGCTGTGACTGTTTACGACCGTACCAACCTGGTTGAAAAAGCCATCGCGACGGTGAAGAAGAACCTGGTGGAAGGCGCGATCCTGGTTATCGCCATTCTGTTCCTGTTCCTCGGCAACATCCGTGCGGCTCTGATCACCGCGATGGTGATTCCGCTGTCCATGCTGTTCACCTTCACAGGCATGTTCAACAACAAGGTCAGTGCCAACTTAATGAGTTTGGGGGCACTCGACTTCGGCATCATCGTCGACGGTGCCGTGGTTATTGTAGAAAACGCGATCCGTCGACTGGCTCATGCGCAACATAAGCATGGCCGCATGCTCACCAAAACCGAACGCTTCCACGAGGTCTTTGCCGCGGCGCGAGAAGCTCGCCGGCCGCTGATCTTCGGTCAGCTGATCATCATGGTGGTGTACCTGCCGATCTTCGCCCTCACCGGCGTCGAAGGCAAAATGTTCCACCCGATGGCCTTCACCGTTGTGATGGCGCTGCTGGGTGCAATGGTCCTGTCCGTTACCTTTGTTCCTGCAGCTATTGCCATGTTCGTCACTGGCAAGGTGAAGGAAGAGGAAGGCGTGGTCATGCGCACAGCTCGACTGCGCTATGAACCGGTTCTGCAATGGGTGCTGGGACATCGGAACATCGCTTTCTCGGCCGCAGTAGCCTTGGTCGTGCTCAGTGGTTTGCTGGCAAGTCGTATGGGTAGCGAGTTCATCCCAAGCCTCAGTGAGGGTGACTTTGCGATGCAGGCCATGCGTGTGCCTGGAACGAGCCTCACTCAATCTGTCGAGATGCAGCAGCGTCTGGAGAAAGCGGTGATTGCGCAGGTGCCTGAAGTTGAGCGGATGTTCGCACGCTCGGGTACCGCAGAAATTGCATCTGACCCGATGCCGCCGAACGCCTCTGACGCCTACATCATGCTCAAGCCTCAGGATCAGTGGCCTAACCCGAAGAAGCCTCGTGATGAGCTGATTGCTGAAGTGCAGAAGGCCGCAGCGGGTGTTCCAGGAAGCAACTACGAGTTGTCGCAGCCAATCCAACTGCGTTTCAACGAGCTGATTTCGGGCGTGCGTAGTGACGTCGCTGTGAAAGTCTTCGGCGATGACATGGACGTGCTCAACAACACCGCCAACAAGATCGCGGCAGCGCTCAAAGCGGTCCCGGGCTCATCGGAAGTGAAAGTTGAGCAGACATCCGGCCTGCCGGTGCTGACCATCAACATTGACCGCGAAAAAGCAGCACGCTACGGCCTGAACATCGCGGATGTTCAGAACTCGATCGCTATCGCCGTGGGTGGCCGTCAGGCCGGCACGCTGTATGAGGGCGACCGTCGGTTCGACATGGTAGTACGCCTACCAGAGACCGTTCGCACCGACGTAGCGGGTATGTCCAGCTTGCTGATCCCGGTACCTGCCAATGCGGCACAGGGTGCCAATCAGATCGGCTTCATCCCGCTGTCCCAGGTCGCCAATCTGGACCTGCAACTGGGCCCGAACCAAATCAGCCGCGAGAACGGCAAACGTCTGGTTATCGTCAGCGCCAACGTTCGAGGCCGCGATCTGGGGTCCTTCGTTGAGGAGGCGACCGCATCGCTGGACAAGAAGGTGCAAATCCCTGCGGGCTACTGGACGACTTGGGGGGGCCAGTTCGAGCAGCTGCAGTCGGCTGCCAAACGCCTGCAGATCGTTGTTCCAGTCGCCTTGCTGCTGGTCATGACCTTGTTGTTCCTGATGTTCAACAACCTGAAGGACGGCATGCTGGTCTTCACCGGTATTCCATTCGCACTCACCGGTGGTGTTGTGGCGTTGTGGCTGCGGGACATCCCACTGTCGATCTCGGCAGGTGTCGGCTTCATTGCACTGTCCGGCGTTGCAGTACTGAACGGCCTGGTGATGATTGCCTTCATCCGCGGGCTAAGGGAGGAGGGACGAACGCTCAGACAGGCAGTCGATGAAGGTGCATTGACCCGTCTGCGACCTGTTCTGATGACAGCCTTGGTAGCGTCCCTGGGCTTCATCCCGATGGCTTTGGCCACCGGCACCGGTGCCGAAGTTCAGCGGCCATTGGCGACGGTGGTGATTGGCGGGATCCTGTCCTCCACCGCACTGACCTTGCTGGTACTGCCTGCCCTGTATCACTGGGCACACCGCAAGGATGAAGACGGCGACGAGGCCGAAGTGGTTAGCTAACAGCCTCCGCTAAAGAGAAGCCCACAACACGTGTTGTGGGCTTTTTTGTTTAAAGTGAAGTAGATGCACTTACCTTTCAAAATTGTAAGTTTCTCGTCATGCCGGTGATGCCTATGCATTGCTAAGGTTACGCCCGAGAAGTTTTGAAATTGAGAGGGTTTTATGAAAAAGCTAATTATCGCTGCTGCACTTGTTGTTTTCTCGGTGGCTTCGCAGGCCAACACTTTCTCCGAGAGCAAGCAGCTTCAATACACCAAGGAACACCAGACCGCAGTGGCCAAGTACGCGGAGAAAAATGGCAAGCCAATGCCAGAGATTCAGGATTACAAATATGGCATGAAGATAGACGTTGCGAAATTCGTACGTCAGTCGCAGGACCCCCGTACCTGCCAGGTCTATCCACGGTTGATGACCTTCGAGGACTCCCAGGGCACGCTCAAGACTGTTCGTTACTCGATGTATTCGCAATGCATCAACAACAAGTAGTAAACGATTTGAACAGAACAATTAGAGAATTCATAAATGCCAGGCAGTGCCTGGCATTTTTTATTACGCCCGATACCCCATAGCTTCGAAATGTTAACGCCTGGGCTCGGGCAAACCGTGCAATAGATCTTAGCCAACCAACAGAGACGGCTCCCCAACTGCAGAGGGCAATTGGAAGCCTTGACCCCAGAAGGGACGAGTTATGAAGAGTTTGCTTGAACGCCCTGATGACCAAGCCGGGCATGAAGGTCATAGCCATGAGCATGGCGGCATTTTTGGAATGAACACAGAGCTGATTTTCGCGCTGATCTGTGGTGCTCTCCTGGGTGCCGGAGCTCTCGCAGGAAAACTTGGCCTGATTGATCGTCTGCCTCTGATTCTGTACGTGTCGGCCTACGTGTTCGGTGGATGGTTCACCACTAAGGAAGCGGTTACCAACATCCGTCAGAAACGCTTCGAGATCGACTCGCTGATGCTTCTCGCCGCAGTCGGTGCCGCGAGCATCGGCGCCTGGGCGGAGGGGGCTCTGCTGCTGTTCCTGTTCAGTCTGGGGCATTCCCTTGAAAGCTACGCGATGGGGCGGGCCAAGAAAGCGATTGAGGCACTGTCCAAGCTCGCACCAGCCACCGCGATCGTACGCAGAGCAAATGGCACGGTGGAGATGCCCGTGGAGCTGCTGGTTCCCGGTGACGTTGTCATCGTGCGCCCCAATGACCGCCTGCCGGCCGATGGTTTTGTAGTCGTAGGCTCCTCAAGTATCAACCAGGCGCCAGTAACCGGTGAGAGCGTCCCAGTGGACAAGCAACCTGTTCCTGATGCCGAACTCGCACGCAGCAAGCCAGATGCAGTGGATGCAGCCTCGAAAGTCTTCGCCGGTACCATCAATGGCGAAACGCTCATCGAGGTTGAGGTAACACGGCGCTCTACGGAGAGTACCTTGGCGCGGGTCATCAAGATGGTCAGTGAAGCCGAAGTCAGGAAGTCACCGACCCAGCGATTCACGGACCGCTTCCAACGCATATTCGTCCCGTTGGTTTTACTGCTGGTAGTCGGGCTGCTATTTGCCGGCATTTTCCTTGACGAGCCGTTCCGTGACTCGTTCTACCGGGCGATGGCCGTACTGGTTGCAGCCAGCCCCTGCGCGCTCGCGATCGCTACACCAAGCGCCATTCTCTCTGGCATCGCCAGGGCAGCCCGAGGTGGCGTGCTGATCAAGGGCGGTGCGCCACTTGAAGAGCTTGGATCATTGAATGCCATGGCATTCGACAAGACCGGTACCCTGACCGAAGGGCGCCCACGTATCACCGATGTAATACCCATAGGCGGCACGCAGATCGAGGATCTGCTAAACGTCGCCATCGCTGTGGAGTCGATGAGCGACCATCCGCTGGCTGCGGCAATTGTGCGTGACGGTGAAGAGATGATTGGCACACGGCGCCGATTCCAAGCCAAGAACATGAGCAACATGATTGGCCGCGGCGTGCGTGCTGAGCTTGATGGGCAGTTCGTCTGGATTGGCAAGGTCGAGATGTTCGGTACCAATGGTATTCCCGCACTCAGCAAGGCAGCCCTGGAGGCTGCGGAGCGTCTACGTCAGTCAGGCCGTACCACCATGGTGGTACGGCGTGCTGACAAGGATCTGGGCGCTATCGGGCTATTGGACACACCCCGGGAGGGGGCCAAAGAGGCACTCCAGAAGCTTAGAGAGATGGGTATCGAACGCATGGTCATGATTTCTGGAGACCACAACCGCGTTGCAGAGGCTGTAGCCAAACAAGTTGGCTTAGATGAAGCGTGGGGAGACCTGATGCCGGAAGACAAGGTCAAGGCCATCAAAAACCTGCGCCTTAGCGCCAAGGTGGCCATGGTGGGTGACGGCGTCAATGATGCCCCTGCCATGGCCAGTTCGAGCGTTGGTATCGCAATGGGGGCTGCTGGATCTGATGTTGCCCTGGAAACGGCTGATATCGCGCTTATGGCTGACGACATCAGGCAACTCCCATTTGCGGTGGGGCTGAGCCGTCACACGCGATCGATCATCCACCAGAATCTGTTCGTCAGCTTGGGGATTGTGGCCATCCTGGTTCCGTCCACCATCATGGGCTTGAGCATTGGTGCCGCTGTTGCGATCCATGAGGGCTCCACACTGTTGGTCGTCTTCAACGCCTTGCGCCTGTTGGCCTACCGCAGAAGCACCTGATCCCTGAGCTTCAATCATGAAGCTAAGCAGGGAAATGACCTGAAGTAGAAGTACGGGTCGTGCGCGATCAGCGCACGACCCGTACTTTTCTCTCACTCGTCGATCCCGATGCGCTTGAGGCTTTCAAGGGCCTTTCCGCACTCAGGTGAGCCATGCCGTAAGCCGCAGGCCAATGCAGCTTTGAGGCTCATGACACCGGCTACGAAACCGACTTGATTGCCGACTCCGTGTCCGTCCGCAAATCCCTGATCATACGCAATCTCGACAAGCGCATTGATCGCCGCCAGGGTGTCCTGTTTGTTTTTACTCTTTTGCATATCTACTCCGCGAGCATTCAGCTCATATCGCTCGGTTAGGTGGCGGCGCCTTCAGGTTTGGGGTGAGCGAATCCCGCTCCCATAGCCAATCCCTAACGGGGGGCTCAGCCCGCCACCGTAAGGAAAATCAGCTATTGAGAGCAGATGACTCGTTTTGGTCACCCGTGCTGCTCGCCTCACCGCATTGGCACTGAGTGGGTACATCCGGGTAGTCGCTGTGATTCTCAATGAACAGCGTTCGGCAGGTTTCGCACCCATAGATCCGGGGCAGGGATTTAAGGCCGCTCGGAAGCACGTCACTCAGAGGCTCGTTATGCCAAGGAGCCCCGTCAAGGATTCTTGAACGCAGGATGTTTCCCAGGCGCCAGGTGTCACTTTGTGCGCGCCAGGACCACATCGGCGCAGAAAGCGAATACTGGATGAAGGTCTCTTGTGACTGCCTGGATAGCGGGTACTTGGGGCGGGTCCAGCCGGAATCGATGATGCTGAACCCCATGCCCATTTCTGCGCTCGGGTGGGTCTTTTCACCAAAGAAACGGTCATGCGTCGCTGGAGCCGTCGCATGATGGTCAGTCGGTGGGAATACCCACAGATAACACTCATCCCGGTTGACCATGCTGATGAGCTCGCTTGGCCCCCGCATGGGGGAATTTGCAGCCAGGGCGAAGCGATCCTTCCACGACATTTTGGGAGGCGGCGCAATACCAGCAGCGATGGCCAACGTGGCAGTCTTGGGGACGAAGCGATCGCCTAGCTCGTTCAGATCCAGGTTCTTGCAGAGAGCCTTGAAGGCCTTTTTGCGAGTCTTCGAGCTGAAGGAGGGGTCAAGGAGCAGGCGAACCTGGTTCACGCCGATTCCCGCAGTTCGTAGCACCTCAATGACTTCTTCAGCCACACCGACTGCTTGAAGATCGGTCAATCCTAAGCACGTTTTCGCCCGCTCGACCGCCGCGTAGAGGTTGTACTGCCGTGTCTCGTTGTCACGACAGACCTGAATTGGCAGCTTGTCTTGGATGGCAACTTGCGGTGCAACGGAGCCGATGGCCGCGTGGAACAGCTGGTGGAGGTGCAGATGAGAGTACGGGCGGCCAGAAGCCGAGAACGAGGCGTGCAGCTGAGCAGCGAGAGGTTGAAGCAGCTTTTTTGCAGACATGACTATCCCCTAATGAGCGACGTTGGGGTAGCTGCGCTTGTAGGGCCGTTAGACGCGAAGCTGGACGTCGAATCAGGTTCAATCATGAATAGGAGTCAGGTTTGATTTGCTTGCACGGCCACCATGCAAAGCCCGACGCGGCAATCACATCAGATTCGCCGAGCTTTGGCAAGAGCGGTCATCGGTAAGCGAAAGCAGGTAGGAGGAGGGCGCTCCATGCTTGATCACCTCCAGAAACAGGAAAGCCGGAAGCACGTTGAGCGCTTCCGGCTTTCTCACGTCAGACTGATGAGAGGGATCAGAAGACGTATTGCAGGCGGGTCACGATGGCATTGCCGCTGTCGTCGCCCACGGTGTTCTCGTTGTTGTCGGTGCGCACGTTGATGTAGTTGGCACTGACTTTCACCGCCTCGTTGACGTACCAGTTCACACCCACCGTGTGGCTCTTGGCCTTGCGCTCGTTCGATTGGTCCGCCGCGGTGACCAGGTTGCCGTCTTCGACCTTGATATCGTCAAAGCGGTAGAAGACTTCCCAGGCCCCCAGTTCCTTGTTCTCTGGTTTG
Organism: Pseudomonas urethralis; assembly: GCF_021602465.1. Taxonomy (NCBI): domain Bacteria; kingdom Pseudomonadati; phylum Pseudomonadota; class Gammaproteobacteria; order Pseudomonadales; family Pseudomonadaceae; genus Pseudomonas; species Pseudomonas urethralis. Next base: position 16,852 of record NZ_BQIJ01000027.1, read on the forward strand.
ATAGTGTCGAACTTGGCACCATCGAGCTTGTAGATACGCGGCTCGCCGGTCAGGGTGTAAGCCATCTGGGCGTAGTAACCGGAGGCCTTCATGTCGTTGTTGGCCTGGTCAGCTTTCAGCTTGCGGCGAAGGTATTCCGCTTGAACCGAGAACGGGCCGGTGGCCCAGGCACCTTCGAGACCCCAGACCGAGTCGTCCTTCCACAGGCCATCTTGTGCAGCAGCACCGCCAAACAGCATGCGGTTGCCGTTGGTGCCGGCATCGCCGCCGCCATTGGTATCTACACCGCGGACGCCCAGACGCGAACGAATCCGGGTATCGACCGCACTGTTTTTGAGGTCGCGGTAAGCGTACTGAGCACCGACGTGCAGGACGTTGCCATCACTGTGCAGCGGTGCGAACACGCCACGTACGTTGTAGCGCTTGGTGCTGTCGCCATCCGAGTTGTTATTGGTTTCGCTGAAAACGCTACCGGAAACATAAGCCATGTCAGCGATGGTGCTGGTGGCTTGAACACCCATGCCGGCGTTGTCGTTGATCCAGTCCGCCAGGTCGTACGAGAGGTTCCGCTCCATGGCGGTGGTCCACTTCGAACTGGTGGCTTTCTCAAGACCGAAGTCGGTGTAGAAACGGCCAAAGCGCAGTTGCACCGGCTTGAAACCCGTGTAGGTCAGGCTGGCTTCGTCGAAGTAGCCGTCGGAGTCGTTGCCCGTGTTGCGGGAAAGGTCGTAGTTGAGCTGATACTTCCAGTCGCGGTACAGCACGCCACCGAGCTCAAGGTAGGCGCGACGGAAGTAGCCTGCGTCAGCGGTATCGCCATTCTTGGTGAAGACACCATCGAAACGGCCGTAGTCGGCCTGAACTCGGCCGCCCAGTTTGAAACTGAATTCCTTGTCAGAAGTCGATACTTCAAGACCGCCCTTGGTCTTCAGAACGATGTCAGCTCCGTCAGTGGTTACTGTTCCGGAGAATGCTTGCGAGGAAAATGTGCCTATTATTGCGGCAGCCAACAGCTTTTCCCGCATGTTCGAAGAACGGATCATTGCTTGCCTCTCGTATGTTAAGTGCTTAGCTACCGACGTTATATTTCGCCCTGCGCCGGCCTAAATTTATCTTGCAGATGGGAGCAGGCCACGGTTGTCACCTGCTGTAACAAGATGCCTTTGTTCTAAGCACTCTGACTAGGTTGCAAGCGAATATGACAGTTGTGTTTCTGTAGTGTTAACGGAGGAGTTTCAAACCTAACAAAACTGTTACCGAACAAGCCAGTCCTTCTTATCAAAGAAGCTCTTCTTGATCAATCTTCGAATTTCCAAAACCTGCGGATTGCGGACAAGCTTCGTTTTGATAACAAGATAGACATCTTTCTCCTCCAGGTCGTCCAGGAAACCCGGCACGGGTAGGATATTTCTCTCCAGTTTTCGGCTGTAGTCGGGCAGCACTCCAATACACGCACCGCCAACGACAAGGCCTCGTGATAGGTTGTAGCTCTTGACCCGAGTGGTACCGCCCTGATGCTCAGCCATTATCGATGCCCACTTTCGTGAGCCCGCCAAGATCTCTTCATCCCAAGGGACAACGAGCATGAAGTTGTGCAAATCCAAGCTCTCCACTGGAAGGGTGACGCTTCTTGAATAGCGGCTGGAAATGAACAGGGCGTGCCCAATCCGGCCAAGCCGTTCAAACCTATACGTAGGATGGCGATCAAGCGCGCCTTTATCATCTGGGCTCACCAAAGCGATACCCACATCGACTTCACACTCAGAAAGCATCTGCGTTGTGCATTCTGAATGGATTTCCAGCTGCATTTCGGCATGATCACGCACGTAGGCGACTAGATCGCGGTTTACGATGTCGTTCAGCACTGGCTCTGTGATCGCGATGGTAAGCCTGGGGACTTCCTTTTCACCGGACTTGCCAAGGCCGTCTGGGCCGAAGAGCTGGCACAGGTAATGGCTGACCCTCTCGCCTGTGCGGGTCAGGGCAAGCTTGTTGTGTTTGTAGACAAACACGGGAGCACCAATGTGCTCTTCCAGTTTCTCCAAGCGTTTCCGCAGGCCTACCACTGGCACATTGAGCCCTCGGGCAGCCTGTTTGAAACTGGCACAACGTGCTGTTGCGAAAAACTCTACGGCCAGCTGATCATCAATTGGCAAATCATCCAATATGTCAGGGCTGTAAGGAACAACGGTGCTTGTATATGTTTCATTTTGTGTAACCATTAGGTCCCCCTTAATTCGGGGAATCTATCTCAATGCCACCCGGTGTTTCCTTATCTTGTCAACATTGTAATCCACGGGTCATGCATGCGTTATCGGAAGGCTTTTATTTCGAAAGCGTAATTTTCAGGCAATCCCTCTGATATTGTAGCGTGCTAGCCTAGTGCGCCGACTTGTTACTTACCATATATAGATTCGGCTAATTACGCATTTACATTTAGTTCACTATTTTTTCACCTTTGCCTCCATAGGCTTTGGGCATGGAAAATCAAACCCCACCTCTTACTACCTTACTGATTCGTTATCTGGGGATCGGCTTCATAGCAACGGGAGTCCATTATGCGGTGTTCCTATTGCTGGTTACGACAGAATTCGTTACTCCGTTACTGGCCAGTATCTGTGGCGGCATGGTTGGCGCAATCGCGAGCTTCATTGGAAATAGGGCGCTCTGTTTTGTGGCAGATGGCTCTCGTAAGTTTCAGCCTGTCAGGTTTGCACTGGTCGCGTTAACCACAAACTTCGGCAATGGCGTGGGTATGTGGTTCCTCATCAAGTCGAATCTGTCACCGCTCATCTCCCAAGTCGTAGTGACCTTAAGCCTCACTGCACTTGGATTCATTGCACATCGTTTTTGGACATTCAATCATGCAGACATTACATCGCTTTCCCGAGCGCCCTGATCCCTTGTTAACCATCGTGGTCCCTTGCTTCCAGGAAGAGGAAACCATCCCCGAGTTCCACCAGCGAATCACCCGCGTGGTGAAGCGCTTACCCGTCTCCTGCGAAATCCTCTATGTCGACGACGGCAGTAATGACCGGACGGCCGACATTCTTCGCCACTATCAGGATGGGTCATCTGTACGTTGCCTGTCCCTGAGTCGCAACTTCGGCAAAGAGGCTGCACTGAGCGCCGGGATAGACCATGCCCGTGGCAGTGCGCTGATCTTCATTGATGTCGACCTGCAGGATCCACCAGAGCTCATCGCGGCCATGGTGGACTACTGGCAACGCGGCTACGACGTGGTGAACATGCAGCGCAACCTGAGAATCGGTGATTCGTGGTTCAAGCGCATGAGTGCCCGGGCTTACTACTGGGTCATGCAGCGCCTGGTGGAGAAGGTGGACATGCCGGCCGATGTCAGCGATTTCCGATTGATTGGGCCTGCGCCGCTGGCAGCCCTGCGGGCCCTGGATGAACGCTCCAGGATTCTCAAAGGCATGATCGGCTGGGTAGGCTTTCGTACCATCGAACTGCCCTACAATCGCACTGTTCGCCATGCCGGGAGCACCAAATGGAATGCAGCTGGCCTGTTCAATCTGGCCATCGAGAGCATCGTCAGCTTCTCTCGCAAACCACTGCGCATTTTCAGCCTCATCAGTTTCGGTCTTTTCGTCTCCAGCATCTGCTACATGCTTGCGTCGCTTGTGGCAGGCAGTTTCGACATCCATCACCTGATCGTCGGAATGGCTTCATTCATGTGCGTCGGTGTCGCCATGGTGGGGGAGTACCTGGGCGTGACACTCGCGGAAGTGAAGCGCCGGCCTCTCTATTTCCTGAAGCACAGCAACAAGGCAGATCCCGTGTCACTCCACCCTTCGATGGCTTCGATCGAGGGTAAGAAATGCTGAACCTGAAGAACGAGAGGACGCTGTGGTGGGTCCTGGGTTCGATTTTGCTATTGCGTTTGGTGGGGCTGGGCATCTACCCGCTGATGGACACATCTGAGGCCCGTTACGCTGAAATGGCTCGCAAGATGGTCGAGTTGAATGACTGGATCACGCCCATGTTCGACTACGGGGTACCGTTCTGGGGCAAGCCTCCGTTGTCCTTCTGGACCCAGGCCGCGAGCATGACGGTCTTCGGCGTTAACGAGTTCGCTGCGCGCTTCCCAGCGTGGCTACTCCACCTGGCAAGCTGTTTCATCATCATCAAACTCGGCACGCAGCAGATTTCTCGTAACGCCGGCATCTGGGCTGCCATTATTTTTTCCAGCACCACACTTGGCCTGGTCTCCAGCGGTGTTGTGCTGACTGACCCTGTTTTGTCGTTCTCGATTCTGCTGGCCAGCTACGGTTTCTGGCGTTGGATGAAGTGCGCCAGCAAGGCGGATGCCTACCTGATGTTCGCAGGTCTCGGGCTGGGCTTGCTTGCCAAAGGGCCGCTGACCCTGGTGCTTATGGGGGCGCCGGCATTCGCCTGGTTCGTTATCTACAAGGAATGGGGACGGGTACTGAGGCTTCCCTGGATTAGCGGCCTTGTACTTATGTTCGGTATATCCGTGCCATGGTATGTCGCGGCCGAGATGAAAACGCCCGGCTTCATGGAGTACTTCTTCGTTGGTGAGCACTGGAGCCGCTACGTCGTCAGTAACTGGGCAGGGGACCTCTATGGTAGTGCTCATGCCAAGCCGTACGGCAGCATCTGGATCCAGCTCGGATTGTCGCTACTGCCATGGGCCTTGTTTCTACCACTGTTGATCCGCAAGCGTGGATCGATGCAGCGCTTCAAAGCCTACCTCTGGCTGTGGGCCTTGGCGACACCGGTCTTCTTCACATTTGCAGGCAACATTCTGTGGACCTACCTGCTACCCGCGCTGCCAGCGTGGGCATTGCTGCTGTCTGCACGGGTCAGCGAAGTTGGCCCGAAGACCACCTGGGCTGCCGCTGCGAGCGCATTGGTGTTGCCAATCATCGGTGCGGGCATCATCTACGCCGGGGTACTAGAGGAGCGCCCTCAGAATCAGCGGGATGTGGTTCAAGCCTGGCTCAATGTGCAGTCTGCTCATTCCGCTCCCCTGATCTATCCTGGCCGCCGCTCATACTCGTCGGAGTTTTACAGCAGCGGGAAGTCCGAGAACATCAAGGATCCTGCCAAGTGGCCGCGGGATGGCTCGTTCTATCTGTCCAGGCGCTTGCGAGACAGCAAGGATGGTCTGCCCGCTGATCTAGCTTGCACATCGATCACCGAAGCGAACGCCAGCCAGCTCCTGCTGTGCCATTGGAAACGCCCCGCACAAGGTGCCGAGGGTCTGGCCGGAGAAAGCAATGCGGAAACGCCTCGCAAGAACGAAGGCTAAATTCCAAGCACAAAAAAGCCAGGTTTTACCCTGGCTTTTTTGTCGATTTCTTTCGTCATTTGAAGTCCTATTTAACCGCCGATTAATTGTCGGCTTGTTCCTTACCATCCTTGCTTTCTTTCTTTTGCTCTTGAGCGACTTGTTGTTTGTTCTGGTCCGAAGAGTCATCGCTCCATAGGCGAGCCTGTTCGGTTCGGAAGTTCTCGTTGAACTGTTTCGTTCGCTCGAAGCCGCCTTCAGCGTAAGCGGTACCCATGAGACCCAGCAGCAGGCTGCCAATAGCGATAGATTTGACAAATTTCATTGTGAACCTCGGCTCATACTAGGCCAACCTGATTAGCGGCCTTTGTTGGTTTGTAGTTTAGGAACGCGAAGCTAACGACAAGGTGAGTCAATAATTACAATTCCGTAATTTTGGCTGCAGATAGGATGCGTTAAATCTTCAAATCTGGAAGGATCATGTCTATCTCGGCACTGTCGAGGGCGACTTCGAATTTTCTCTTAAATTACAATTTTGATATCTAGCGCGTTAATTCAGCGCGGCGTTGTTGGCCGCCCTAGGAGATAGCCATGAATGACATAGAGCCCTGGGCAGTTGCTATCGGTGACTTTCGCCGCTGCACTGAAAAACTCACTGTCCAGCTCGATGAGCTGACCTCGCAGACGCGCACCTCCAGCGCTGTTTTGGAGAGGTCGAACGAACTGGTGGAGCAGGTGGACGCTGTCGGCCGGCAGATTCAGGAGGAGGTGCGAAAGGCGGAGAAGGCTTGGTCGAACGCGGAGGAGGTTGCCTTGCGCGCCGCTGCATCAGCGTATTCAGCTGCATGCCGCGGAGTCGACACCGCCATCCAGCCACTGATCTCGGAGCTTACAGCAGCGACAAAGGCGGCGGACGCCTCTATCCAGGAGCTCAAGCGGGCACCGGTGCTGGCCAAGCGTTATGTGATGGTGGTCGCCACGGCGTTCTTCATTCTGGCGCTGATCTGTGTCTACTCGACCATGCGCCTGATCGATGCCGCCGGCAGCGTAAGTGCTCAAGAGAAAGTGAATGCTCAGTACTTCTCACACCTGTGGAAAAACGCCAATCCTGACGAACAGAAGATTATTAAGTCGGTGATTCTGCGGTCGCCCATGGACCCTGTGGTCCTTCGGCACTGATGCATTGAGGCAAACAAAAGGCCCGTCGATTGACGGGCCTAATCGTGTCTGCGCAATTTAAGCGGCGGTCATTGCCGGCTGCATTTGCTGGGCTTCCGGAAAGTGAAGGTGGAACCAGGTGAAGTTTTCTTCGGTCACCTCCACGCTCGCCGATCCCTGGTGCAGACTCATGATCGACTGCACAATGGCCAAGCCAAGACCGGTACCGCCTTCGCTCCGTGCTCGGCTCTTGTCCACACGGTAGAACCGCTCAAACAAGTGCGCGTGGTGTTCCTTGGCAATACCACGGCCGGGGTTGCCGACACTCAACGTCGTACCGCTCGCACTATGCTGCACCTTAACGTAGACCGTGCGGCCGCGAGGGCAGTAACGGATCGCGTTCGAGACCAGATTCGAGACGGCACGTTGAACCATCAGGCGATTCCCGCGCACCACGTCATCACTGCCGGAGATCTGCAGCTGAATCTCGCCTTCTTCTGCTGAAATGCTGAAGAGATCGCACACTCGCTGAACCTCGTCGACCAAGGAGACGGATTCGAACTCCACCATTGATGCTGGATGACTGACCTGGGCCAAGAACAGCATGTCGGAAACCATGCGGCTCATGCGGTCCAGCTCTTCTGTGCACGACTCCAGAACCTCCCGGTACTCGGAAAGCGATCGTTCTCTGGTCAAGGCAACCTGGGCCTTGCCCATCAGGTTGGAAAGCGGTGCTCGAAGTTCGTGAGCAAGGTCGTCAGAAAACTGCGAGAGCTGCTGAACCCCATCATCCAGGCGAGCCAGCATGATGTTGATGCCGTCGGCGAGCATTTTGAGTTCTGCCGGCATCCCATCAGTTGGAAGGCGATGGTCGAGGCTCTCGGTTGAGATTTTCGAGGCGATCTTGAGGAACTTGGTCAGTGGTAGCAGGCCTCTGCGCACAGTCCACCAGCCAATGGCCAAGATCAGTGCGAGGATGACGGGGGACATCATCAAGGCCCAGGTCAGCAACGCATCGAGCAGCGCCTCACTGGATGACTGGTCCATGGTCATATAGACGCTGACCTCTGTTCCATCGCCCAAACGCATGATTCGAGAAGCACTCAGCAGAGGACGGTCCTGCGTATCACGCCATTCGTGCTCTTTGGGCTGGGCCGCCGGCTGAAACTTGTGCACCTCCAGATTGACCTGTTTCGAGCCAATCGAGAGCAGGGGAGTCTGATTCTGTGAGGTATCGAATATGCTCACATACAGGTTGTTGTGGCCCATGACCAAATCGACAAGCTGATGCGCATCCGCGTTGACGCCGGAGATGTCCGGGATGGTGGACAGGTTGTGAGCCATCCCCGCCATCTTTACTTCCAGGTCTGCTCTGGCATTTCTTTCCAGAGCCTTGCCTACCATCAGATAGCCAAAGGTGGCGAACAGAAGCAGCAACGCTGCGCTCATCAACCCAACTTTTAACCCCAGCTTTGCAGCCAGGCTGAATGGCCTCATGCGCGTTCCTCAAAAACGTACCCAACGCCACGAAGCGTGTGAATGAGCTTGGTTTCAAACGGGTCATCGATCTTCGAGCGCAAGCGCCGGATGGCTACATCGATGACATTGGTGTCGCAATCGAAATTCATATCCCAGACCAACGAGATGATCTGAGAGCGAGTCAGCGCTTCGCCCGTTCGGCTCATGAGCAGGTGCAGAAGCGCAAATTCCTTGGTGGTGAGATCGATGCGTGTGCCACCGCGGAAGACGCGATGGCGGACGGAGTCGAGTTCCAGATCGGCAATTTTCAGCGAGCTCTTCTCGACTAACTCATCACCACGGCGTTGCAGCGAACGGATGCGAGCAAGCAGCTCAGGGAATTCGAATGGCTTCACAAGGTAGTCATCCGCGCCGCCGTCCAAGCCCTTGAGCTTGTCATTGATGCGTCCGCGGGCGGTCAGCATGATGATGCGGACCCGGCTGGTCTTACGGATGGTTTCCAGCAGGTCCCAGCCGTCGATACCCGGGAGGTTCACGTCCAGGAGGACCAACGAATAGACATTAGTGTTGAACAAGTGCAGAGCATCTACACCGTTGTGCACGATATCTACGACATACCCGCTTTCGGATAGGCCCTGCTGAAGATATTCGGCAGTTTTAATTTCGTCTTCCACAACTAGAACGCGCATAACTTATCTCAAGGTGTGAGGAAGGAGTTGGCCTAATCCGCCAAGATTATGGTTGCAGGCTGTTCGAAAGTTTGGCTGAGGGTATGGCATGTGGTAGTCGCTACCTCTGTCCATACGCCGGGTCACCTGAGGACGCTTGAATCTTAACGCGAAGAAGCTGGCCGCGGCGAAATCCTACAAATTTGTAATGTAGCCGCAAGATTTCTGACAGTCATGCAGGCTCCACCCCTAAGCATAGCGGATTCTGGGGCCTGCGGCGGTGTATGACAGATTCGCCTGGCAGGTGGAATCGGCCAGGACAGGCAGCATTTCGGTCGTTAGCTTGCAAGGACTGGTACTGGCCTTGGATCGAGGGCGCCACGCAGGCAGACCCCATGCACGGCCGCAAACCGCAGCGCCTTTCTGCAAATTAGTTCACGTGGCGGCTCGATATTCTCTCGAATAATTATCTTACAATCTATTACATGTCCAAATTGTAATTGCACGATCATCTTGGTGTTAGCCTCCTTTGCTAGTTTAAGGGCAGCGGAAGAGGCATCGCTGCTTTGGAAATTGTCTCATTTCAAAGCAGCTTGGCAAGAGCACCGAGCAGTTGTTCGCGCCAGTGCATTCACCTGTAAACCATACGCTCCTTTGGTAGGTGAATTTTAGCGCCCCCCTACGGGCGCTTTTTTATTAAGGGACTTCTTATGAACACTACTGTATCAGCGATCGCCGTGTTTATGCTCTTTACATCACTAACAGCCAATGCCCAAAGCGGTATGGAGATCAATAAACACATCGAGCGTACTGCTAGAGAGGCTACAGCGGATTATGCTCAACGCGTAAAAAAGCCCATGCCTCAACTAGAAGACTACGCCTATGGCATGGACCTGGACGTTGGTAAGTTGGTGTATGTATCACCCAATGTGCGGTACTGCGGTAATGTAAGAAGCATGATGACCTACGAAGACTCGAAAGGCGAACTGCACATGGTTCGCTACCTGGTGAAGGGCGAGTGTGTTAATAGCCGTTAAGACTCATCAAGATGATCCCTGCGGCCACCGGATCATAGAAGCTCAATGCCGAACCGGCGCAGCAGTATGGCGAAGCCTCCGAAGCTGGCCATTGTGATGAGGATGCTGCTGATCAGTGTCGGCCAAAAGCCGAGCTTAGGTAGCAGCAATGGAAAAGCAATAAACATCGGCAGGGTCGGAAGCACGTACCAGAACGTGTACCAAGCATGGTTGGAGATCTTCTCCATGCTCTGGTTCTCTAAATAGAGCCAGACCAACGTCACGACCGTGACCAAGGGTAGGGCGGCGACCAAGCCGCCCAGCTTGTCGCTGCGTTTCGCCAGCTCTGACACGAGAATCACTATACCGGCAGTGAGTAGGTACTTCGTGATGATCCAGGCCATCGCTGAGCCTTCTGGAGGTTGTTGACGAGGGCAGGCGAAGCCATTCACCAACCCCCTTGAAGCGCTCCTGCCGTTTACGGCATCCCTCACCGCATTTTTTTTGCAACATCACCCTCAGCCAGGAGGGTGATGTGTTTGCATGGTGTTTACCGATCGGTCAGTGCGAGGGTGAGGGAACGCTCTCGTGGAAAGCTGCCCGCTCGATCTGGATGGTGCAGTGATGGATTTCGAATGCATCGCTGACAGCATCCACGACGGCCGCCAACACAGCATCCCCATCTGCAGAATCCCGAACCACTACGTGCGACGTCATCACGTTACTGCCACTGCTGACAGCCCACACGTGCAAGTCATGAACGTCCGTCACGCCATCTACTCCGAGGATGGTGGCCTCGATTGCCGTAACGTCGAGCCCCCTCGGGACACCCTCCATGAGGATCCCCAGGCTTTCGCGAAGCAACTGCCACGTCCGCGGCAGAACCCAAAGGCCGATCGCCACAGCGACAATCGTGTCGACCCAGGTCCAGCCGGTGAAGCGGATGATAAGTGCCGCGATGATTACGCCAAGCGAGCCGAGCATGTCGCTCCAAACTTCGAGGTAGGCTCCTTTGACGTTGAGGCTTTCGTTGCTCGCAGATGCCAGAAGGCGCATCGAAATTAGGTTGATGATCAGGCCGGCGATTGCGATCCACATCATCGCTCCGGTAGCGATCTCCGCCGGCATGAAGAAGCGCTGGTAGGCCTCATACAAGATGTACATCGCCACCAGGAAGAGCAGCACGGCGTTGAACGTCGAAGCCAGAATTTCCAGGCGCGCATAGCCGAAGGTTCTTTTCTGATCCGCCGGCCGCTTGGCTATCTGAAGTGCAATCAGTGAGATCGCCAAGGCGGCAGTATCTGTGAACATGTGAGATGCGTCCGACAGCAGCGCCAGGCTGCCGGTAATCCACGCACCGATCACTTCTGCAATCATGAAGCTGCCAGTCAAGCCGAGCGCCATGATTAGCTTCTTCTGATGCCCCTCGCGTACTGCAGCGCTGCCATGGTCATGATTTGAACCCACGTATTTCTCCTTGCGCAGGGTTGTGGTCTCGTTGGCCTTCCTGTCTACCTAGCCTTAGAGCGTCGCTTGGCCACACTGACTGCAAAATCTTGCTCCTGCACTCAGCAGCGAGCCGCAGGCGGTGCAACCACTCGATAGCGGTGTTCCGCAGTTTAGACAAAAGCGTGCTGACGGATCGTTGGCCGTCCGGCACTGCCTGCAGCCCTGCAGATCTTTGATGGGGGCAGGAGTGGGAGGGCGCCCGCCGTCATACACCTGATTACCGCCGTCGCAGCCCTGCTGCCGGCCATGGCGATCATATTGCTCGGCCCCATGTCCCCCGCTGTGGTGCTTGCCTCCACCGTGGTTTCCACGGCCATGGTGCCCGCCCAGGATGTTTTTGAAAAAGCTCATGGTATTCGCCCCTCATTGATGGGTGACATATTAACGAGCAAAAGTTGAAAATTATGTTCTGCTCGCGAGAAAGACTTGTAAGTTGAATTGAAAGTTCAAAATTAGCCTACGACAAAACGAAACCGTTTTGTTTGTGAAATTAAATTTATCTAGCTGAGCGGAGCATTGCTTTTGGTGGGTAGTATTCCCCTAATTTTGATCATAGCGTGATCAATGACAATCAAAACAGCAGTAATTGGATTTCTGTCAGCATTGTAATCCCGAGGTCATCGTGTCGTTATCAGGTCCCGGAAATAATGCGCTCAGCGAGATTCATTTCTCTTTTTATCCCTATGCCTCACACATACTAAGCGTCCCCAACGCCTAGGGGCCTAAGGCCTCTGACGCTCCGCACATTGCGCAATCGCTCAGCATCTGTCGACGGTTTGCCTTGTAGCTCCCGCTAACTCCATAGCTACCGCCATGGATAAGCAGCTTCCAGAGTTTGATAATGACACCTTCCAAATCCATTGTTCACACCCTGTTAAGCAAATGGATCTTTGCTATTCGCAATGCGCGGCAGAAAGGCATCAGTACTAATTTGCTAATCGGCCTGGTGACTTTTTGGTTACTGCTATTCGCGAACGCTGAGCTCTGGAACGTGCTCTGGAAGCTGGTATTCAAAACCGATGAAGTGAACTGGCAGCTAGCGGCTAGCCTCCCAGTCATAGTATTCGCATGGGTGTTTACCGTTCTGAGCTTGCTGTCATGGGGGCGGCTGGCCAAACCCATACTGTGCCTGGTACTGATCAGCGCGTCTTTTGCGAGTTACTTCATGAATGCCTACGGCATCGTGATCGATTACACAATGTTCACCAACGTTGTGGAGACCGACGTCGCTGAGGCAACCGAGCTGCTGAATTGGAAGCTCGGTCTTTGGGTCGCAATGGTTGGGGTGTTGCCCGTCTACCTGATTGCCCGGGTTCCCCTCCGGCGCAAGCCTTGGGCCAAAGCTTTGGTCAGCAGGTTCATTGCTCTGTCGCTCGCTCTGTTGACCTTATCTGGCATCGCGTTGAGTCAGTACCAGTCGTATGCCTCCTTGCTGCGCAACAATCGGGAGATCCGGCTGATTCTGGTACCTACCAACTTGTTTGCGGCTGGCCATGGGTACCTGAAGCGTCAGCTGGCCTCACCTAAAACGCTGACGGCCATTGGTACTGATGCGGTAGTTAATCGACAGGGTGCGGCTCGTAAACCCAGGCTGCTGGTACTGGCAGTAGGAGAGACCGCTCGCTCCGCCAACTTCTCCCTCAACGGCTACTCCCGTGAAACGAATCCGGAACTAGAAAAGCGAAATGTCATTAGCTTCACGAACGTGAGCTCCTGCGGTACCGCTACCGCGGTCTCGCTGCCATGCATGTTCCTGGACGTGGGTAAGGCCCAGTACAAAGATGGCTTGGCCAAGAGCCGAGAAGGGCTGCTCGACGTGCTTCAACGCGCTGGCATCAGTGTCATGTGGACTGACAACAACTCGGGGTGCAAAGGGGTCTGCGACAGGGTTCCCAACCACAAGGCTGCCTCTCACGCGGATTCCCAACTGTGCACCAGCGAGGAGTGTAAGGACGGGGTGCTGCTCACGGAGATGCAAGACTTCATCAAGCGCCAGGAAGGCGATGCTGTCCTGGTGCTCCACTACAAAGGCAGTCACGGCCCGGCCTACTACAAGCGCTACCCCTCGCAATTCAAGAAATTCGCACCGGTGTGCGAGACCAACGAGCTCGACAAATGTAAGCAGGAGGAGGTGGTCAATGCCTACGACAACTCAATCCTCTACACCGATTATGTGACTGCAAATCTCATCGATATCCTGGCGGCCAACACCAAGTTCGACACTGCGCTGATGTACGTTTCGGACCACGGCGAATCGCTGGGGGAGGGTGGGCTCTATCTACACGGGCTGCCTTACGCGATGGCTCCTGACGAGCAAACAAAGGTGCCGTTGGTACTTTGGATGTCTGACTCGCTCGCGAAGAGCGAAAAGGTCAACGTGGGTTGTTTGAAAGCTCAAACCACGTCACCGCTGAGCCACGACAACCTGTTCCACACCGTGCTCGGCATGATGAACGTCCAGACGTCTTCGTATCGCTCAGCGCTGGATTTCACTGCCCCTTGTAAGCCCTTTGTCGGAGGCTCTTATTCTGGCCTCTGAATGTTCGATGTGGACCGGATCATCGGCCAGGCGGTTCTGCACCAGCCTGCTTTGACAGCTGAGAGAAGCTGGACTAATTACATAGCTGCATTCAACAACCCAAGCGGAAAAGGAAGTTTTGCATGAGCATCAAGCCAGGCCCAAAGCGCACCAATGAAGATGGCACTCCGGACAAAAGGCAGCGAGTCACCCCTGAAAAGCAGAAGGACCATCCGGACCTGAAACCCCACAAGCACAAAAAGGGGGAGTAAGAAAAAAGCAGCTCTCGGGAGCTGCTTTTTTTTTGGGGCTGTGTGCAAACCCTCCCGACCGTCTCGCTGATCAATCGGACCGCGTCGTGAGTCTTCCGCTTGGCTTGATGGATTCTGAAGCTACCTCCGGATCGGTTATCCCTTCAGTGCGGACGACGAGACTGATATCCCAGAGCGTTGAGCTGATACTCGCTGACAGCCCGAAATTGTGATTCTGCGATTTGACGCAGGCGCTCAACCTCTTCGGCAGATGAGCCAGAAGCCTGCGCCTCGTGGTATTGCTTCATCGCATCCACTGCGTCGGTATACATGGGGTGGTCGGGGAGAAGAGCTGGTATCTTTTTCGTCATGTAGCGGCAGGTCCTCACTGGATAGTCGACGGTGGTTTACCTGCTTTGAGGAGCTGAAAATCAATGACCGCCTGATAGAGCGAATCTGCCAATAGGTGAAGACGCTGTACCTCAAGGTCTGGCAATCCAGCAGCCTCCGCTTCGTGGGCCTGTCGGATAGCTTCAAGCGCTTGCCTCATCAGTGGCTCACCAGCCTCGACCATTCCAATGAATGTGCGCTTCACAACATTTTGCTCCACTCAGCTGAAGATGAATTATAGGACACCGCGGCGTGGCAAGGCCCCGAGCAGCACAGGTGTTCGACGTCCGGCTGAACGAACCAATGAGGAGCGCGCTGGCCTGGGGAGTGGCCAGGGCGCGTGTCATAGCTACGTTGTAAACCACTTTTTTCACTGTAAACCACTGTGGTTTACAGTGAAAAAAAGTGGTTTACAGCAGGCCTCCTCAGGCCTGAGTCAGCTCCAGCAGATCGCCCAGTTCCTCCCGGGCCATCTTCACTCTATCCATTCTGCGATAAGGATGATCAACCGGCATCCGGATAAGAGATTCGAACCAAGCCGAATCGAATTTGATGACTTCCTTGTGAATGTGCTCAAGCTCACCTCCGCGAGGCTGTGACACTACAAACTCCATGCTTTCAACCAAGCCAGACGCTTCACTGTCTTTGACGATTCGATGGCGGATGAAACTCATTTTGAGATCAAAATATGCCGCCTTCGAACCAGGCACCTTCTTCGATTCCAGCCGACCAGTGCTGCTGATTTCCGCCCCCGGCACCTCAGCGGCAATAGCTTTCACCAGCTCAGCATTTCCACTGACCTTCTGGCCAAACAGGCGGGTGGCGTCCGACATGTAAGCAAAGATCCATGGCACATTGCGAAGCGTCGCGCCGGTATAGAGGTAGCCACGCTCTCCCTTGTAACGCTGCAGCATGCCTCTCAACGCGTTCTCGGAAAGGACCAGTTGGGTCTCTTTCTCCAGGATGTAAACCACGCGATCGAACTGTTCGATCAATAGCTTGAGAATCTTCCGCGGGACGCCGTCAAACCTGGTTTTTCGTTCTGTTTTCTTATGCTGGCGAGGCTTGAAGTACGGGCAATCGTTACGGGCCTCACTATCAAATGGAGCGATGCCGCGAATGCTCTTAGTAGCATGTTTCCCGAATGGGTTCTTCACGTTAGGCGGTAGCTCATACAGCCCAACCAGCTGGACAGGGTTGTCGCATGCCGGGCATACAGCAAACTGAGCTAGCTTGCCCGCACTTCCAGGCTGGTACCACGGATCTCTGCGGAAGGTCTCGGCCTCGAAACCTTCCTTGTCGATGATCTTGCTTTCTGTGTCTTCGATGCGGAGCTTATAGACATCCATCTTTGCTGAAACCGTATCAATAGAGGGTTTCTGGATGGTAACGAGCGAGGATAGGCAGCAGTAGGCCTAACTGACCCTTTTGGTGGTCACCCACTGGTTTGAGGCCAGCCCAAAGCATGCCTGATCGACCTGGGCGGGCCCTAGAAACAACTAACCCCCTGATGCGCAGTACAGGTCTGGGACCTGCCCGAGGCGTGGGGGCTATTCTTGGAGCGACAGTGACACCGGCTCCGGAGAAAATCAATTGGTTTGTAGAGCAGCCGGTCAGCTAAGGTCAAACCCAGATCCTAAAGGGGAGGCCGATAGCAGCTCAGTCAGCATCATCGGCACCTTCTTCATCTTCATCGGTATCCCCAACACTGAGCCAGTCGTGAAGGTTGTACCGCACGAAGTCTTCCGCATCGAGCATGGTAAAGTCTTGTAGCACCGTGACGTCTGCTCCACCGAAGTACAGCCCATCGTTGAGATTTCTGGCCACCCCGAGCACTTCATTCAGCTGGTCGTGCAGCTCATTTGCGCGCCTGGCGTGCTCTCGTTTGGTCAAAAACCGGAACACCACCTCGTAGGGCTCAGGGGTGGTATTACCCGCTTTGCTTCAAGCCGCAGGAGTTGCAGGTCCGTTGCAGCTTGATGGTTTTACTTAAGGAGCCAAGCCAGCTCTCCAATCCGCAGATGCTGTGCACATTTTTTTGCACATATCTCACGCCACGATACCCCAGTAGATTCAGGCTTTTCGCAGCCTTTGCATAGGTGAGTCGCGATGGATTTCTACACATCTCAATGAGGAAACCTAAGCTCCGTTTTCCACGTATTCCTCCGCTACAGAACGCTTTTCTGCGGTGTGTCCCCTGACATTCGCTTTTCAGGGCGAGCTATGGGGGCCACTCAAGACGGCTATCTTTTGCCTGGCACCAATGAAAAGGCCCTCAATATTGAGGGCCTTAAATTCAATGCGGATCCGTCACGCGGGCATTTTTTGCAGCTGTCGAACTCGATCATGGACCACAAATTTAATGATTCCTTTGACATCGTTGGTGCAGTTTTCAAAGGCAAGGCGCGATACCACCTGGCGACCCTCCTTCAGAATCAGCGCCCCGATCAACTCGTCGACGAAGGACTGAGTGACATCGTTCCCAGCGAAATCTATGACAACGCTCTCACCACTGCTGAGCGAGCGTTCGATTTCGGTACGGTAGGGGATCGCTGAAGCTCGCATTCCGTACGTTCGGATAGAACTATCCCTACTTAATCGAATTTGAGTTTGCATGTCGTAACCCCTTGTATTGCATAATCCTTTTTTGCAGCCCGAGAGTTTCAGTTGACGCTGAATCTCCCATTTACCGCTCCTTGCATGATCGACTCTAGCCCTCGAGCTATCAAAAAGCCAGAGCTAGCGGAAATTCAGATCTAGGTCGAGATCGTCGTCAACCTGTCCTGCATCGTCCTTCGGCAGCAAGTCACTGATCGAAATGGTGGGCAGCAGCTCACGGGTACAGCTAAACGCGATCGATACACCATTCCACAGCGCATCATGCAGCTCCTGAGACTGCCGACGCTTTGTGTCATGTATGCCATTGCCGCTCACGATGATCAAACCACCGCCCGCCGCGTCTGCAATTTTTGCGGTAGTTGTTAACCCGATACCTTGGTTCTCGCTACCCAGGATCTGGGCCATCGCACCCCGGTTGCAGCTCACTCGCGGTTTGAGTGCCGCCTCGATCGCGTGCAAATGCGTGCGGTCATGAAGCTCAGGGTGATTCCTCAGTGTCGCGAGAAACCCACACCCATTATCGACGATGGCCATGCGTACAAGGTTCAATTTTGGATAAAACTGACAGGTCAGCCAAACGGCGGCGTCACCACGTCCCTCTCTGCGGGCGTGAGTAAGCGAGTTTTCCAATAGCTCCTTGAGCGAATACTCCAGAGGGCCCCGGTAGGAGTCAAACTCATTCCGTCCCGTGTGCTCGTCGACTGGGGCATCCGGGTCCGATTGAGTCAACCTTCCCGTAATAGCTCTAGCGAGGCGAGAGGCTGCAGCCTCTGCTTGATGGTGTTCGCTGATTTTGGTGATTTCCACCAACGAGGTGCTTCGGTCGTTTCGACGTCCTACCCCCGATAGATCTACACCCTCTACATCAATGTCCTTGAAAAAATCCATCCTGGCCAGGTAGGAGGTCAGGTCTCTGCTCAAAAACTGCATCGAAACTCGCTTCTGGACCAACTGGTTTTCAAACAACGCTCGCAGCGTGGCCATCCCTAACGGATCGATATACGAGAGGTTGCTAGCGTCTAAAACGATGTCACCAGGGCAGTTAATGATTTCTGCGCACACAGAAAACAGGTCATGGGGCGATCTTGAGCCAAGCCCCCAAGGAAGAACGATCGCGTTTTCAATATCGATGGCCTGCATGCAATTCCCTGGCAACGGAGCTAACCCTTTCGGATAGATATAGGGCTCGATAGTAGCCCATTGCCTGCCGGGTAAGCACTCACCTATTTTTTGACGAGTAGTGCCGGCATAGAATTGGCGCGCGGCAGTAGCGGCCTGTGGATGGTGGATCGCGCTCGCCTTGGGCTCAACACGCACGAAGAAAACACGGCCAACGCCCTGCCACGGGTCAGCCATTCAAGCAAAGATGGCCAGATCAAAGCCTTGTGCGAGAGCACTGGAGCAGGTTTGTGAGTCCGCCGAGCAGTTTCATCTCCGACGTCTGCTGTGGGCAAAGGCAAAGCTGGAAGGGGAACAGCGAAGAGTGACCCGATCAGCGCTGTACCGCACCGCATGTATCAGGTCTGGGGCTTGAGCTGTTAGATCGCATAAGGCTACCTTGGCCGGCAACTGGAGAACGAACTGCACCTCGTCTTCCAATGCGTTGGCGTGGAAGTAACTGAGGAAGTACTCGCTTTGACGGAACTGGTCAGAAGCGATCTCCTCCAGGCGTTACAGCCCACTGGGCAGGCCTTCCTGACAGGCCTGGTAGAAGGGGTCGAGCAAGTATAGGCCGTCCAGGCAGGAAAGCATGGACGGCGTTCCCCACCGGGAGCCGGCGTCGTACTCCTCCAGCGGCTTGGGCACTCCCTCGCCGGGGTACAAGGCAGCCAGCGCATTGTCGAAGGGCAACCACTGGTGCAGCAGCAGGATCAGCAACCTCCAGAAATGATCTATGCCATGACGCTACACCACAACAATAATCGACACGCTTACAGGAGCATTGATTGGCGTCACAGCTGTTCAAGGAGATGTTGTCTAGGCTGGACAATACGGCAGCGGCCGATATTTCCCACCCAGCTTGGGAGTTGATCATGATGGAGCCCATCGCCGTGGTACAGATCTGGCAATACCTTTTTGGCGGACTAAAGGCGGTATTGCACTGATCATGCTGGCCATATTTGGCCTGTTTTATGTGGCTCGTGCACTATGGCCACCTGTCACAGGCACTACAGTTATTTAATTTTGTTGCTCTGTCCGCTGACGCAACTCTTCGGGCACAACCATGGCGGGTATTCTCACCAGAAGGGTGAAAACTCGTCCAAACCGGACAACAAAGGGAACTACTTCATGCACACCGAATCGTGCCAGCATGACCATGACCATGACCATGACCACTCGCACCCGTATGAGCAACCGGATGGTAGTCAGCGCGATTTGGTATGCGGTATGACGGTGCCACCGGATAGTCGCTACTTCGAGCTATACGAGGGAAGGACATACCGCTTCTGCAGTGAAAAGTGCCTGACGAAATTCCGCGCAGCGCCTGTGCATTATCTTAGCCCTCCCCAGGACCAAGAACACGCGGGCCATCTCCACTCGGCTGCCCCGCAGCCAAGCAACGCGGCGGACGCCGAATACACTTGCCCGATGCATCCCCAAATCCGCCAGCGTGGGCCGGGCAGTTGCCCAATCTGTGGCATGGCCCTAGAGCCGGTAATACCGGAGCTTGAGGAAGACGAGAACCCGGAACTCAAGGACTTCTCCCGCCGCTTCTGGTGGACCTTGCCCCTGACGGTCATCGTGACCGTGTTGGCCATGACTGCCCACCAACTCCAATTGCTGCATGGTGCCACACAGAATTGGGTGGAGTTGATTCTGGCCACTCCCGTGACACTATGGGCTGGCTGGCCGTTTTTCGTGCGTGGGGTCGCATCGATTCGTAATCGCAGCCCGAATATGTGGACCCTGATAGGTTTGGGAACGGCTGCGGCGTACCTATACAGCGTTGCGGCCACAGTGTTCCCGCAGGTTTTCCCGACGACTTTCATGCAGGATGGCCGCATCGGTGTCTACTTCGAAGCGGCTGCAGTCATCATCTCATTAACGTTGCTCGGCCAAATGCTCGAGCTCAAGGCGCGCTCACAAACCTCCGCCGCCATCAAGTCGCTCCTGGGTCTTGCCCCCAAGACGGCCCGTCGCATCGGGGCCGATGGTCAGGAGGAAGATATTCCGCTCACCCACGTGCATACGGGCGACCACCTGCGCGTTCGCCCTGGCGAGAAGGTGCCGGTCGACGGGGTGGTCCTGGAAGGCGAAAGTGCTATCGATGAATCCATGCTGACAGGCGAGCCCGTGCCAGTGATGAAGAAAGCTGGGGATGCACTCATCGGTGCCACGCTGAATACCCACGGCAGCCTTGTGATGGCGGCGCAGAAGGTCGGCGCCGAGACAGTGCTCTCGCAAATCGTGCAGATGGTCGCGCGGGCTCAGCGCTCGAAAGCCCCGATGCAGCGGATGGCGGACACCGTGGCCGGCTATTTCGTCATGGGGGTGATTCTGGTCGCGCTGGTCACGCTCTTCGGCTGGGGGCTTTTCGGACCGGAGCCTGGCTGGGTCTTCGGCCTGATCAATGCGGTCGCGGTCCTGATCATTGCCTGCCCCTGCGCGCTCGGCCTAGCCACTCCCATGTCGATCATGGTCGCTACCGGGAAGGCTGCCAGCAGTGGCGTGCTCTTCCGAGACGCCAGTGCTATCGAGAACCTCTGCAAGATCGACACGCTGATCGTCGACAAGACCGGGACCCTCACCGAGGGCCGGCCAGTGTTTCATAGCGTGGTCGGTACCGGGCAGTTCATGCCACCCGAAGTCTTGCGCCTTGCCGCCAGCCTGGACCAAGGCAGCGAGCATCCGCTGGCACATGCGATTGTCGATCATGCGCGAGCGCATGGACACAGCTTGTCCAAGCCAGAGGCGTTTGAGTCGGGCTCTGGGATCGGTGTACGTGGCCAGGTGAACGGCAAACGGCTGCAGCTTGGCAACACGACCTTGATGGAAGAGGCTGGCCTCGACACCAGTCCGTTGCGAGACCGCGCCGAGCAGCTGCGTCTGGAAGGCATGAGTATCATGTACTTGGCCGTCGATGGCGTGCTCGCTGGCCTGCTAGCGGTGTCCGATCCGGTCAAACCCACCTCCAAGGAGGCGGTAACCCGGCTACAGGCAGAAGATGTGAAGGTCATCATGGCCACCGGCGACGGCCTGACTACGGCACGTGCGGTCGCGAAACAACTCGGCATCGAGGAAGTCCACGGAGAAGTGAAACCCGAGGACAAGGAGCAACTGGTGGCGCTCCTGCAGGGCGATAAGCGCCGGGTTGCCATGGCAGGAGATGGGATCAACGATGCCCCTGCGCTGGCCCGGGCTGATGTCGGGATCGCCATGGGAACTGGCACCGATGTTGCCATGAACAGCTCCCAGTTGACGCTGGTCAAGGGCGACCTGATGGGCATCCTGCGGGCCAGAACACTATCCGTGGCCACGGTGAAGAACATGCGTCAAAACTTGGGCTTCGCATTCTTCTACAACGCTATGGGCATACCGCTGGCGGCAGGTTTGTTCTACCCGCTTACCGGCCATCTATTGTCACCGATGATTGCGGCATTGGCCATGAGCGTAAGTTCGGCTTCCGTGGTATTCAACGCACTGCGGCTGAAGCGCGTAGTCACAGACTGAAATGGGCACACCGCAACCTATGAGAGGAAGTTCCGCCATCAGCGTTTCAACGCCTGATCCATATGACTGACTGTCTAGGGCTTTGGCCTTAGCGGGTATGTCCGCGAGTTCGGCGCCAATCTGGTCCTGATGGAGGACATCGGGCAACTGCGACGTCCGCCATCTTCTGCCAAGATCGTAAGGGACAATTGTGATGCAGCAGGGGCCGCCGCCAGAGGAGTTGGACAAGATTTCAGGGCGAAGATAAATCCTTTGACCGGGCCTTGACCTTGTCATCGTGTCAAGGTTGAAGCTGTAAATGCGGCGAGAAAAGCCGTACCAGCATGAGAGGCCCGCTATGTTCGTTTTGGAAGTTTCCGGTATGGGATGTGGCAGTTGTGTCAACAAGATCACCAAGGCCATCCAGGCTGCCGATGGCGACGCGAAGGTGATCGTTGATCGTGCTGCCGGTACAGTGAGTGTCCAAAGCAACATCGAGGCGGAACGCGTCGGTGCACTGGTCCAGGCGCTTGGTTACCCAACCAAAGTCAGTCGCTAAGTCTCGTTACCGCTCAGATGGCAAGCCGCCGTGCCATGTTTCATGGCGCGGTTTCTTCATATACAGCCTGATGTCGACTGACTCCGGGTCGGGATAGCCAGCAATACTCCCCAAGAAATGGACGGCCTTCGATCACCCAGTGCCGAGTCAAGCTGTGGACGTTGACGCTGATCAAGAAAATGCTTCGCGATTGGTGTTTATCTTGAGTAAATGTATAGGCCAGCCTGGCTCACATACCCCGGCCCCTCGTTGGAGCTCATTCACAATGATGACTGCCAAGCGGTTTAGTTCTATGGCCTTGGGGATATTCCTGCTCATCCCTCTGGGGCTGGTCATGGCAAACCCTACGGGTAACGTCTACACGGCCAATGAACGGTCCGCTTCCATTAGCCAGGTAAATCTTGCGACAGGTGATGTGAGCACGGTCGCCTTGCCGATCGCACCCCACAACCTACAGGTTTCGCCCGACGGCAGCTTGCTTCTGGTTGTTGGAGTGGCTGGACATGCGGGGCATTCGAGCGGTGAAAAGCCCGGTGGGCAGTTGCTGGTGTTCAGTACCAGCGCGCTGGACAGGCCACCGTTCAGCTTCCCGGCAGGCGATCACCCGGCTCATGTGGTCACCGACGTCACCGGGCTGCGAGCTTTTGTGACCGATTCCGCTGCCAACCAGGTGCGAGTATTTGACCTTGAGCAGCGAATCGAGTTGCCCGGTATTCCAACTGGGCGTTATCCCCATGGGCTGCGCTTGAGCCCTGATGGCCGGACACTCTATATCGCGAACATGAAGAGCGACAGCGTATCGCTTATCGATGTCGTCACACTCAAAGAAACCGCGCAGATTCCCGTGGGCAAAGGCCCTGTCCAGGTCGGCTTTGCCCCTGACGGTCGCCTGGCATTCGTCTCGCTCAGTGCGACAAATCAGCTTGGCATCATCGACACGGCCAGACGCAAGGTGATCAGCAAGGTTGATGTCGGCCGCACGCCAATCCAGATGATGGCCACCGTTGACGGTCGCCAGGTCTATGTCGCGAATCAGGGCAGTGGCCAGAATCCGGACGACCGAGTCTCCATCGTAGATCTCCAGACGCGTAGCAGCCTGGGCACCGTGACCACCGGCAAGGGTGCCCATGGTGTGGCCATCAGCAGCGACGGCGCTTATGTGTTTGTCAGCAATATTGAAGCGGGCACCGTATCTGTCATCGATACGAGCAGCCGAAAGGTCGTTGCTACCCATAAGGTTGGCGCCGGGCCAAACGGGATCAGCTTCGAGCCGCCGAGTGCCCAATAATAGCCCGTCGGTGTACAACCCGAGCACGACGCGAAAAATGAGCATTCACGCCGGCGCAGTAATTTGCTTGTCGTGCCAGGTGAGGCCTAGCGCCCAGACCAAGGCATCCGGCTTTAAAACAGTGCTAAGGAGATGATGATGAACAACGTTCGAAATTTACTGATCGGACTTTGTTTGGCCGCAGCGTCCGTGGGCGCCATGGCGCAAAACACCGATGAACACTCGACACATCACCCGGCCGATGCGCCAAGCGCGGCGGCTACCGAGAAGACGCCTTCTCAGCCAATGGACAAAGGGCAAATGGCGGCGATGGACCAGCAAATGAAGGCCATGCAAGCCATGCACGAAAAGATGGCTGCAGCCAAAACGCCGGAAGCCCGTCAGGCGTTGATGGCCGAGCATATGGCGCTGATGAAAAATGGCATGGCCATGATGAAGTCCATGGAGGGTGGCATGCCTGAAATGGGGGGCATGCATGGCGGCATGGGCGGGGATATGGCCGCCCGCCACCAGATGATGGAAAAGCGCATGGACATGATGGAGTCGATGATGCAGATGATGATGGACCGCATGCCATCTGCTGCATCGAAGTAACCCATCTCCTTTCCCAGGAGTCGCTATGAACCCTCACTTCGATGAAAACGGCTCACCACACAGTTTCTGGCGTTCACGCTATGCAATCGGCCTGGTGGTAATCGGTGGGATCGCCGTCTACTTCCTGCTCACCGAGCACCTTGCCCATGTCGTTGGAGCCCTGCCTTATCTGTTGTTGCTCGCCTGTCCGCTGATGCATGTCTTCATGCATCGAGGACATGGGGGACACCATCACCAGGGCCAGAGCAAACCGGCCCCCTCCGATAAGGCTGATATCCATAAGCCGGGAGATCCATCATGAATCATGGTGAAAGCGCGTATGGCCTCTGGTCGCTGGTTTTCATCAACTCCGCGATCTTCATCATGTTTGCCTTCAGTTTCTTCAAGCCGGCAACGGCGAGAGACTGGAGGAGCTTCGGTGCATTCTCGGCCTTCATCGTTGCCCTGTTTGTGGAAATGTATGGCTTCCCCCTGACGATCTATCTGTTGTCAGGCTGGTTGCAGGCCAGGTTCCCCAACCTCGATCTGCTTTCCCACGAATCCGGCCATCTGTGGTCGACGTTGCTCGGTGACCAGGGCAACCCACACTTCAGTGTTTTGCACATTGCCAGTTACCTATTCCTGGGTTTCGGCTTCTATTTGCTTTCTGCCGCCTGGAACGTGCTATATCACGCGCAACGCCGCCGTTCACTTGCAACGGTCGGGCCCTATGGCTGGATCAGACATCCGCAGTACGTGGCATTTGTGCTGATTCTTCTGGGCTTTCTCCTTCAGTGGCCGACGCTGCTGACGCTGGCAATGTTCCCGGTGTTGCTGGTGATGTACGGGCGTTTGGCGGTTTCCGAAGAGCGGGAAATGCACAAGCAGTTTGGCGCTGCCTACGAAGCTTATACCCGCGTTACGCCTAGGTTCGTTCCGCACCTGCGCGAAAGGTTGGGTGGGGGTCATAGAGGCTGAAGCGTAGGACGAAGGAGCTACATGCCAGGAGGGTTTCAGCGGCAGTGTTTCTAGCGGGAATAGGGTATCCAAAGTCTGTTTGCTCGGATAACACTCTGAGTTGTCGCGGGTTTTCTTGTCGACAAGCTCGGTGGAATCCTTGTTGGCGTTCGGATAACTCAGGCAGTTGGATGACTTTGCGATGCCCTGTCCGCTTTCGACCCAGGCTGTGTGAAAACGCAAGTAAGTACGTCGAGTAGCGAAAGAAGCTGGGGCAGCCTGTTAATTCAGCAGATCTAAGTGCTGATCTACCTAAGTCGGGCACCAGACGCGGCCTGTG
>NZ_BQIJ01000028.1:0-39469 GCF_021602465.1 Pseudomonas urethralis
TCGGCCTGCGCACCTTGCGCAGCGGTTATCTCTACGTACTGCTCGACCAACGCATCTGGCACGCCTATGAAGTCACCGCGCAAGGCCACCTGCGCCGCTTTCTTCCCTACGAGCCAAACCCGGGGCCACCACCGTCGCTGCCCGAGCACTGCATGCATGAGGACCACGACATCCCGTCTTCCTTCCTCAACATCGACACCGATACCTACGGCTCGGCCTGGCTGGCCTTTTCCAGCGATCCCTGGCCGGCCAGCGTGCTTGATGCCTACAAGGGCGGCCAGGCGCCTGCGCAGCGCTTCGAAGGCCTGGACCTGATCCAGGCGCGCAAGCACCCCGAGCTGCTGGGCCTGGCCATGACCCCGGACAACCTGCAGGTCGACCGCCAGGTATTCGAATATGCCCAGCAAGTGAACGGGCCGTTCGACAGTGCCCATGGTTTTCACAGCCGCTTCCTGCGCAAGACTGCCTTGCGCGGTTACCTGGTCAATGCCATGGCCCGGCACCAGCTTGAGAACGGCGTGTTGGCGGTGGTGCTCGACGACACCGTCGGGCTGATTCAGGAGTACAACCACCAGCGCCTGAACTGGGTGGTGAAACGCCAAGTCTGGCGCGAGGATCCGCTGCGCGCCTACCAGCTGCAGACCTCGCAGATCCTGCAGATCATTCGCGCTACCCAGCGTGAATGGGCTGCGCAAAAAGTGCCCTCGACGTTCGAGCCACAAACTGGCGACGGGCCACCGGTGTTCGTCGATTCTGAGAAAGAACGCCAGCGTGTGATCGAGATGCATCAGCGCGAGAGCGATGAAAAACTCGAAGAACGCTACGACGAGCCCCGGCGTGCAGCGTTCCAGGCCGAATACGATCTGCAAGAGGCCCGGTTCCAGGCTTACATCGACCGGCATGCCGGCACCTACGTGAAACTCTGCGAGGGCGCGGCCTTCGCCCTGATTGAGCGGCACGATTACGATGGCTGGGACCGCGAATCGGGCATCGCCTACAGCAAGACCATCGCCGCCTGCCTGGCCGGTGGCATCACCGAAGCGCCGTCCACCAACCCTGAGCCAGCCCCAGGCAGCAGTGAAGCGCTGTGGTTGAAGTGGCTGCAAGATCCGAACAGCCCACCCTACCGCGCTCTGCTGCTGCGCGACGGGCCGCTGATGGCAGCACTGTTGCCAAGCTTCGCGCTGAATGAACAGACCAACTGGAACGACAGCGAAAAGCTCTATAGCGCCTTGAGCAAATTCATCAACAGTGAAGATGCCGGCCTGAAGATGCGAGATTCGCTCAAGCAGGCCATCACCGAACTGCAGGGCGCGGTCAATGCCGCCAGCCTGCGCCTGCAGGCGCGACTCGACCCCGGCATCCAGCACGCCGTAAGGCACCTGAACAGCACCAGCCAGCGAATTTACAACGGTGTGCACCTGATCGAGTTGCAGGTGCAGATGAAGCTGGGTGAGTACTACGCCCTGCAGAGTGCGCACCTGCGTGAACTGCAGAACAGCGCCAGCCAGAAACTGGCCGAGGCGCGGGCGCAGATGATGCCGGACCTCGAAGACGTGAAGGCCGGTATTTTCAGGCAAACAAGCACGGTAACACCGATCATCCAGACCGGTTTGCTGAGCCTTGCCATGCTCGACCCGAAAATCGCACATCAGGTCATCCCGGTCACTGTCTGGGTCGAAGGCACGGCGCATGAGCTGCATGAGCGGTTGGCCAGGGAAGTGAAGCTCAACGTCAACCAGTTGAATGATGCCGCCAAGATGGCATTGGTAGACATCACAGTCGCGGCAGGAACACTGGAGCTGGATGCGCGGAAGACCCTGAACGGCATGAAGATCAGTGCGGGCCAAGCATCGCAGTTGGTACGCGACAGCTTTAGCGGGATACGGGGAACGGGAAAAGGCTGGGAGCTGTTGCTTTCGCTGGGAGGGCTTTATTTGACGAGCGACAGCCTTGGCAAGAACCTGAAGAAAGCAGAAGAGGAGATTGGTTCGAAGTCCCCTGAAGCCTTAGTGGCATTTTATGGCTCCAGCATTGGCATCGCTGGCAACAGCATAGAATTAATAGGGCTATTTATGCCCCACAAAACGAGCTCACCTAACAGCATCACTGTTGGCCGCACTATCGCCAGATTCGGGGCCACGATCAGCGCTGCCGCAGGCATCTTCGAATCTATTTATTTGATGATGGCTGCAAAACGCAAATACGATGATGGAGATGGTAAAGCTGCTCTTGGATACGGGTTCGCTGCAGCCTTGGCCATTGGCGGAGTTGCCAGTGCAATTCGAGCTGTATTCAGCCCGCTGTTAATTGGAGCGCTAGGCACCACAATAATTATAAGCACTATCACATACATGATTATCAAATGGGCTGAGAAGCAGGAGTCAACGCGACTGGAACAATGGGCTAACCGTTGCTACTTCGGAATCGCCAACGAGTTACCTCGCGTTCATTGGAGTTCACCAACCCACGCTGACATCGCGCTTGCCGAGTTAAATGCAGCCACCTTGGAACTGGACGGCGGGCTAGCGTTCAAAGCTGAACGAGCAGATAAGGCAATCAGTTCAAAAATAGGCGGACTTGTTAACCTAGAAATAAAACGCAGCCTGAAATTTCAATTCACACTTCCACGCTATTCCGAAGTAACCTCCGGATATCATTGGGTACTCGTAGTTCATCGATATGGAGATGGCATGGCGCCCGACTACGTCGGCGGAGAGGTAATCGTAGATGACCGCTTCTCGCCACCATCCCAGAAAACCAGAACCGCTAGATTTTCCTCGATGAGAACTTCTAAAGTCTCCACAACGCCTGACTACCTAGCAGACTCTTTGTCAGTCAACAAGAGCCGTCGAAAACTCATTCAAGACGGAGAAGAATACCACTCTGCGCATTTCAACGGGACCATTGAATTGACTTCCGACATTGGAAACCACAATATCACGGCGGCCTCACTACTCATAGCTTATTGGCCAGACCGAAACATACCGAATGCGTATGCCGAAATTGCAGTTCAGGGGGAGGCATAATGAGCGAACCCCATCGTGCCGTTGGTTGGAAATATGACCTACCTGCCACTCACGCTCCTGGCGTCGTGAAACCAGGCATAGCCAATTTGAATCCACCGCCGAATCATGTCGACGAGATTACCATTGAAATACCCAGACCGCCTATGAAGCTCAGGGGCTTCTCCCTGATAACAGGAGCCATAACATTAACAGCAACGACATGCATAACAGCAGCAGCAATATACTATAATTTTTTTCTAGCAACTCGAGTCGACTTGGAATTCATGGCGCTCTTTTTGGCTGCCAACATAACGACAATCCTGCTTTTAGTTCCCCATATCCGCATGGATATCGAACAACCTCGCGATGAGCCGATCCGCTTTAACAGGAAACGCCGAAAGGTCTATTTCTACCAATATAGAACTGATTTATTTCATCCATTCAGCATCAAGCGCTGGGGCATAAAACCCGTTGCTTACAACTGGGATGACCTTACCGCCGAAGCCTACCGCCTGTATGCGCCCATGGGGTATGGCGGGTTAATGGAGAAGGTCATGATATCAATTTGCAAGCCTGGTACAAACGAAGTAATAGACCGCGTGCTCTTCGCTGACAGTATAGAAGTGGGTGAGCAATATTGGGCAATCGTGAGGCTATTCATGCAGCAGGGGCCCGAAGCACTTCCCGAATTCGTCCACTCACCTTGGGACTGGAACGAGGGCATTCATTCCAACCCTTTCGATCAACGTGCCCCCAAAGTCCAGTGGCCCGCCGAAATGGATTTGGAGTCCCGCACAGCCCCCCTGAAGAACAACGGTAAAACTTGAGATACCCGTCGGCCACCCGCGCACCCGCGCAATCCACGGCAAAACCGCCGTGGAAACCGGCCCCCCATATGCTTAGGGCCGCTCTACGACCCATCGCCGCGGCAAGCCAGTTCCCACATGCTTCTCGCAAGCTTCGGCATCCAAGAAACCAGTGGACAGCATCCAGACGAAGGACTTGCAGCAACCTCAAT
Organism: Pseudomonas urethralis; assembly: GCF_021602465.1. Classification (NCBI taxonomy): domain Bacteria; kingdom Pseudomonadati; phylum Pseudomonadota; class Gammaproteobacteria; order Pseudomonadales; family Pseudomonadaceae; genus Pseudomonas; species Pseudomonas urethralis. The sequence goes on from NZ_BQIJ01000028.1 coordinate 4,027, forward strand.
AGTCACTATCGACAACACCAATTTCTACCCATCGCCATCAATCAATAACCTAGCCCCATCGATTCCCACCGCCCGAATCCTGGAGCTTCCCCGATGAACACCACGGCCCGCCTGCTGCTCGCTACCCTCACCGCCACCGCGATCGCCGTGCTCACCGGTTGCGCCAGCCACCCGGAACTGCGCCCTTACACCGCCGAGGAAACCCGCCAGCTGCAACTGGAATCCATCCAGCGCCAGGGCCTGTCGCTGGACGAGTACGAACTGCGCAAGCGCGTCATCGAGCGCTCCGCCAGCTCGCAAGCGATCACCGAAGTTGCCGAAGCTCAGCCTGGAATCAAAGGCTGAGTTGAAAGGCCGGCTCAGCGCTCTATCATGGCCTTGCCCGGACTGATCGCCTTCAGTCCCTGACACCGAGGCTGGCCAATGATCGATCACCTGGACCACCTGGTCCTCACCACCACCAATGTCGAAGCCTGCACCGATTTCTACACGCGCGTCTTGGGCATGCAACTGGAAACCTTCGGCAATGACCGGCTGGCGCTGCGCTACGGCAAGCAGAAAATCAATATCCATGTACGCGGTCATGAGTTCGAGCCCAAGGCGCATCTGCCGGTACCTGGCGCGCTTGACCTGTGCTTCATCAGCAAGGTCGCCCTGGACCAGGTGATCGCTCACCTGCAGCAGGTGCAATGGCCCATCATCGAAGGCCCCGTTGCACGCACTGGCGCAACCGGCCCGATCCGCTCGGTGTACGTCCGTGACCCTGACCTGAATCTGATCGAGATTGCCGAGCCGCTCGGGGTTTGAGCTGCCCTTGACCAATGGTCGAGAAATGGCCACCGCCGGTAGCCTCCTGGCGACCAACGCAGGTATCCTCGACCGCTCAAGAGCAAGCCTTCCAGGACGGTGACCATGACCAGGCCCCTTCTCTTGCTGACTGTTGCCCTTCTCTCGAGCCCGCCACTGCACGCTCAACAGATTCAGCGCCAATTGGGCGACTTTGACTTCAAGCTCGGCACCACGCCCTCACGCAGCATGGCCCAAGGGCTGATTTCGCCGAGCGCGGTGGGCGCCTTCCACGGCGGCCTCGACCTCAGCCACCCCAGCGGCTGGTACCTCGGCCAGTACGCGCCGAGCATGGGTGTGACCCCCGACTCCACCCTGCGCCTGGACAGCTACACCGGCTATAAACACCACTTCGACAGTACCCTGGGCTATGAAGTGGGCCTGATCCACTACAGCCAGCCGAACATCGCCGGCCCTGACAGCTATGCCCTGTACGGCGGCATTTCGGTATTGGGGAGCCGTTTCGGCGGCGCCTGGCGAGACAATCCGGGCAACCGCACCGGCACGCTGTTCGCCGATTTCGGCCAGTTGCCGTTGTTCGATGTCGACCTGAGCGTCAAGCTCGCCCACCACCGCCTGGGCACGCCCTTTACGATCGGCGACGGCAGCCATATCAACGGCTTTTCCGATTGGTCGCTGGAGCTGTCGCGGCCCTGGCTAGGTATCGACCTGAACCTCATCTACAGCAACTCCGACCTCAGCGGCAGCGGCTGCGACGCCTATGCCGGCATCAACACCTACTGCGAAAGCATGGTCACCCTGAAAGCCCAGCGCAGCTTCTTCTGATGTGGCATCAGCATGCTCCCGGACCAAGGCAGCTCTTGCTTCTAAGCGCGCGGTAGTTCAGCAAACGCTGAATGCGATTTCAGGAGGGGGTGTTCGTCGTGAAATGCTCAGCGCCTATGAGATCGAGCGCCGCCCGCGCGGCGCATCGCGGATAAATCCGCTCCTACAGTTTGTTGCAGCGTGCCGAACCTGTTACGCCATGGTTGCCAGCCCTGGCGCATGACTTGAGCCTTGTAAATCGGCTGACAACCATGGCCTCACAGGCATGGCCACGTTGCTACAAACTGTAGGAGCGGATTTATCCGCGATGCGCCGCGCGGGCGGCGCTCGATCTCATAGGCACTGAAGGTCTCCAGGCAAACACATGAGCCACCACGCAGGTGTCAAGGTACGACCGTACCCTTGAGTGGTCACGTATCAAGCCGCTGGCATCAGCGTCGCAATCAACGCCCGCACCGTCCCCGGCAACGCCTCCAGTTCACGCACCAGGATGCTGCGCTCACGCACCGCCCAGGGTTCATCCAGGCTGATGGTCACCAGCTCCATGGTCTGGCTGTGCCGCAGCGCTGCCGACTCGGGGATGATGCCGATGCCTACCCCTGCCTCCACCAGCCGGCAGATCGCCTCGAAGCTCGACAGCTGGATACGCAACGACAGGTTCAACCCCATGCGCTCCACATGGTCCCGCAGGAAGCTCAGCAAGGTGCTGCCGTCGTGCAGGCCGATGTGCTGGAAGTCCAGGGTCTGCTTCAGCGTCACCCGCTTGCGACCTGCCAGCTCATGACCCACCGGGACGATCAGCACCAGCCGGTCGGTGCTGAAGTGCATCACCTGCAAGCCGCTGGCCTCCACGGGCCCGGCGATGATGCCCATGTCACTGCTGCCATCGAGCACACCGCGCACGATGTCCCGCGACAAGCGCTCCTGCAGGTCGACAGTCACCCCAGGGCGCTTGGCCATGAAGCCGGCCAGCACTTCCGGCAGGAACTCGGTGACCGCGGTGGTGTTGGCGAAGATGCGGATATGCCCGGCCAGGTCGGTGCCGAACTGGGTGAACTCGGCTTTCAGGTAATCGACCTGGCGCATGATCAGGCGCGCATGCATCAGCAGCTTGTGCCCTGCCGGGGTCAACTCGACACCGCGACTGTCGCGGTACAGCAGGCGTGTATCGAGCTGCGCCTCCAGCGCCTTGATCCGCGCACTGGCGGCGGCCGGCGAAAGAAACGCCCGGCGTGCGCCCTGGGTCAGGCTCGGCGATTCGCCGATATGGATGAAAAGCCGCAGGTCTGCCAGGTCGAAATGCATGGGGAGCTCCGGTCGAGGCGAAGGCGTTCAGCATACATGAACGCTGCCTTACACAAATGCAAATTCACAGAATGCCGGGCGCCTCGCATGATCGGCCCATAACAACAAATGCAGAGGCCCCTGGTTATGACTGCTCTCCACTCGCCCATCGACTACAGTGCCTGGATAGGCCGCACGGAAGAAGCCGTCGATGAGCTCAGCCGCAACCTGATCAAGCGCATCGCTGCCACCTTCGGCGAAACCGCCCCCGCCGTCGGCCAACCGCTGCCACCGCTGTGGATGTGGTGCTTCTTCCAGGAGCCAGTGGCCGAATCGCAACTGGGCGCAGACGGCCACCCGGCACGCGGCGGCTTCCTGCCTCCGGCCGACAACCGTAACCGCATGTGGGCCGGGGGCCGGGTCGAGTTCATCGCCCCGCTCAAGGTGGGCGCCGAAGCCCATCGCCTGTCGACCATCCTGCACATCGAGGAGAAGCACGGCCGTACCGGCGCGCTGCTGTTCGTCACCGTGCGCCACGACTACTCGCAACACGGCCAGCTGTGCGTGCGCGAAGAGCAGGACATCGTCTACCGCGAGCCCAACCCGCCCAAGCTCGACAGCGCTCCGGCCGACGCGCCGGCCGACTGGAGCGAAGCAGTCACGCCGACGCCGACGCTGCTGTTCCGATACTCCGCCGTGACCTTCAACGGCCACCGCATCCACTACGACTTCCCCTACGTCACTGAAACCGAAGGCTACGCCGGCCTGGTCGTGCACGGCCCGATGATCGCCACCTTGAACCTGCGTGCGTTCATCCGCGCCAACCCTGGCAAGCACGTGCGCCATTTTGCCTACCGCGGCGTGCGCCCGCTGACGGTACCGACCCCCTTCGAAGTGGCCGGGCGCATCAGCGCACCGGGCCAGGCCCAGCTGTGGGCCGGCAATGCGGCGGGCGTGGCGCAGAGCGCCGACGTGCTTTTCGACTGATACCAGACAGGGACCCCCCATGCATACGTACGACAGCGATGACCTCAACGCCATCCGCGAAGGCGTGCGCGCCTTGTGCGCCGAGTTCGACGCCAGCTACTGGCGCAAGATCGATGAAGAAAAAGGCTTCCCGGAAGCCTTCGTCAAGGCCATGACCGAGGCCGGCTGGCTGTCGGCGATGATCCCCGAAGCGTACGGCGGCTCGGGCCTGGGCCTGGCCGAGGCGTCGGTGATCCTCGAAGAGGTGAACGCGTGCGGTGGCAACTCCGGCACCGTGCACGGGCAGATGTACAACATGTTCACCCTGCTGCGCCACGGCAGCGAAGAACAGAAACGCCACTACCTGCCCAAGCTCGCCAGCGGCGAACTGCGCCTGCAGTCGATGGGCGTGACCGAACCCACCACCGGTACCGACACCACCAAGATCAAGACCACTGCCGTGCGCCAGGGCGACAAGTACGTGATCAATGGCCAGAAGGTATGGATATCGCGCATCCAGCACTCGGACCTGATGATCCTGCTGGCGCGCACCACGCCCTTGCCCCAGGTGCAGAAAAAGTCCGAGGGCATGTCGATCTTCCTCGTCGACCTGCGCGAAGCCATCGGCAACGGCCTGACCGTGCAACCGATCGCCAACATGGTCAACCACGAGACCAACGAGCTGTTCTTCGACAACCTCGAACTGCCGGCCAGCAGCCTGATCGGCGAGGAAGGCAAGGGTTTCCGCTACATCCTCGACGGCCTCAATGCCGAGCGCACCCTTATCGCCGCCGAGTGCATCGGCGATGGCCGCTGGTTCATCGAGAAGGCCAGCGCCTACGCCCGTGACCGCGTGGTGTTCGGCCGCCCGATCGGGCAGAACCAGGGCGTGCAATTTCCTATCGCCGAAGCCCATATCGAGATCGAGGCCGCCGACCTGATGCGCTGGCGCGCCTGCGCCGAGTACGACAGGGGGCAGAACGCCGGAGCCAGCGCCAACATGGCCAAGTACCTGGCGGCCAAAGCCTCGTGGGAGGCAGCCAATGCCTGCCTGCAGACCCACGGCGGCTTCGGCTTTGCCTGCGAATACGACGTCGAGCGCAAGTTCCGTGAAACCCGCCTGTACCAGGTGGCGCCAATTTCCACCAACCTGATCCTGTCCTACGTGGCCGAGCACCTGCTCGAGCTGCCACGCAGCTTCTGAGGGCACGCGCATGCAAGCTACCCAAGCCCTGGCGGGTTTCCTCGCCGACCTGCAGTACGCGCACATCCCCGGCCATGTGCTGGAGCGCACTGAAGACCTGTTTCTCGACTGGCTCGGCTCGGCCCTGGCCAGCCAGGGTGCGCACCCGATCCCGCTGTTCGAGCGTTACGTCGAGCGCATGGGCCCCACCCAAGGCAGCGCCCGCGTGCTGACCAGCGGGCGCAGTTCATCGCCTTACTTCGCCGCCCTGGTCAACGGCGCCGCCTCGCACCTGGTGGAGCAGGACGACCTGCACAACAGCTCGGTGCTGCACCCGGCCACGGTGGTGTTCTCCGCCGTGCTGGCGGCGGCCCAGGACCTCGGCAAATCCGGCCAGGAGCTGCTGCTGGCCAGCGTCGCCGGCTATGAGGCGGGCATCCGTATGGGTGAGTTCCTCGGCCGTTCGCACTACCGCATCTTCCACACCACGGCCACCGTCGGCACCCTGGCCGCCGCCGTGGGCGTGGGCAAGCTGCTAGGATTCGACAAGGAGCAGTTCATCAACCTGCTCGGCAGCGCCGGCACCCAGGCGGCCGGGCTGTGGGAGTTCCTCCGCGATGCGGCCGACTCCAAGCAGCTGCACACCGCCAAGGCCGCCGCCGATGGCCTGCTCGCTGCCTACCTGACCGCCGATGGCCTGACCGGCGCACGCAATATTCTCGAAGGTGACCAGGGCCTGGCTGCCGGGATGTCCAGTGATGCCGACCCGGCGCGCCTGAACGACCGCCTGGGCGCGCGCTGGGCGCTGGCGGAAACCTCGTTCAAGTTCCACGCCTCGTGCCGCCATACCCACCCCGCCGCCGATGCCCTGCTGCTGTTGATGCAACGCGAGGGCTTGACCCATGAGCAGATCGCCACGGTGGTCACCCGCGTGCACCAGGGCGCCGTCGATGTGCTCGGCCGGGTCGTCACACCCACTACCGTGCACCAGGCCAAGTTTTCCATGGGCACCGTGCTCGGCCTGATCGCCGTGCACGGCAGCGCACAGCTCATCGAATTCCGCGACCTGGCGCTGAGCGACCCACAGGTCGCCAGTTTCCGCGACAAAGTGCAGATGCAGCTGGACCCTGAAGTGGATGCCGCCTATCCGGCCCGCTGGCTGGGCAGGGTCGAGGTCACCTGCACCGATGGCCGCCGCTTCAGCGCCAGCATCGACGAGCCCAAGGGCGACCCCGGCAACACCCTTTCGCGCCCGGAGCTGGAAGCCAAGTTCCAGCGCCTGCTGGCCTATTCCGGCGCCCGCAGCCCGGCCCAGGGCCAGGCCTTGATCGATCAGGTCTGGCAGCTGCGCGATGCGCGCTCACTGGCCGCACTGCACTGATGACGAACAGGTGACTCCATGACCCAAACTGCACCCCGCCCGCTGGACGGCATCACCGTCGTCAGCCTGGAACATGCCATCGCCGCGCCCTTCTGCACCCGCCAGCTGGCCGACCTGGGCGCCCGCGTGATCAAGGTCGAACGGCCCGGCAGCGGCGACTTCGCCCGTGGCTACGACCAACGCGTCGACGGCCTGGCCTCGCACTTCGTGTGGACCAACCGCTCCAAGGAAAGCCTCACCCTCGACCTCAAGCAGCAAGCCGCCGACGGCATCCTCGATGCCCTGCTGGCCAAGGCCGATGTACTCGTGCAAAACCTCGCACCCGGCGCCGCCGCCCGCATGGGCCTGTCGTTCGACGCCTTGCACCCGCGCTTCCCACGGCTGATCGTCTGCGACATTTCTGGCTACGGCGCAGGCGGCCCGTATGAAAACAAGAAGGCTTACGACCTGCTGATCCAGAGCGAGGGCGGTTTTCTGTCGGTGACAGGTGGCCCCGGCGATGGGGAAATGGCCAAGGCCGGCTGCTCGATCGCCGACATCGCCGCCGGCATGTATGCCTACACCGGGGTGCTGTCGGCGCTGCTGCTGCGTGACAAGACCGGCCTTGGCAGTCGTATCGACGTATCGATGCTGGAGAGCCTGGTGGAGTGGATGGGCTACCCGATGTACTACGCCTACAACGGCGCGCCGCCACCGCCACGTGCGGGTGCCTCGCACTCGACCATCTACCCGTACGGGCCGTTCCCCACCGGCGGTGGTGGCACGATCATGCTCGGCCTGCAGAACGAACGGGAATGGGCGCTGTTCTGCGAGAAGGTACTGCTCGACCCGGCGCTGGCCTGCGATGACCGCTTCAGCGCCAACTTCAAGCGCTCGGAAAACCGCGAGGTGCTGCGCCAGCTCATCGTCGAGCGCTTTGCCGCGCTGTCGCTCGACGAGGTAGTAGCGCGCCTGGAACACGCCCAGATCGCCAACGCCCGGGTCAACGACATGCACGGCGTGTGGCAGCATCCGCAGTTGCAGGCCCGCGACCGCTGGCGTGAAGTGGACAGCCCGGCTGGCAAGCTGCCGTCGCTGCTGCCACCAGGGCGCAATGCCGCCTTCACCCCACGCATGGACGCCGTGCCGGCGCTGGGCCAGCACACCGCGGGCATTCTCGCCGAGCTGGGCCTGAGCGCCGAACAGCGCGCCAGCCTGGCTGCAGGAGGCGTGGTATGAACGCGGTACGCTCCGCCCTGTTCGTGCCCGGCAGCCGGCCTGAACGTTTCGCCAAGGCGCTGGCGGCGGGTGCCGATGCGGTGATCGTCGACTTCGAGGATGCCGTCGAAGAACCGCTGAAACAGCAGGCCCGCGACCACCTGGCGGCGTTCCTGCAGGTCACGCCGCAGGCCTCGGTATGGGTGCGGGTAAATGCACCGCAGCATCAGCAGCACGCCAGCGACCTGGCCTTCTGCGCGCAGCAGCGCGGGGTCGCCGGGCTGCTGTTGCCCAAGGTCGAGCACCCGGCTCAAGTCGCGCTGGCCTGGCGCGGCGGCAAGCCGGTGTGGCCAATCATCGAGAGCGCCAAGGGCCTGCTGGCACTGGCACAGATTGCCGCAGCCGAAGGCGTCGAGCGCTTGTCGTTCGGCAGCCTCGACCTGGCCCTGGACCTGGGGTTGAACACCGAGAGCGAGGCGGCCCGGCAGTTTCTCGACCAGGCACGCATGGCGGTGCAGTTGCATTCGCGGGGGGCCGACCTGCTGCCGCCGCTGGATGGAGTGTTCCCGGCCATCGCCGATACGCAGGGGCTGCAACGGGCCATGCGGCATGCCTATGACATGGGCTATGGCGGCGCCTTGTGCATTCATCCGCAGCAGGTGCCGGTGATTCATGCGGCGCTGGCGCCGAGCGCCGAAGAGCTGGCGTGGGCGCGGCGGGTGCTGGCGGCGAGCAAGGCGGCCAATGGCGCCGGGGCATTCCAGCTGGAAGGGCAGATGGTCGATGCGCCAGTGGTGTTGCGGGCGCAGCGGTTACTGGCTGGGCATCTCGACTGAACATTCCGGCCTCTTCGCGGGTAAACCCGCTCCCACAGGATTACCGCAGGCTTCAAGGTATGCGCCGTACCTGTGGGAGCGGGTTCACCCGCGAAGGGGCCGGTACAGGTGACAGTGTTAAGCAAACCCGAACGCTGCCTTACACAAATGCTGATTCTCCACACGCAAGCCGTTGGTCCATCTTTACCCTCACTCCTCCTACAACAATAAATCAGAGGTGACACCGATGTTGAAGCTGACCCAGGCGCTGTTCTGCGCCGCCGCAGTGTCCATGGCCGGCCTGGCCCAGGCCGCCGACCCCATCGTCATCAAGTTCGCCCACGTGGTGGCCGACAGTACACCCAAGGGTCAGGGCGCGCTGATGTTCCAGAAAAGGGTCGCCGCCGACCCGCAGCTCAAGGACAAGGTCAAGGTCGAGGTCTACCCCAACTCGTCGCTGTTCGGCGATGGCAAGGAAATGGAAGCCCTGCTGCTTGGCGACGTGCAGATGCTGGCACCGTCGCTGGCCAAGTTCGAGCACTACAACAAGCAGGTGCAGATCTTCGACCTGCCGTTCCTGTTCAATGACCTGGCCGCCGTCGACCGCTTCCAGCAAGGCCCGCAAGGCAAGGCGCTGCTGACCTCGATGGAAGACAAGGGCATCCGTGGCCTGGCCTATTGGCACAACGGCCTGAAACAACTGTCGGCGAACAAGAAGGTGATCCTGCCCAAGGATGCCCGGGGCCTGAAATTCCGCGTGCAGGCCTCCAGTGTGCTTGAAGAGCAGTTCAAGGCGATCCGCGCCAACCCGCGCAAGATGAGCTTCGCCGAGGTCTACCAGGGCCTGCAGACCGGCACCGTCAATGGCACCGAGAATACCTGGTCGAACTACGAGAGCCAGAAAGTCAACGAAGTGCAGCCCTTCTTCACCGAGACCAACCACGGCCTGATCGACTACATGGTGATCACCAACGCCAAATTCTGGAACAGCCTGCCTGAGGACGTGCGCGGCGAGCTGCAAGCGATCATGGACGAGGTCACCGTCGAGGTGAACAAGCAGGCCGAAGCGCTCAACCAGACGTCACGGCAGAAGATCATCGATGCCAAGACCAGCGAAATCGACCCGCTCACCGCGGAGCAACGCCAGCAATGGCGTGAGGCCATGCGCCCGGTATGGGAGAAGTTCTCCGAGCAGATCGGCGCCGAGCTGATCAAGGCCGCCGACGACGCCAACAAGGCCTCCTGACCCTGCTTGCGCCCTGCCCCGGCCGCCTGCTGCGCAGGTGGCCCGTCCTGTCTCTGTCTGGAGAACCCCTATGCAATCGCTCAGGCGTGTCTGGGAGCACTTCGAGGAAGGCATGATCGCTTTCCTCCTGGCGGCCATGACCTTGGTGACCTTCCTCTACGTGGCGCTGAACAACCTCTACACGATGTTCTACTCCCTCAGTGATCACTGGGCCTTCGCCAGCGACCTGCTGCTCGGCATCGGCGACCACCTGATGGCCTATGCCCAGGACATGACCTGGAGCATCGCCCTGACCAAGGCCCTGTTCGGCTGGCTGATCTTCTTCGGTATCGCCTACGGCGTGCGCACCGCCGGCCACCTGGGGGTCGACGTGCTGGTACGGCGCACCGCCAAGCCGGTGCAACGGGTGCTGGCGATGATCGCCTGCGCCTGCTGCCTGGCCTATGCCGGGCTGTTCCTGGTGGCCAGCGTCAAGTGGGTGAGCGCAGTGCTGGTGGCCGGCATCGGCGCCGAAGACCTCGACCGCTATGGCATCAAGGTCGGTCATATCGCGCTGATCGTGCCGTTGGGCTTCGCCCTGGTGATTGTCCGCTACCTGGAAATCCTCTACCGCCTGTTCACCCATCGCCAGTACGGCCTGGGCCTGGCCGACGAGGCTGCCGAAGCCAGCAAGCTGGCCAACCCCGGTGAGGAGCACCACTGATGACGGTTATCTGCCTGTTCCTGCTGCTGTTCGTGCTCATGTTCCTCGGCGTGCCGATCGCCATCGCCCTGGGCCTGTCGGGGGCGCTGTCGATCCTGATGTTCAGCCAGGACTCGCTCAGCTCGCTGGCGATCAAGCTGTTCGAGACCTCCGACAGCTACACCTTCCTGGCCATCCCGTTCTTCCTGCTGTCGGGTGCGTTCATGACCACCGGTGGCGTGGCCCAACGCCTGATCGACTTTGCCAACGCCTGCGTCGGGCATATCCGCGGCGGCCTGGCGATTGCCGCGGTGCTGGCGTGCATGCTGTTCGCTGCGCTGTCGGGGTCGTCGCCAGCCACCGTGGCCGCCGTCGGCTCGATTGCCGTGGCCGGCATGGTGCGCTCCGGCTACCCGCGCGAGTTCGGTGCCGGCATCATCTGCAACGCCGGCACCCTGGGCATCCTGATCCCACCGTCGATCGTCATGGTGGTGTACTCGGCGGCCACCGAGACTTCGGTGGGCAAGCTGTTCATGGCCGGTGTGGTGCCAGGCATCCTGCTCGGCGTATTCCTGATGATCACCATCTACATCGTCGCCCGCATCAAGAAACTGCCGGCACAACCGCGAGCCAGTTTCGCCGAATGGCTGAGCACCGCCCGGCGCGCATTCTGGGGCCTGTTGCTGCTGGTGATCATCCTCGGCGGCATCTACAGCGGCATGTTCACCCCCACCGAAGCGGCGGCCGTGGCGGCGGTGTACTCGGCGTTCATCGCGCTGTTCGTCTACAAGGACATGCGCCTGCGTGACTGCCCGAAGGTGCTGCTGGAGTCGGGCCGGCTGACCATCATGCTGCTGTTCATCATCGCCAACGCCATGCTGTTCGCCCATGTGCTGACCACCGAGCAGATCCCCCAGCAGATCACCCAGTGGGTGATGTCCGAGGGGCTGACGCCGATCGGCTTCCTGATCATGGTCAACATCGTGCTGCTGGTGGCCGGCAGCTTCATGGAGCCATCGGCGATCATCCTGATCCTGGCGCCGATCTTTTTCCCGATCGCGATGAAACTGGGCATCGACCCGATTCACCTGGGTATCGTGATGGTGGTGAACATGGAGATCGGCCTGGTGCACCCGCCGGTGGGGCTGAACCTGTTCGTCACCTCCGCCGTGACCGGGCTGACCCTGGGGCAGACGATCCGCGCGGCGCTGCCGTGGCTGTCGATTCTGCTGCTGTTCCTGGTGCTGGTGACCTATGTGCCGTTCATCTCGCTGGCGCTGCCAGAGTGGTTGGGCATGCCGTAGCCATCGATTTGCAATGATGCTCCTGTGGGAGCGGGTTTACCTGCGAACACCGGCACGGCCGGTGCCATGCACCGCGGTGTCTTCTTCGCGGGTGAACCCGCACCCACAGGGATTGTGCAAGCATTGGAGCCTGAGTCAGATCCCACCGCCGGCCAGCAGCTGCGACATCACCCCGGCCAGGTCCTTGACCATCACATCCGCCGTCTGCTTGTGCACGATGACAATCTCGTAGCTGTCCACCTCCGGCAACCCTTGTGCCTGCCCCAGCACCCGGTGCTCACCGGTTGCCGCTCGCGGTGGCAGCAGGCTGATGCCCATGCCGTCGGCCACCGCCGCCTGGATGCCGCTGAGGCTGGAACTGGTGAAGCTGATGCGCCAGCGCCGGCCCATGCCTTCAATGGCACTGATCATGTCCTCGCGGTACAGCCCGCGTGGCGGGAAGGTCACCAGTGGAACCGGGTCGAGTTCGAACGCCGGCATGCGCGCACTGTCGATCCACTGCAGGCGCTCAGGCCAGCAGGCCACGCCCTCGCGGCTGTTGCGCCGCTGCTTGAGCAGCACCAGGTCGAGCTCGCCATTGTCGTAGGCCTGGCTGAGGTCGCGACACAGGCCGCTGGTGACTTCCAGCTTGACCTGCGGGTGCAGGCGGCTGAATGCCGACAGCGCGTTGGTGGTGCGCCCGCCGACAAAATCCTCGGGTACACCCAGACGCACGGTGACCCCGACCATTGCCCCAGCCAGGGCTTCGAGCATCTGGTCGTTCAGCGCCAGCATGTGCCGGGCATAACCGAGCAAGGTCTGCCCGGCGTCGGTCGGCAACACGTCACGGTTGCCACGCACCAACAGGCGGTGGCCAACCATGTCTTCGAGGCGGCGCACTTTCTGGCTGATGGTCGACTGGGTCGAGTGCAGGCGTGCAGCGGCAGTGGTGAAGCTGCCGCAATCGGCCACTACGACAATCGCGCGCAACAGATCGAGGTCGAACAGGGCTCTATTCGATTTAACGCTGATGGACATCTTGGTATTCAACGGCTGAATGACAAGACTGACTTCTACCACGCCACTTCTGGCCCGGCAACGCGCTAGTCGCCCAGCGCCACACCTTCTCGCCGTGGATCGGCACCACCGGCCCAACCTTGGCCGCTGCGCTGGATGATCTGCAGGCCACTGGTCATGGTCATCGGCGTGACCTCATGGCCCCACGCAGCCAACTGGCGGATCAACGCCGGGCTGAACAGCCCGGCTTCCACTTCAGTGCCGGCATTGCGGCTGCCGAAGTTAGGCAGGCCGGCCGCCTGTTGCGGATCGAGATGCCAGTCCAGCAGGCCAATCAGCGCCTTGTTCACGTAGCCGATGATCTGCGAACCGCCAGGCGAACCGAGGCTCGCCAGCAGTTCGCCGGAGGCACGCGAGAACACCATCGTTGGCGCCATCGCCGACAGCGGGCGCTTGCCGGGCTGCACCCGGTTGGCCACCGGCTTGCCATTCTCCGCAGGCAGGAACGAAAAGTCGGTCAGGTGGTTGTTCAGCAGGAAGCCACCGACCATCAGGTGCGAACCGAAGGCGGACTCCACCGACGTGGTCATGGCCATGGCCTGCCCACGGTCATCGACGGCAGACAGGTGCGAGGTGGAAATCCGCAGCGGCGAACGGTCGGGCGCCAGGGCCAGGTTGGCACCCTGCGGGGTGCCCGGGCGGGCGTGCTTCATGCTGTATTCGCCGACCTGCCGGGCGCGCTCGGCGAGGTAGGCCGGGTCGAGCAACGACTTGACCGGCACCGGCACGTAATCGCTGTCGGCCAGGTACCGGGCCCGGTCGGCGTAGGCCAGGCGCTCAGCTTCAGCCATCAGGTGCACGGCCTGCGGCGTGGGTTCGAGCCCTGCTACGGACGGCACCTGGCGTGGCGGCTGCCGGGCCAGGTCGCGTTGCGCCGAGGCCTGCTGCAGGGCGTCGAGAATGCCCAGGGTCTGCAACACGGTCACCCCGCCGGACGACGGCGGCGGCATGCCGCAGATGTTCCAGGCCTTGTATGCGCCACAGACCGGCTCGCGCTCCTTGGCCTGGTAACGCTGCAAATCCTCGAGGGACAACTGCCCGGCATTGGCGTGGTGACGCACTTGCGCCACCATGGCTTCGGCAATCTCCCCCCGGTAGAACGCCTCCACGCCCTGCTCTGCAATGCGTTCGAAGGTCTGCGCGAGTGCAGGGTTACGCAGGATCGTGCCGACCGCCAGCGGCTCGCCCCGGTCATCCAGGAAGTAGCGTGCCATGGCCGGCGAGCGGGCAATGAAGGGGTCGCCGGCCACCAGCGTATGCAGGCGTTCAGAGACCGGGAAACCATTGCGCGCCAGGGCGATGGCCGGTGCGAACACGTCTTTCCACGGCAGTTTGCCGTGCTGGTCATGGGCCAGTTTCAGCGCCCGCAGCACGCCCGGCACACCCACCGAGCGCCCGCCGATCTGCGCGGCACGAAACGGCATGGGCGAGCCATCCGCTTGCAGGAACAACCTTTCCGTCACCCCTGCCGGCGCGGCTTCGCGGCCGTCGAAGGCCTGCACGCGCTGGCCATCCCAATAGAGGATGAACGCGCCGCCACCAATGCCGCTGGACTGCGGCTCGACCAAGGTCAGCACCATCTGCATGGCGATCGCCGCATCGATGGCGCTGCCACCGGCCCGCAGCATTGCCCGCCCGGCTTCGCTGGCCAGCGGGTTGGCGGCCGCGACCATGTGCCGGCTGGCATGCACCGGCTGCAGGCCACTGCGGTAGCCGGATGCCAGTTCAGGGGGGGTGGGCAGTGGCTGGTCGGCGCAGGTAAGGCCACTGGTGGTGGCCAGGCACAGGGTGGTGATCAGAATGTTGAGGAGTGAGGGGTGGCGGGGCATTGGGTTGCGTCCTTTCGGGTGTTCGCCGAAAGGTATTCGGCGCCTGTTAGATCGAGCGCCGCCCGCGCGGCGCATCGCGGATAAATCCGCTCCCACATCTGTTTCGGGCCAATCTCTCCTGTGCCGCCAACAGGGACCGCCTTGATAGCACGGCGATGCATCTCGGTGAAAGCCAACAGTGACCGTCTTGTTGCCATCGCGATGCAACTCGGGCACTAATGCTGCGCCACCTGTCTCCAGTCATGCACCAAGGCGGTCCCTGTTGGCGGCACAGGAGAGATTGGCCCGAAACAGATGTGGGAGCGGATTTATCCGCGATGCGCCGCGCGGGCGGCGCTCGGTCTGACGGGCGACAAACCTCTTTCGCCCTACCCTCAAAGCCCCTAGGCCACCTCTTCGTACGGCAACCCCACATAGTTCTCGGCGATGTTCACCAGCCCCGCTGGCGATGTGAGGAAATACTCGCGGTCGGCCTCCTGCATCTTCTGGTCCCAGGCATCCTTGTGCTCGCCAAAGTCATGCAGCAACTGGGTCATGAACCAGCTGAAACGCTCGCCCTTCCAGACCCGGCGCAGGGCCAGCGGCGAGTATTGCTGCAACAGGTCGATACGCCCTTCGCGGTACACCTTGACCAGGATCCGGTACAGGTAATTGACGTCCGACGCCGCCAGGTTCAAGCCCTTGGCGCCAGTCGGCGGGACGATGTGCGCGGCATCGCCGACCAGGAACAGATGGCCGTACTGCATCGGTTCGACCACCAGGCTACGCAGTGGCGCAATACTCTTTTCCAGCGCAGGCCCGGTGACCAGCTGCTGTGCCACATCCTCGGGCAGGCGCGCCTTGAGCTCGTTCCAGAAGCGCTCGTCAGACCAGTCTTCCACCCGCTCGTCCAGCGGCACCTGCAGGTAGTAGCGGCTGCGCGTCTGCGAACGCTGGCTGCACAGCGAAAAACCGCGTGGGTGGTGGGCGTAGATCAGTTCATGGTTGACCGGTGGAGTATCGGACAGCATACCCAACCAGCCAAACGGATAGACCCGCTCGTACTCCTTGAGTACGCCTGCGGGGATGCTCTTGCGCGAGACGCCGTGAAAACCATCGCAACCGGCGATGTAGTCGCACTCCAGGCGGAGGGCCTTGCCGTCCTTTTCAAATGTCACGTAGGGCCGTTCACCCTTGAGTTCGTGCAGCTGCACGTTGCTGGCCGCATAGATGATCGGCGCGCCGCTGGCGTCGCGAGCCTGCATCAGGTCGCGGGTGACTTCGGTCTGGCCATAGACCATCACCGTCTTGCCGCCGGTCAGGCCCTTGAGGTCCAGGCGCTGACGACGGCCCGCGACCAGCAACTCGACGCCCTCGTGCACGAGGCCTTCACGGTCCATGCGGTCAGCCACGCCGGCTTCGCGCAGCAGGTCGACGGTGCCTTGTTCAAGCACCCCCGCGCGAATGCGGCCAAGGACGTATTCAGGGGTCTGGCGTTCGAGGATGACAGTGTCGATGCCCGCCTTGTGCAGCAATTGGCCGAGCAACAGGCCGGACGGACCGGCGCCGATGATTGCAACCTGAGTGTTCATTGTTTTTATCTCGTGAGAGGGGGTGCCCTTGCATTTTTAATGGCAATAACCGTCAAATAGCTGTGATATCCGATGCAAAAAATGCACTTTTGATAAAACCGTTCGATTAACGGACAAGCGTTCAACCCATGAGATCCACCCTTCCTGGCGTGCCGCTGTTTCAGCTATATGGCGAAAACCAGCATTGGCCCGGTACCGACCTGCTGCACTGCGAGTCGATTCCGGCTCGCAGCCGCTTGCATCACTGGGAAATCAAGCCGCACCAGCATGCCGAGCTGTTCCAGTTGTTGTACGTGCAGCGCGGCGAGGCGCAGGTGGAAATCGAGGGCGTGCGCAGCACCATCCTCGAAACGGCGATCCAGGTGGTACCGCCGCTGACCGTGCATGGCTTTCGCTTCAGCGCCGATATCCAGGGCCATGTGCTGACCTTCGGCACCGCGCTGGTGGCCGACCTCGAACAGCGCCTGGGCGCACCGCTGGGGGTACTGGCGAAAGCGGCGTGCTACCCGCTGGGCAAGGACCGCATCCAGCTGCGCGGCCTGATCGAAACCCTGCAGCAGGAATACCAGGGCAACGCGCCCGCACGGGCGACCATGCTCGACGCGCTGGTGACCGCGCTGATGGTGTGGATCAGCCGCCGCCAGCAACTGGGCCAGGCCCCACGCAACCGGGACGAGCGTGACCGGCAGTTGTTGGGGCAGTACCTGCGCCTGGTAGAAGCGCATTACCGCGAACACCTGTCGGTCGAGGAATTCGCCGCACGCTTGAACATCTCCAGCCTGCAGCTCAACCAACTGTGCCGGGCGCTGAGCGGGCAGACCGCGTTGCAGGTCATCCATCAACGCCTGTTGCTCGAGGCACGGCGCAACCTCATCTATACACGCATGAGCATCGGCCAGCTGTCAGACAGCCTGGGTTTCAGCGACCCGACCTACTTCGCCCGCTTCTTCAAGCGCCTGAGCGGGCAGACGCCCAATGGTTACCGGCGTGCGGTACAGCCCGACTGATCTGCTTGACGTATACGTCAACCTGCCTTCAGGATACTGCCATACCCCACGCCGAGCCCAAGCATGAGCAGCCAGACCTACAGCATCTCCGACCTCTCCCGCGAACTGGACATCACCACCCGCGCCATCCGCTTCTACGAGGAACAGGGCCTGCTGAGCCCCGAGCGGCGTGGTCTGGAGCGCATCTATTCGGCCCGTGACAAGGTCAGCCTGAAGCTTATCCTGCGTGGCAAGCGCATCGGCTTCTCGCTGGCCGAATGCCGCGAGCTGATCGAGCTGTACGACCCCAGCAGCGGCAACCTCAAGCAGCTCCACAGCATGCTGGCGAAGATCGCCGAGCGTCGCGCCCAGCTCGAACAGCAGATGCTCGACATCCACCAGATGCAGCTGGAACTGGACACCGCCCAGGAGCGCTGCGAACAGGCCCTGGCCGCCACCCTGAACAACAACGACAAACGCTGACAGGAACCCCACCATGCCCATGCCCGCAACAGTCCGCCTGGTCGAAGTCGGCCCGCGCGACGGCCTGCAGAACGAAGCCCAGCCCATCAGCGTCGCCGACAAGGTGCGCCTGGTCGACGACCTGACCGACGCCGGGCTGAGCTATATCGAGGTCGGCAGCTTCGTTTCGCCCAAATGGGTGCCGCAGATGGCCGGTTCCGCCGAAGTGTTCGCCGGCATTCACCCGCGTGCAGGTGTTACCTATGCCGCACTTGCCCCAAACCTGCGCGGCTTCGAAGACGCCCTGGCTGCCGGGGTGAAGGAAGTGGCGGTGTTCGCCGCTGCCTCCGAAGCCTTCTCCCAGCGCAACATCAACTGCTCGATCAGCGAAAGCCTGCAGCGCTTCGAACCGATCATGGAGGCCGCGCGCAGCCACGGCGTGCGGGTGCGCGGTTACGTGTCCTGTGTGCTGGGCTGCCCTTATGAAGGCAAGGTCAGTGCCGAGCAAGTGGCCCCGGTCGCCAGAGCGCTGCACGACATGGGCTGCTACGAGGTATCGCTGGGTGACACCATCGGCACCGGCACGGCCGGTGACACCCGCCGGCTGTTCGAGGTGGTCTCGGCCGTGGTGCCCCGCGCGCAGCTGGCTGGCCACTTCCATGACACCTATGGCCAGGCCCTGGCCAACGTGTACGCCAGCCTGCTCGAAGGCATCAGCGTATTCGACAGCTCGGTGGCCGGGCTGGGGGGTTGCCCTTATGCCAAGGGCGCCACCGGCAACATCGCCACCGAGGATGTGCTGTACCTGCTGCAGGGGCTGGGCATCGAGACCGGTATCGACCTCGACCGGCTGATCGCCGCCGGGCAGCGCATCAGCGCGGTGCTGGGCAGGGCCAATGGTTCGCGGGTGGCCCGTGCGCGCAGCGCAGCATGAGTTTCATGCAGGTGTCACATGAGTGTGGGTGAGTGTTACCTCCCCCGCAGTTTTCAGCAAAAAATCGGGTAACAGGGAAACAAATCGATGGATTGTCAGGCCGCCCGTTTTCGCCCCACCTGGTCAACTCATTGATTTTTAAGGCTTTTAAAAAGTTGGCACGGCGCCTGCTATAGGTTTGGTACAACAACAAGAAAAACGCGATAACCAATAAAAACAACATGTAACGGCTCTGACATAACAAGAACAACACGGCAGAGGCGCAGCAAGCAGATTTTTTTGGAGTCGACAGGCTTTTCAGGGGTTCGCCCCGCGGGCTGGCACAGAACAATAAAACTACCTCAAGGTAGCGGCAGTCAGCTTCGGATCCAGCGGATGAAAGCAGGTCAGCGCTCAAAAAAATACGTTTGCTCTTGACCCCGGATGGGGGTCGCACGCAACACCAAGGCTGGCCTACAAAAACAACAAAAGGCCGGCCTCAATAATAAGAAAAGAGCAAGCAACAACGCTTTGAGGGGAGCTTCGGCTCCCCTCAGTGCTTCCTGCCCTCTTCTTTCTGCTTCTCTTCGTCCTGCCTCTCGACCTTCTCGACCAGCAGCGGCATCGTGCCCAGTACCAACAGCGCCAGCACCGTGCTGATCAGTGCCGTGGCCTCTCGCCCCATGCCTGCGGCAGTACCGATGGCCGCCGTCATCCAGAGCCCTGCAGCGGTAGTCAGGCCTTTCACGTGGCTGGTGTCCTGGCCGTTACCCTTGAGGATGGTGCCCGCACCGAGAAAGCCGATGCCGGCGACGATACCCTGGATCACCCGGCTCAGCGCCTGCTCATCAGCACCCGCCATGCTCGGCGCGAGCACGAACAGCGCCGCGCCCAGGGAGACCAGCATGTGCGTGCGCACCCCGGCAGATTTGCCTTTGTGTTCGCGCTCGAAGCCCAGCACGGCGCCAAGCAGTGCCGCCATCAATAATCGCACAAGGATCTGAATTACTTCGCGAATATCGGTGATGTCGGCGAACTCAGCTTGAATGGCTTGCCAGATCAGCTCCATGGATGCCCTACCGGGTTGAAAATATGCTCCGCCTGCCCCGGCCGTTTCGCGGGTAAACCCGCTCCTACAGGTACTGCACAGGCTGCACAGATACCTGTAGGAGCGGGTTTACCCGCGAAGAGGCCGGCAAAGGCGCCTGATAAAGTTGACCCTTGCACGCCCCGCAAAGTGCCCACCCGGCACGCCGATGCAGCATCCAGCCGCTGCCTGCGGTCACAGCCTGTAACCGCCACCGGAGGACCACACCATGCCCATCGAAGTCGAAGAAAGCACCCAACGCTGCACCCTGATTGGC
This sequence comes from Pseudomonas urethralis, assembly GCF_021602465.1. Classification (NCBI taxonomy): domain Bacteria; kingdom Pseudomonadati; phylum Pseudomonadota; class Gammaproteobacteria; order Pseudomonadales; family Pseudomonadaceae; genus Pseudomonas; species Pseudomonas urethralis. Next base: position 23,898 of record NZ_BQIJ01000028.1, read on the forward strand.
GACAAGCTGCGCATCGAAGGCAAAGGGCCCGAAATCGAGATCGTCACCGACGAGCAGCTGCGCATGTCCGTGGCCATTCTCGCCGGCGAGCGGTTCCCGATCACCGAATCCGAAGCCGACGCGCTGACCGTGGCAGGTGCGGTAGATAGCCGCAGGCATCTCAAGGCCAGCACCCCAGGTTCCGTGATCTGAGGCTTCGGACACACTTCGCAGCAATCTGATATGGTTTTTATTGCCTGACCTGAGCCTGTGCTGAAAACAGTGGGGGGGCCATAGTGCTCGTGCCTGATCGAGGCCGTAAGAGCACCGACGCCATGACCCAACGTATCCCTGCCATCCAGATTGCCGCCACGGGCATCCATACCCGCAGTTTCACCGGGCTGTACCGCACGCTGCGCATTGCCTTCGCTGGCGCGCTGTTCGTGCTGTTCTTCGGCACCGCCTGGCTCGAATGGAACGGCCGCCAGGCCGTGTTATGGGACTTGGCCGAGAGCAAGTTCCACATCTTCGGCGCCACCTTCTGGCCGCAGGATTTCATCCTCCTCTCGGCGCTGTTGATCATCTGTGCCTTCGGCCTGTTCGCCATCACGGTCTACGCCGGCCGGGTGTGGTGCGGTTACAGCTGCCCACAAAGCATCTGGACCTGGCTGTTCATGTGGTGCGAAAAGGTCACCGAAGGCGACCGCAACCAGCGCATCAAGCTGGCCGCCGCGCCCTGGAGCCTGAACAAACTGGCCCGGCGCACGCTCAAGCACAGCCTGTGGCTGGCCATCGGCGTGCTCACCGGGCTGACCTTCGTCGGTTACTTCACCCCGATCCGCCCCCTGGCCCATGAACTGCTCACCCTGCAACTGGGCGGCGTGGCGCTGTTCTGGGTGCTGTTCTTCACGGCGGCCACCTACATAAATGCCGGCTGGCTGCGCGAAGCGGTGTGCCTGCACATGTGCCCTTATGCACGCTTCCAGAGCGTGATGTTCGACAAGGACACCCTGGCCGTGGCCTACGACCCGCGTCGCGGCGAATCCCGTGGGCCACGCAAGAAAGGCAGTGATCCGCGCGCCCAGGGCCTGGGTGATTGTATCGATTGCACCCTGTGCGTGCAGGTATGCCCCACGGGCATCGACATCCGCGATGGCCTGCAGATGGCCTGCATCGGTTGCGCCGCCTGCATCGATGCCTGCGACAAGGTGATGGACAAGATGGGTTACCCACGCGGCCTGATCGGCTACAAGTCCGAACATAGCCTGCAAGGCGGCACCCCCCATTGGCTGCGCCCGCGTCTGTTGGGCTACGCCGCCGCCTTGCTGCTGATGATCGGCGCCCTGGTTGCGGCGCTGCAGATGCGCCCGATGGTGTCGCTGGACGTGATCAAGGACCGCGGCCTGTTCCGCGAAAACGCCCAGGGCCAGATCGAGAACATCTACCTGCTCAAGATCATCAACAAGACCGCGCAGCCTCAGCGCTACCACCTGCGCCTGGTCGATGCCGAGGGCTTCGAACTGCATGGCGCTACCGAGTTCAGTATCCCGGCCGGGGAAATGAGCGAGATGCCAGTGTCGGTGGCCCTGCTGGCCGAGCGGCCGGCCAGCAGTTCGCAGGCACTGGCTTTCGAAATCCGCGACAGCGACCAGCCCGCCGTGCGCAGCGTGGCTCACAGCCGCTTCGTGGCACCACTGAACCGTTGATCCCTTACACTGACACTTCACCTTGCCTGCCGAGCCCCCATGAAACGCTACGAACGCTTCGCCGACGACATTGCCGAACTGATCCGCTCCGGGGTGCTCGGCCCAGGCCAGCGCGTACCTTCGGTGCGCTACGCCAGCCAGACCCACGGCGTCAGCCCGTCCACCGTGTTCCAGGCCTACTACCTGCTCGAGCGCCGTGGGCTGATCCGCGCACGGCCGCGCTCGGGCTACTTCGTCAACGCCCACGCCCCGCGCCAGTTCAGTGAACCCCAGGCGCTGGAGCCTATCAGCGAATCGACCGAGGTCGACGTCAGCGGCCTGGTGTTCTCCATCCTCGACTCGATCAAGGACCCCGGCACCGTACCGTTCGGCTCGGCCTTCCCCAGCCCCGAGCTATTCCCGCTGCAGCGCCTGTCACGCTCGCTGGCCAGTGCCAGCCGGGCCATGGACCCACGCATGGTGGTCACCGACCTGTCGCCGGGCAACCCGCAACTGCGCCGCCAGATTGCCTTGCGCTACATGGTCGGTGGGCTGATGCTGCCGATGGAAGAACTGCTGATCACCAATGGCGCGCTCGAAGCCTTGAACCTGTGCCTGCAGGCGGTCACCGAGCCCGGCGACCTGGTGGCGATCGAGGCGCCGGCCTTCTATGCCTGCCTGCAAGTGCTGGAGCGGCTCAAGCTCAAGGCCGTGGAGATCCCGGTGCACCCGCGCGAGGGCATGGACCTGGCCGTGCTGGCCCAGACCCTCGACAAGCACCCGGTCAAAGCGGTGTGGTGCATGACCAATTTCCAGAACCCGGTCGGTGCCAGCATGCCCGAAGCGAAGAAGCAGGCGCTGGTCGAGTTGCTGAGCCGCCACCAGGTGCCGCTGATCGAGGATGATGTCTACGCCGAGCTGTATTACTCGCAGCAAGCTCCCAAACCGGCCAAGGCCTTCGACACCCAAGGCCTGGTGATGCATTGCGGCTCGTTCAGCAAAAGCCTGGCGCCGGGTTATCGCATCGGCTGGGTCGCGGCCGGGCGCTTCGCACAGAAGATCGAGCGGCTGAAGCTGATGACCTCGTTGTGCGCCTCGATGCCGGCCCAGGCGGCCATCGCCGATTACCTGCAACACGGCGGCTACGACCGTCACCTGCGCAAGTTGCGCTACGCCCTGGAGGGTCAGCAGGCCAACATGCTGGCAGCCATCGCCCGTCATTTCCCGGCGCAGACCCGCGTCAGCCAGCCCGCCGGCGGCTATTTCCTGTGGCTGGAGCTGCCCGAGCAGATGGATGCCCTGAAACTGTTCCACATGGCCCTGGCCCAAGGCATCAGCATCGCACCGGGGCCGATCTTTTCGCCTACCCGGCGCTTTGGCAACTGCATTCGCCTGAACTACGGTTCACCCTGGAACGAGGCCGCCGAACGGGCCATGGAAACCCTGGGGCGCATCATCCGCTCGTTCTGAAGGAAGGCCTGAAAAACTGCAGCTATAGTTGGGCGACCCCCACGCTGGATCGCCACGATGATGCCTGACGACTCGACGCCTTCCACCCAGCAACTGCAGGCACGTATCGACCAGGCCCAGGCCAACAGCAGGCTGCTGGGCGAACTGGTCGACCACAGTCAGGCCAACGTGTTCGCGGCTGATCGCAACTTCCGCCTGCTGGCGATCAACCGCACCGCGCAGGAGACCTTCAAGCGCCTGCGCGGCTTCGTGCCAAAGGTGGGCGACTACATCCCAGCGTTCATTGCCAACCAGCCCGACATCGTCAAATGGCTGGAGCCGGTATGGCCGCGCGTGCTGGCCGGCGAGGCGTTCACCGACATCATCGCCCTGGGCCCGCCCGACGCCCCGCGCCACTACGAAATCAGCTACAACACCCTGCGCGACGCCCAGCAGCACATCCAGGGGGGTTACCTGTTCGCCTACGACATCAGCGCGCGCGTCGCCGAACAGGAGCGCGTGCGCAGGATCGAAGAAGCCCTGCGCCAATCGCAGAAAATGGAAGCCGTGGGCCAGCTGACTGGCGGCATTGCCCATGACTTCAACAACCTCCTCGGCGGCATCCTGGGTGCCCTGGAAATGGCCGAGCAACGCCAGGCTGAACAGCGCTACCAGGACTCCACCCGGCTACTGGGCCTCGCCCGGCAAAACGCTCAACGGGCAGCCTCGCTGGTTCAGCGTCTGCTGGCGTTCTCGCGCCAACAGACCCTGATGCCGCAGGCGGTAGATGTGCAGCAACTGGTGGCAGGCATGCATGAGCTGATCGCCAGCTCGCTCGACGCGCGCATCACCTTCATTGACCAGACCCTGAGCAACCAGTGGCTGGTGCGCATCGACCCGCACCAGCTGGAGAACGCATTGCTCAATCTGTGCATCAATGCCCGTGATGCCATGCCTCAGGGGGGCACGCTGCGCATTGCCAGCGAAAACACCTGGCTCGATGATCTGCAGGCACGCGCATTGGACCTGCCCAGCGGCGCCTACCTGCATCTGAGTGTCTGCGACACCGGCATGGGCATGTCCGCCGACGTCCTGCAAAGAGCGTTCGAGCCTTTCTTCACCACCAAACCCCTGGGCCACGGTTCCGGCCTTGGCTTGTCGATCGTGTATGGTTTCGTGCGCCAGTCAGGCGGCCAGTTGCGCATTGTCAGCGAACCGGAGCAAGGCGCCTGCATCCACCTCTACCTGCCCCGGGCCGGCGGCGACGATGCCGGGCAACCCAGCGCGCAGCCACAGGCGCCGGAGCAGCAGGTTCACGCAGCGCCCCGTGTAGTTCTGCTGGTGGAGGACCAGGACACTCTGCGCCTGCTGATCAGCGAGATGCTCGAAGAACAGGGGCATGACGTACACGCCTGCAGCGATGGCCGCCGCGCACTGGAAACCCTGGAAAAAGGCTTGCGCCCTGACCTGCTGATCACCGATATCGGCTTGCCGGGCGGCATCGATGGCTACCAGGTCGCGGCGGCCTGCCAGCAACTGCCTGGCGTCGTCGACGTCCTGTACATCACCGGCTATGCCAGCAATCGGGTCGATGTCAGCCCGGGCAAGCATTGCGCGGTCATGTACAAACCGTTCGCGCTGGCTACCCTCAACCAGCAAGTCGAGCAGTTGCTGAAAAACCGGGGGTTGCCCCCTTAGGCCGCTATGCGGCGGCCTTGCGGGCAGGTAAAGTCTGGCCACTCATTTGTGCCGGACGTCGCCATGCCCCAACGCGAGCTGCTCGCACTGCGTCAGGAAGTCGAAACCCTGCGCCAACGTAACGCACAGCTGGAATCACAGCTGCTGCAGCACCACGAACATCAGGACCCAAGCATCTATCGCTTCCTGTTCGACACCATGGATGAAGGATTCTGCGTCATCGAATTCTTCGACGGCCCCCATGGCCCACTCAGCGACTATGTGCATGTCCTGGCCAATGCCGCCTACACCAAGCATGCCGGCATCCCCAACGTCGTCGGGCAGAAACTGCGCGAGATGGTGCCCGACGAGGCGGACGACTGGGTCGCCCGCTACGGTGCGGTATTACGCACGGGCGAACCGCTGCAATTCGAGCAGGAGCTGGTCGCCACCGGCCGTGTGCTGTCGGTGATCACCTTCCGTGTGGAGCCTGCCGAGCGCCGCCAGGTCGCGGTGCTGTTTACCGATGTCACCGAGCGGCGCAAGGCCGAGGTGGCACTGCAGCGGCTGAATGCCGAACTCGAACAGCGGGTCAGCGCAGCCTTGGCCGAACGCCGCCGGTTTGCCGAACTGGTCGAGGACAGCCTGCTCAACGTGCATGTGGTCGATACCCAGCTGCGCTGGCTGGCAGTCAACCGCCAGGCCAAACATGACTTCCACGCCTTGTATGGCCACACACCCGAAGTCGGCGAACACCTGCCAGCGGTGCTGGCCAGCCACCCGGCGGACCATGACCTGATCATGCCGATGTGGCGCCGGGCACTGGCGGGGGAGCGGTTCACCGAGATCGGCAGGTTCGGGCCACGTCACTATGAACTGCGTTTCAACGCCCTGCGAGAGCATGACGGCAGCGTGCAAGGCGCTTATCTGTTTGCCTACGACATCACCGACCGGGTTGAGGAGCAGCGGCGCCTGGCCGAGGCCGAGCAGGCGCTGCGCCAGGCGCAGAAAATGGAGGCCGTGGGCCAGCTCAGCGGCGGCATCGCCCATGACTTCAACAACCTGCTGGGCGGCATCATCAACGCCCAGGAGCTGATGCAGCAGCGCCTGGGCCAGCAGCGTTACGCAGAGCTTGAACCATTGCTGGCGCTGTCCAGCGGCTCGGCGCAAAAAGCCTCGGCCCTGGTCCACCGGTTGCTGGCCTTCTCCCGCCAGCAGACCCTGCAACCGCGGTCGACCGACGTCGCGGCGCTGGTTCTTGGCATGGAAGAACTGATTCGCCGCACCATCGGCCCATCCATCAGCTTGCACAGCCGCTTCCTGACTCGGCCATGGCCAACCTTCATCGACCCGCCACAGCTGGAAAGCGCCCTGCTCAACCTGTGCATCAACGCACGTGACGCCATGCCGGGCGGCGGTACCATCGACATCCAGGGCGACAATCTCACGCTCGACGACGAGCAGGCCCAGGCGCTGGAACTGGCCGCCGGGGACTACGTAAGGCTCAGTGTTGCCGACACCGGCTGCGGCATGACCGCAACCGTAGCGGCGCGCGCAATCGACCCGTTCTTCTCGACCAAACCCATGGGCCATGGGACGGGCCTGGGGCTGTCGATGACCTATGGCTTCGTGCGCCAGTCGGGCGGCCAGCTACGCCTGATTTCCTCGCCTGGCCAGGGCACACGGGTCGACCTGTACCTGCCGCGTCACCCTGAACAGCCTGTTGCTGCGGCCCGGCCGGCACAGCGCAAGACGCTGACAGGCAGCGATTCGGTTGGGCAACGCATCGTCCTGGTGGAAGACCAGGCGGCGCTGCGGCTGGTGGTCGGCGAAGTGCTGGAAGAACTGGGCTACCAGGTCGAAGCCTTCGCCAATGGCACGGCCGCGCTGGCGCATATGCAGCAGTGCGCGCAACCCGACCTGCTGCTGAGCGATATCGGCCTGCCCGACGGCCCCAATGGCCGCCAGGTGGCGGAGCGTTGCCGGCAACTGTATCCGGACCTCAAGGTCCTGTTCATCACCGGCTACGACGCGAGCGCGGCACTCAGCGATGGCCAACTGCTGCAGGGCACCAGCGTGCTGACCAAACCCTTCGAGCTCGAAGCGCTGGCCGAACGGGTCCGTCAGTTGCTGGCGGGTGAGCTGCCCTGACGGGGCAGCGTTCAGCGCCCGCCGCCGAGGTCGATGAAGCTGCCGGTGGAATACGAGGCCTTTTCCGACAGCAACCAGAGGATCGCCTCGGCCACTTCTTCGGCGCGGCCGCCGCGGCCCATGGGCAGGCCGGGTTCGAGCTTGGTCACGCGGTCAGGGTCACCGGACAGCGCATGGAAACCGGTATGGATGTAGCCCGGTCGTACACCGTTGACCCGCACGCCCTCGCCCGCCACTTCCTTGGCCAGGCCGATGGTGAACGTATCCAGCGCGCCTTTGGAGGCGGCGTAGTCTACGTACTCGTTGGGTGAGCCCAGGCGCGCCGCGATCGAGGACACATTGACGATCGCCCCGCCAGCCCCCCCGTGGCGGCGGGCCATGCGCAGCAGGGCGTGCTTGGCACAGAGCATGGGGCCGACGACGTTGGTCTTCATCACCTTCAGCAGGCGGAACTCGGACATGGCCTCGACACGGCTTTGCTGGCCGATGGTGCCCGCGTTGTTGACCAGGGCAGTCACCGGGCCGAGTTCCTGGTCGACGCGGTGGAACAGCTGGATCACCTCGTCCTCGACGCTGGCGTCGGCGCGCACGGTGATGGCTTCGGCGCCGAGAGCGCGAACCTGGGCGAGGATGCTTTCGGCGGCCTGGTCGTCGGCGTGGTAGTTGATGCAGATGCGATAGCCCTCACGGGCGGCCTGCAGGGCGGTGGCGGCACCGATGCCACGGCTGGCACCGGTGATGACGATGACGTTGTGCATGGCGGTTGACGGATCGATAAGGGACGAAGGCCCGACGATAGGTGAAATAACCTGACAATGGAATGACCGTCACGTCTTGACAAGTTTTGGCCCGCCCTGTGCGGGCCAGTTATGCCAAAAACTGTGATAACTTGCGCCGCTTGTTTCGCCAAGGAATATGACGTCGATGGAATTGACGAGCATTTTTACACCCCAGCACCGCCGTTTGATCACGTTCACCAGCCCGATCCAAGGCGATCAGGCGCTGTTGCTGGAGCACTTCAGCGGCAACGAAGGGTTGTCCACACTGTTCAGCTTCGAGCTGGCGCTGATCAGCCAGGATGCCCGGCTCGAACTCAAATCATTGATGGGCCAGCCTGCCCTGCTGGAGATCGAACTGGCCGACGGCAGCATGCGCCCCATCCATGGCCATATCACCCGGTTCAACCTGCTCGGCAGCGACGGTGGCCTGGCGCGTTACAGCGCGACACTCAGCCCATGGCTGTGGATGCTGTCGCGCCGCGTCGATTCGCGGATCTTTCAAGAGCAGACCATTGAAACGGTCATTCGCACGGTGTTCGAGCATTACGGCGGGTTGCGCCAATTCGAGTTTCGCCTGCTCAGGCCGCTCAAGTCCCACAGCTACATCACCCAGTACCGCGAAACCGACCTGAATTTCGTGCTGCGTCTACTGGAGCAGGACGGCCTGTTCTTCTACTTCGACCACCGCCAGGATGGGCACAGCCTGATCATCACCGATCGCTCCGAGGGGCTGGAAGCGCTGCCCGAACAACCGCGAATCCGCTACCACAGCGCCTTTGTCACCGAGTCCAGTGATTCGATCACCCAGTGGCGCAGCCACCGGACCTTGCAACCGGGCAAGATGGCCATCCAGACATTCGACTACAAGCAGCCAAGGAATCCGCTGTCCATCGACATGGACAGCCTCAACGAGCAAGGCGACGCCCCGCCCTACGAGGTCTACGATTTTTTCGGTGCCTACAGCCATGGCCTGCGCGACGAGGGCGAGGCGCTGGTGCGTCGCCATCTGGAGATCATCGAGGCCCAGGCCAAGACCTTCACCGGCAACAGCAATTGCCGGGCCATGCGGCCGGGCTACAGCTTCGAACTCACCCAGCACTTCGACCATGAACACGGCCCGGCAGACGCCCGCCAGTTCCTGCTGGTATCGGTCGCGCACCAAGGGCGCAACAACTACTTTTCCGATGAGCCAGCGGGTTACGACAATCAGTTCGTCTGCATTCGCCAGAGCATCCCTTACCGTCACCCGATCACCGTGCCACGCCCTACCATCAACGGGCCACTCAGTGCGATCGTGGTCGGGCCGGAGGGCGATGAAGTCTTTACCGACGAGCTGGCGCGGATCCAGGTCAGGTTCCACTGGCAGCGCGGCGACAGCCTGCCGCAGGGCACCACCTGGGTGCGGGTAGCGATGCCCAGCGCAGGCAGCGGCTTCGGTCATCAGTTCCTGCCACGTATCGGCCAGGAGGTGCTGGTGACCTTTCTGGCTGGCGATATCGACCGCCCCGTGGTCACCTCGGTGCTGTACAACGCCGACCACACACCGCCGCGTTTCAGCAAAGCCGCGGGCCTGCCAGGCAACCGTGCGCTCTCCGGCATTCAGACCCAGGAACACAAAGGCCGGGGTTTCAACGAGCTGTTGTTCGATGACACACCGGGCGCCTTGCGTGCCCGTGTCGGTACCACGCACCACGCCACGGCACTCAACCTGGGCAAGCTCACCGAGCCACGTATCGACGGCCAGGCCAAGGCCCGTGGCAACGGTGCCGAATTGCGCACCGACGCCGCGATTGCCCTGCGCGCCGCCCAAGGCCTGTTGCTGACCACCTATGCCCGCCAGGACGCGACCGGTTCGCAGCTGGACCGCGAAGAGCTGCTCACGCTGCTGGCCGAATGTGGCGAGTTGTTCAAAAGCCTTGGGCAAACGGCCGCCGCACGAGGCGGCGCAGCGGTGGACAGCGAGGGCATCGACACCTTGAGCCAGGCGCTGAAACAGTGGCCAGTACCCGACAGCGACAGCGCTGGCGAACCCGTCATGGCCGTTGCGGCAGAAGCGGGTATTGCCAGTGCCACCCCACGCTCGCAACTGCACTATGCCGGCGCGAACCACGACACCACCGCCCAGGACCATCTGCAGTTGACCAGCGGCGCCGCCATGCGTCTGCAAGCCGGCAAAGGCATCAGCGCGTTCGCACAGGATGAGGGCATCAGCGCGATCGCCAATCGCGGCAAAGTGCTGGTCCAGGCCCAGGAAGACGACATCACCGTCAATGCCCAAAAGAACCTGCACTTGTCGGCCGCTGAAGGCGAGGTGGTCGTCACCGCACCCACCATTCGTTTGGTGGCCGACGATGGCAGTTACATCAAGATCGGTGGCGGTGTCGAAATCGGCAGCCAGGGCAAGGTGATCGTCCATGCCAGCGAGCATGACTGGGTCGGCCCCAAGACCGACAGCGCCCAGGTGCCAGCATTCAACCGCGACCCGGCGGCACAACGCCTGGCCTTCCACTATCCGGGGCACGCCGACGACAGCGTGCGCATGGCCGTAGACCACGCCTATCAGATCACGCTTGAAGACGGCAGTACCGTACAGGGCCTGACCGATGCCAGCGGGCTTACCGAACGCGTCGAGCGCGAAGCGATGCACCGGGCACAAGTGGCTGCCCTGCGCAGCACCAGCAGCAAAGGAGGCAGCCAGTGAGTGGCGATCAAATCACCGTGGCTGAAAGCGTCACACGGCTGGTACCCAACTTCAGTACCGAACGCAAAATGGAAGTGCCCGCCGACCTGCCGGGAGTGGTGATCTTCTTGCACGGCGTGAATGACCCGGGGGCTTCCTACGAGTCGGTGGAGACAGGGTTGTGCCAGGGGATGAATGAGCGTTTGGACCGGCCTGATCTGAAGGCGGGGCGGTACGGGGCTGCCTACAGTGCTGCGGACAAACGCCCAGTTAAAGAGCGCAGTGAAGATGACATTGCGAAGCTGGACGATCCAGACACGTACCTCTATCGGCGAGACACGGCCGACCCGAAAACCCGCAGCCTGATGATCCCGTTCTACTGGGGCTATCGCGCTGAGCCTGGCGAGATCAAGCGCGATAAAAACGACGACCCGACCAAACTGCGCGGTCAATACCAGGACATATTCGATAACCGTCTGGACCGGCACTTCGCCAAAGGCGGCGGGTTCTTCGCCAATGCCACCAACAACCTGCTGGAGATGTACAGCCCCGGCTTTGCCAAGTTTATCCGGCATCTCGCACAACCCATGCTCTCCAACACCCAGTACATGGGTAAAGGGCCACACCGGCGTTACTTTGTGCTGGCAGCAACGCGATTGGCCATGTTGGTCAGTGAGATCCGCCGTGTATCGCCTGATGAAACCATCACCATCATGGGCCACAGTCAAGGCACCTTGATTACCCTGCTTGCGCAAGCCCTGTTGATCGACAAGGGCCAACGCTGTGCCGACACCGTCATCATGGTGGATACGCCTTACAGTGTGCTGCCCAAGGCCACCCCCAAAGGCCACGACACACTCGCGACCTTGATCAACATCGTCACCGCCGTCACCCAGGCGCCCCACGCCCAGCCGCCGTTGGCCGCACTCAGGGACAGCAAGACCTACGGCGGTCGCACGGGCCCCAGGTGGTCACCCATACAGGGTACGCGCAGGGACAAGGTCGGCAACTTCACCGTTTTTCCCGAGCGTGACAATCGCGGCAAGGTTTACCTGTACTTCTGCCCGGACGACACCACGGTCGCCCTGGACGACGTGCATGGCATCGGTACCTATGGGGTGCCCAATACCTTGCCGGACGGTAAACCGGCGATGTCGGCTTTGCAGTCCGTGCGGTTTTTCCAGCGCCTGTGGACCAAGCGTCATCGCGACGGTAACCCGGTACTGGTCGGCGACGCCATACAACAAACGGTGCTGCGCGCCAAAGGGGAACCCCGCTACCCTGGCGGGTGGACAGGCGGCGCCGTGGCCTCGCAAGCACCAATAGCAAAAGGTGAGGAAGTGCTGATCAATGCCGAACCTTTATGCCCACCCTATGCGCCAGATCTGTTTGGCGGCGAGGTAGAACCGGGCACACCCACCCGGGCAGGCAAGGACAGCCCCGATGACGTGAGTATCCGCTCCGCGCTGGGCAATCCGAGTGCCCGCTTCAAATGGTTCAAGGTGCGTACCAGCCCTTATCGCGTGAACTCGGATGAAGAACTGGCCCGGTTGAACGCTGGCAAAGAGCCCGGCGATCAAACTTCAGGCATTAGCCAAGCGGCCGTGCATCGAGGCTCAGAGGTGAAGGAGTACGTCATTTATCGTGAAGAAACGCCTAATGAAATCCAGGAGCGGATGCGCAAAGATCCGAAAGAAAGGGAGCCTAACAGCTACCACTCGGCTGTTCTGCGTAGCCCGGAGAATCAACGTTGGGTGACGGCGATGGATATTGCAATTGGCCAGGCGCACAGCCTTGATGATCCGGATATGCGGGAGGTGTTGGTAGCGATTGCGGATTGGAAGATGGATAACAGAAGCTTACAAAAAATCAAAGAACTACCGGCTTGGTCGCGACTGAGCGAAGAGGCTCAAACATTAGTTAATGCCAGTAGTGATTATTATGAATTGGGCCTCTTCCCGCCTTCAAGCCTCGTCTCGCTCACGCCACCGTCTCTGATAGTCAAAGCATCTGACAGTGGAGCCGGTCGATGAAGGATTACCCATCTTCCCCTAAATCACGGCCCAACCTGAAACCTTATCTGCTGATCGCCGGAGTGCTATTTGTGCTCTGGCTCAGCTTCATCTGGATAGTCCAACTCAAAGCACAGGAAACCGGCATGGTACTTCGCGATATGAAACCCGTCATGGCCTGGGGCATTGCCGCTATTGTCGGCCCGCTACTGATGATCTTCGGCATTCATTGGTGGGGCAAAGCCCTGGCAAGTGAGAAGGCAGAGTTTGCCAATTATCGCAACCAGATGGAGCTCAGAAACGCCGAACAACAGGCCACCCAAGTCCGCACCTACGCCTTGGAAATTCGAGGAGTCGGACTTGGGATTTACACAGATGGCCAGTCCAAAATCTGGCAATTTATCAAAAAGAAAAACGACAACTTCACTTCGATCTACTCGCAGGACGCGAAAGACTACGACCCGTCTTTAGACGTTAGGGAAAGCTCCGCAGACATCAAAGCCCGTATCGCATTCAAAAATTCGGCAGGTGAAGCGGTGGCATACTGGCCAATCCCAGTGTTTGCGCTTGGGCCGCCCGATCCCTACGCAAAAGGGTACAGAGCAGCAGGCCTGATCAATTCAGGGCGTAATGCTGCGACCTTAGGCGTTACGCAATTTCTGTGGCAAGACGATCAAAACACTACCCATGCTCAAGGCATGATCGAGCGACTGTTCACGTTTTTTGACGATAACCCCAAGGTGCCACAGGCCTTGATCGCGAGCCAGGACGGTGACGTGGCGCGTGACCCTTACCGCAAACCGGGCACACCGGGACTGAAAAATGGCCACGTGGTTCCGACGATCTACGAAAACGCGACAGGCCTGCTGGTCACGCGCTCGGACCGAGTGGATCGCTACATTCGCCCCTTCGTCACTCATGAAGCCGAAGACAATCAGGACAAAAAAACTGACTTTGGTAAGTTGTGGGCGTTTTATTGGGACCGGAGCAAAACATTCCTAGACTGGTATAAGGCTGACGAACAGGCCAAAGGCGCTAAAGCGCCAGCACTCTCATACACCATGTCCAGCACCTACTGGCAGTCGCAGCTACCCACCTTGTGGAAAACCATCAGTAATCGCGGCCCTGGCCATTTCGAACCGTCCCCCTGGCTGCCCGTGCGTTGGGCCGAACACCAACTGAAGGAGTTCGACGCAGCACCGGTGCTGGGCTACCTGCACCGTCCGATCAAGGTCCCGATGCAGGACGAACACGGCAAGCGCCTCAAACCCGCGTTGCAGGCGAAGGCCTTGCAGGCAGGTTGGCTCAAGGCCCTCGATACCCTGCCCGCCGGGCAAAAACCGGTGCGCGTGTTCTACGACACCACTAATAACTCTGAAGCGGAAATCGCCCTGACCAACGCCCTGCACAGCCTCAATACCGATGGCCAAGGCCTGGACGTGGGCAATGTCGAAGAGGGCTATGACATCGGTCGCCGGCTGGGCAATACCGGCGTCAGCGGCGCGCTGGTGGAAATCAACCTGGCCACCATTGCCAGCTACCTCGACGGTGGTGCCAGTGCCGTGGTGTATGCCGGCAGCGACGGCAGCCTTACCGTGCAGATGATCAGCCCGCCAGACGAGGCACGCAAGGCGAAGAACCAGCAGAACCGTGGCGCAGACCCGTTCAAGTATGGCCTCCCAAGTATCGGACGATCCGAAGGATGAGTGCTCCCATCTGCCTGGGCGACCCCACCAGCAGCGGGGGCAGCGTGCTGTCATGCCAGCTGGCTGGCACCCATACCATCAAGGGTAAAACGCCAGCGGTGCTGGGCGACAAGGCCAGTTGCCCGCTCCACCTAGGGGCTTTTGCCTTTGTCGAAGGGCACCCAAGCCGACGCATGAACGGTAAGCCGGTGGTGCTGCAAGGCCATCGGTTGGCCTGCGGGTGTCATGGTGTGGCCAGCCATGCGCTGACTGTGAGCATCGCGTAGTCACGAGATTCGGGCCGCCCAGCCTCAAACTCCATCAGCTGATCGCCAGAGTGCTAGTTGTGCTCTGGCTCAGCTTCATCTGGATTGTCCAACTCAAAGCACAGGAATCCGACTTGGTACTTCGCATCATGAAACCCGTTATGAGTTGGGGCATTGCCGCTATTGTCGGCCCGCTACTGATGATCTTCGGCATTCATTGGTGGGGTAATGCCCTGGCGAGCGAGAAGGCAGAGTTTGCCAATTATCGCAACCAGATGGAGCTCAGAAACGCCGAACAACAGGCCACTCAAGTTCGCACCTATGCCTTAGAAATTCGTGGGGTCGGACTTGGAATTTACACAGATGGCCAATCCAAAATCTGGCAGTTCATAAAAAAGAAGAACGACAATTTCGCATCGATTTACTCGCAGGACGCGAAAGACTACGACCCATCATTAGACACAAGGCGAAGCTCCAGAGACATTAAAGTCCGTATTGCATTCAAAAACTCGGCAGGTGAGGCAGTAGCGTACTGGCCAATCCCGGTGTTTGCGCTGGGACCGCCCGCCCCCTACGACAGCGCCGACAGTGCAGCAGGCCTGATCAACTCAGGCCGTAACGCCGCGACCTTGGGCGTTACCCAGTTTTTGTGGCAAGACAATGAAAGCACGACGCATGCTCAAGGCATGATCGAGCGACTGTTCACCTTTTTTGACGATAACCCGAAGGTGCCACAAGCCTTGATCGCAAGTGAAGACGGTGACGTGACGCGAAACGGCTATCGCAAACCCGGTACACCGGGGTTGCAAAATGGCCACGTGGTTCCGACGATCTACGAAAGCATGACTGGCCTGCTGGTCACACGTTCGGACCGAGTGGACCGCTATATTCGCCCCTTCGTCACCCGTGACGCCGAGGACAATCAGGACAAAAAATCTGACTTTGGCAAGTTGTGGGCGTTTTATTGGGACCGGAGCAAGGCCTTTGGAGATTGGTATGTAGCCGCCGAGCATGCCAAAGGCAATAAAGTGCTATTACCACCCGGCACCATGTCCACCGCCTACTGGCAATCGCAACTACCTAACTTGTGGAAAACCATCGATAACCGCGGCCCAGGCCATTTCGAACCGTCCCCCTGGCTGCCCGTGCGCTGGGCCGAACACCAACTGAAGGAGTTCGACGCAGCGCCGGTGCTGGGCTACCTGCACC
>NZ_BQIJ01000029.1:0-30187 GCF_021602465.1 Pseudomonas urethralis
CCGAACTCAGTAGTGAAACGATGCATCGCCGATGGTAGTGTGGGGTTTCCCCATGTGAGAGTAGGTCATCGTCAAGATTCATTTCGCAAAACCCCTATCTGCACATGCAGGTAGGGGTTTTGTCTTTTCCGTCCTCCGGCAATGCGGCGCTATGACGCTGCAGCCAAATGTCTTTTGTCTGTATCCTCCTATCTGTGCCGTCTGTACGGTGCGACAATATTTCTCGCAAATTAACGTGACTTGTTTGCGCTTAAGCTGCGTCAAGACTTAAGTTCGGGGCAATCCTGGCCCCCGAACCGAGCGATGCCAGCGTACCGTGCTGCGCATTTCTGGACTTTCCGTCCTATCACTTGAGGTTACAAGCAAGATGGCCAAGGCCGCCGATGTCGTTGTGCAATGCCTGGAAAACGAAGGTGTCGAGTATGTGTTCGGCATTCCTGGTGAGGAAAACCTCGACCTGCTGGAATCCCTGCGCAAGTCGAAGATCAAGCTGGTACTGACCCGCCACGAGCAGTCCGCGGGCTTCATGGCTGCCACCTATGGTCGCCTGACCGGCAAGACTGGCGTCAGCCTGTCGACCCTGGGCCCTGGTGCAACCAACCTGGTAACCGCCAGTGCATACGCCTACCTGGGCGGCATGCCGATGATGATGATCACCGGCCAGAAGCCGATCAAGAAGTCCAAGCAGGGCCGCTTCCAGATCATTGACGTGTGCGGCATGATGGACCCCATCACCAAGTACACTCACCAGTTCGCCTCGGCCGACAACATCCCGGCCCGTATGCGCGAAGCGTTCCGCCTGGCTGAAGAAGAAAAGCCGGGCGCTGTGCACCTGGAGCTGCCGGAAGACATCGCCGCCGAGCAGACCGACGCCCTGCCGATCCCGCGCAGCCTGCACCGTCGCCCGCTGGCCGAGCACGTGGCCATCGAAGCCGCTGTAGAGAAACTGCAGAAGGCCCGCAGCCCGATCCTGGTGATCGGCGCCGGCGCCAACCGCAAGATGACTGCCAAGGTCCTCAAGCAGCTGATCGACAAGACCGGTATCCCGTTCATCACCACCCAGATGGGTAAAGGTGTGGTCGACGAGCGCCACCCGCGCTTCCTGGGCAACGCTGCGCTGTCGTCCGGTGACTTCGTCCACCGTGCCATTGAAGCCGCCGACCTGATCATCAACATCGGCCACGACGTGATCGAGAAGCCGCCATTCTTCATGGTCCGTGGTGGCACCGAAGTCATCCACATCAGCTTCCGCTCCGCCGAAGTCGATGCCGTGTACTTCCCGCAGGTCGAAGTGATCGGCGACATCGCCAACGCCGTGTGGCAGATCAGCGAAGCACTGAACGACACCGCGCACTGGGACTTCACCCGTCTGATGGCGATTCGTGAAGCCAACGAAGCGCAGATCGCCGAAGGTGCCGACGACAACCGCTTCCCGGTCTACCCGCAGCGTCTGGTCGCCGACATCCGTCGCGTGCTGCCGTCCGAAGGCATCGTGGCCCTGGACAACGGCATCTACAAGATCTGGTTCGCCCGTAACTACAAGGCGCACAAGCCGAACACCGTACTGCTCGACAACGCCCTGGCGACCATGGGCGCAGGCCTGCCATCGGCCATGGCTTCGCACCTGGTGTACCCGGATCGCCCGGTGATCTCGGTGTGCGGCGACGGCGGCTTCATGATGAACAGCCAGGAGCTGGAAACTGCGGTCCGTCTGGGCATGCACATCACCGTGGTGATCCTGCGTGACGATGGCTACGGCATGATCCGCTGGAAGCAGGCCAACATGGGCTTCACCGATTTCGGCCTCGACTACGGCAACCCGGACTTCGTCAAATACGCCGAAGCCTATGGTGCCAATGGTCACCGCGTCGAAAGCGCCGAGGCCTTGCTGCCACTGCTCGAGCACTGCATCAAGACCCCTGGCGTGCACGTCATCGACTGCCCGGTCGACTACAGCGAGAACGACCGCATCCTCAACAGCGAACTGCGTGAGCGTGCGCTGGCGGTATAAGGCTTAACGGCCTGTTCGCGGCGGTTCGCGCCCCGATGAACCCGCTCCCCCAAGGGCTGCGGATTCATCGGGACGGCGAACCGCCGCGAATGCTTTCTGGTACTAGCTATACACCGCTCTGCGCTGCATTCGACCCCTCATGCTCATGCTCCCTCATCGAGAGCACGAGACAATGACTATCGGATCGTCGCACAACCACCCCGCCGACTTGGCCATAGAGCCGCAAGACCCCATTCAGCCTTGGGCTGCCCGCTTCCCCAATCCGCCTGACCTGTGTTTCGACTATCGCCGTTTGGTCGAGCAGGAGGGAGGAATTGCTCGTGCCACAAGGCGCGAACAGCGCATTTGCATAGTAGGTGCCGGTATTACTTTCTGCGGTGCGGCTTCACGCGTATGACGCTGATCGAGCAATCCCAACGTGTGGCAGGCCGTCACCTGACGGTATACCTGGGAGGATGATGCGACAAAACTGGCGTCATTTTCAGATAGCGAACTGGCCGATAAATGCATCAAGGAACTCGACAGGATCATGTTGCGCTGCAGCAATATCGGAGAGGCCATTTCGCCTTACATCGATACCCGAAACATCCGCATACAGCGTTGGATGACAGACCGAAATGCATTGGGATGTGCGAAGTTGTACCGTGCGGGCACCTACTATGATGCTGTCAGCCTGATGAAGTACAACCGTGACCTGAGCAGCGCGTCGGGGCTCTATCTGGCCGGTGAGTCCTTCTCTGTAGATGCCGGCTGGACAGAGCCTTGTCTTCGCACGGCTATCGATGCGGTCATCAATCTTTGCAATCACACTTCTGCTCAGTTTAGAGGCGGCTTCGAGTTAGCGCACTATCCGCATTATCACGTGCGGTAAGTGCTAGAAATCCAAGCGCATATGTAGGACAACTCTTACATTCTGATTCGCCCTTTCCTTCAAGCTCCGTGGGAGTCTCCTGACTGTTACTCCCCGGGCAACTCCCGCTCTACTGGCGTCCTTCCACAACAACCAAAACCAAGGAAGCCGCCATGCCTGCAGATCGCAAACCGGTAAGTCCCGTTCGTGTCGCTGTCATCCAGTACGACCCACAGGTGGGCCTGGAGCACACGGATGGCAACGTCAGCAAAGGATTGGCGCTTGCCCAACGCGCAGTCAGAGAGGGGGCAAATCTGATTGTGCTGCCTGAGTTGGCCAACACCGGATATACCTTCCATTCTCGGGCCGAGGCCTACGCGCATGCCGAGTCCCTGGAAGATGGCCCCAGCCTGCTGGCCTGGGAAACGTTCGCTCAGGAGCAGCAGGTCTATCTCGCAGCAGGCTTCGCCGAGCGCGATGGGCTCAAGCTGTACGACAGTGCCGTGCTGTTTGGCCCCGAAGGCCGGCTTGGGCATTACCGCAAGGCACACCTGTGGGATCAGGAGAAGTTGTGGTTTACCCCGGGAAATCTCGGCTTCCCGGTATTCGAAACGCCAATAGGTCGCATCGGCCTGCTGATCTGTTGGGACATCTGGTTTCCGGAAGTGCCGAGGGTGATGGCCAGCCAAGGCGCCGATATCATCTGCAGCCTGAATAACTGGGTGTGGACACCGCCGCCCCTGTTCGATACGGCGGGACGCTGCATGGCGTCGTACCTGACCATGACCGCTGCCCACGTCAACAACCTGTATATCGCAGCGGCCAATCGTATCGGCAATGAGCGAGGCGGTTGCTTCCTTGGCTGTTCGCTGATCGCGGGCACCGATGGCTGGCCGATTGGAGAGGTCGCCGGTGCCGAAGAGGAATGCATCGTCTACGCCGATGTCGATCTGAGTGCAGCACGCTCGGCGCCTGTCTGGAACAGCCTCAACGACCTGCCGCGCGATCGTCGTACCGATTTGTACGATGCCACGCTGGGCTATCGCCTGCATCCAGCGATGCCGCGTTGAGGAGGGCGTATGGAACAGACACTTCCTGCCGCTCGGCAGCGTATGCCTTTACTGACGATGCTGGCTCTGTTGACGTTGCTGGTAGCCAGTTTGGCGTTGGACGAGTGGCCAGACTACACAACGTTGGCTGCTTCGCTGGAGCAGCCATTGAGCCGGCTGCGTTGGATCGTCGGAGATATCAGCGAAGTCGCTTTCTACAAACATGAACTACCGGCGCTGGGCCTGCTTCTGGGCGCCAGCCTGGCCCATTGGGCCCATGTGCAGGGGTATCGCTGGCAGGGTTTCGCCATCTGCTACGGCAGTGGCCTGTGGCCTTGGTTGTTTGCCAGCTCACTGCTCGGGCTGGTGCTCAGCCATATGCTTTGGGGCTGGACATTGGCCAGTGGTACCTGGCAACCCACCTTTGTGGCTTTCGTCTCTCTGCCAGCTGCCCTGGTGCTGCTATTCGGGGGTGGCTGGCGGGTTACCCTCAACGGTGCGCTACTGGGCGCGGTGTTGGTAACGCCAGCGAGCCTCTTGTTAGTCAACTACGTGTGCTATCCATTGCAACTGCCGGTGGTGATCGGCAACGTGAGCGGCATGGCGTTGGCGAGCCTGTTGGCATTTGGCTTGTGCAAGCGCTTTCCTGTGCTGGTGCGCGACGGCATATGCCCTCGCATGCCGCAGGCCACCACTGGCAAACCCGATTACGGCGTAGTGTGGGTATTGCGCCGGGTACTTGCCGATTTCAGCGAAGCGCCGTTCTTCGGCAATGAATTGGCCAGCCTCGGCCTATTGTCTGGGGCACTGCTCGCCCATGCATTGGCACCTTCGGCCCCCGCCTATGGATGCCAGCTGTTACTACCGATGATCGCGGGCCAGGCATTGGCCTCGCTACTCGGCGTGCTGCTGTGGCGGCGCCAGTGGCGCGAGCGCGGGTGGTATCCGACCTATATTCCCATCGTGTCGATTGTGCCGGCGTCGCTGCTGACGCTGGGCGCAAGCTGGCAGGTGGTGGTCGGCAGTGCCACCTTGGGAGCGCTGTTCTCGCCACCGCTGGCGGCAGCAATCAGCCAGCGCCTGCCGGGTTACGTGCACGGATACATCGGCAATGTGGTGTCCATGGCCGTATGTACAGCCGGCATCGTATCGGTACTGGGACTGGTCGTGGGGGCCGAAGCATGAACGACAAAAGTTGCTTGTCTCGTTTGTCGTTAGGGTGCCTGGGGGGAACGGTCAGCATGCAGGCAGGGCTGCCTGGTAACGGTGTGGCGCCGCGGCTGGGTGGGGACGAGTTGTTGGCGTCAGTACCGCAATTAGCGGCGCTCGCCGAGATCAGCACCGTCACGCTTGGTCTGTTACCCAGCGCATCGCTGACATTCCGGATCCTGCTCGACGTGCTGGCCTGGGCGCGTGGCGAGGTGGAGCGCGGAGCACAGGCGGTGGTGCTGACTCAGGGGACGGACACACTTGAGGAATCAGCTTACTTCCTCGATTTGCTCTGGCCTTTCGATATCCCGCTGGTCATGACCGGAGCCATGCGCTCCGCCAGTCAGCCGGGTAATGATGGGCCGGCCAACCTGATGGCTGCAGTGCAGGTGGCGCTGGCAAGCGAGAGTCATGGTCGTGGTGTGCTGGTGGTGCTCAATGATCAGATTCACCTGGCAGCCCATGTCCGCAAGACTGCCAGCCTTGCGATGGCTGCCTTCGAGTCGCCCGGCTGGGGCATTCATGGCAGCGTGGCGGAAGGGCAGGTGATCTATCGCAGCCCTCCGGCACCGCGCAAGGTTTTACCGCTGCCGAAACATTGCGGGCAGCGTGTCGCCTTGCTCGATGCTTGCCTGGATGCAGACCACGCATTACTGCAGGCCATCCCGTCGCTTGGCTACGAGGGCCTTGTCGTTGCTGGGTTCGGTGCGGGCCATGTATCCCTTGCCTGGTCTGAGACACTGGCGCGGATTGCCCAGGACATGCCAGTCATCGTGGCGACGCGCACCGGTTGTGGGCCGACAGCAAGGGCCACTTACGGCTTTGTCGGTGCGGAAATCGACCTGCAAAGCAAGGGCATGCACATGGCTGGCAGTCTCTGCCCGCGCAAATGTCGGATATTGCTATGGCTCTTGATTGGCCTGGATAACCAGGCGGCATTGCCGGGTTGGTTGGCAAGCTAGGGAAAATGCCCGCCGCAGCGAAGCGGCGGGCTAACTGGGAGCAGTCCTGTGTTAGGGTTCACGCATCTTTGCTTTCCAGGACGTTTACTCATGCTCCCTCCACTCAGCGAAAAAGAACTCGCCCGCCTCGAAGACTTGCTGATCACCTACGGCAACGACTATTCGGTGCTCAACCTGGCCGAGCTCAACGGCTTTTTCACCGCCCTGGCCAGCTCGCCGGTCGATGTGCTGCCCGAGCAATGGTTGCCCACCGTCGCTGGCGGCAAGGTGCCGAAGTTCAAGAAACCCGCCCATGAAGAGGCCTACACCGCCTTGATGCTGCGCTATGCCTACCAGATTGCCGAGCAACTGGCGCAGGACCTCGAAAGCTTCGAACCGTTGTTCGAACAGAGCGAGGCCGAGGAAGGGCCAGCGATCATCATGGAAGAGTGGTGCTTCGGTTACATGCGCGGCACGCAGGTGGCGGGTTGGGGGGAGCTGCCGCCAGAGCATGAGCAGTTGCTCAAGGCGATTTCGCTGCACGGGCTGGAAGACAACTTCGAATTGCTCGATGCCATGAGTTTCGATGAGTTGCAGGCTTGCGTGCCGCACGTGGTCGAGGCAGTGCGCGGCCTGTATCGCTATCAGAAGCAGTCGCGGCACTGACCGGCCTATTATTCCGCTAGGCGAAATTATGGTTTGCTCCTTGCGCTGATTCTGCTGCCGGTCGGATCAGTGCAGGATGGGCTCCACCTGGCATCACCCCGATGCCGGCCCAGGAGCCCAGCCCATGATCAAGCTTTACAACTTCCCCAAGTCCGGCCACGCCCACCGCATCGAGCTGATGCTGTCGCTGCTCGGCCTGCCTGCCGAACTGGTGTTCGTCGACCTGGCCAAAGGTGCGCACAAGCAGCCGGAGTTCCTCGCCCTCAATCCGTTTGGCCAGGTACCGGTGATCGATGACAACGGCACCGTGATCGCCGATTCCAATGCCATTCTCGTGTACCTGGCCAGCACCTACGACAAGGCGGGCAAGTGGTTGCCCCATGACCCGGTCAAAGCGGCACGCGTGCAGCGCTGGCTGTCGGTTGCAGCCGGGCCGTTGGCCTTCGGCCCTGCAGCCGCCCGCCTGGTGACCGTGTTCGGCGCTTCGTTCAACACCGACGAAGTCATTGCGCGCGCGCACACCTTGCTCAAGGTGATGGACGCCGAGCTGGCCAAGTCGGCGTTCCTCGCCGGCAGCGAGCCGACCATCGCCGACGTCGCCAACTA
The DNA here is from genome assembly GCF_021602465.1 of Pseudomonas urethralis. Classification (NCBI taxonomy): domain Bacteria; kingdom Pseudomonadati; phylum Pseudomonadota; class Gammaproteobacteria; order Pseudomonadales; family Pseudomonadaceae; genus Pseudomonas; species Pseudomonas urethralis. The sequence goes on from NZ_BQIJ01000029.1 coordinate 7,333, forward strand.
TTCCTACATTGCCCACGCCCCCGAGGGCAATGTCTCGCTGGAACCCTATCCCAACGTGCGTGCCTGGCTGGCCCGGATAGAAGCATTGCCTGGCTTCGTCGCCATGCCGCGCACGGCCATTGGCTTGCAGACCAGTATCTGAGCCGCTACTCCACACGAGGACTGCCGCCATGCAGCAACTTCCCAGCCATCGCACTTCGCCCTGGCATGCCGGCGAGAAGCGCCTGCAAGAACAGGTCGGTGTTTCGGAGCGTATGGAAGTGTTCGGGCAGAAAGTCATCCGCGACTACATGCCCGACCAGCACCGCGCGTTCTACCAGCAACTGCCATTTATCGTTGCCGGTGCTGTAGACCAGGGCGGCAAGCCTTGGGCGACGCTGCTCGAAGGCCCGGCAGGCTTCGTCAGCTCGCCTGACCCACGGCAATTGCTGATCGACTGCCACCCGGCCAGCGACGACCCGGCAGCGCCGGGGCTGGCTGCTGGCGAGGCCATCGGCCTGCTGGGCATCGAATTGCATACGCGCCGGCGTAACCGCATCAACGGGCTGATCGCTCAGGGCGCAAGTGGTGCGCTGCAGGTGCGGGTCGAGCAGTCTTTCGGCAATTGCCCGCAGTACATCCAATTGCGCCAATACACCCGTGTCGATGAACCGCCACAAGGGCGGATCGATGCGCGAGGGCTGGACGCAACGACCGCCCAGATGATCGCAAACGCGGACACGTTCTTCGTCGCCAGTTACATCGACCACGCCGACGGGCACCGTTCGGTGGACGTCTCGCACCGTGGCGGCCGCCCCGGCTTCGTTCGGGTCGAAGGCAACCGCCTGAGCATTCCAGACTATGCCGGCAACCTGCATTTCAACACCCTTGGCAACCTGCTGGAAAACCCGGTGGCCGGGCTGTTGTTCGTCGACTTCAGCAGTGGTGATGTGCTGCAAGTGACCGGACGCACCGAGGTGATACTCGACAGCCCGCTGATCACGGTATTCGAAGGCGCCGAGCGGTTATGGACACTGGACATCGAGCAGGTGGTCCTGCGCCGAGCGGCGGTGAGTTTGCGCTGGGCCTTCGAGGAGTATGCGCCAACCAGCTTGATGACCGGCACCTGGGCCGAGGCGCAGCAGCGGCTTCAGCAGCGTGAGCGGCAACGCCAGTGGCTGACCTGGCGGGTGGCGCGGGTGGAGCAGGAGAGTCGAGACATTCGCTCGTTCTATCTAGCCGCGGATGAGCCGGTGACGTTCTCGCCCGGCCAGCATATTCCCGTGCGTATCCCGCTGGGGGCCGATGCGCCGCTGATTCGCACCTACAGCCTGTCTTGCGCGCCGTCCGATGGCTACCTGCGGATCAGCGTCAAGGCGCAGGGCCCGGCGTCGCGCTTTCTGCATGAGCGTGTCAGGGCAGGGGATAGGCTGGAAGTACGCCTGCCGATGGGCAGCTTCACCCTGGACAGCGCCAGCAACAGGCCTGTGGTGCTGATCGGTGCGGGCGTGGGCATCACACCGCTGATCGCCATGCTGCGCGAGCTGTTGGCGAACGGGCAGGCGCGCCGCATCCATTTGTTCCACGGCGCCCGCAGCCTGAGTGATCTGCCGTTCCAGCAGGAACTGGCCGAACTGCGTCAGCGAGCCGGCCCTGGCTTGAGCGTGCATCGTTCGTTGAGCCAGCCTGAGGCCGAAGCCGTGCAAGAGCGTGACTTCGAACACGTCGGGCGACTGGGCATCGAGCAGGTGAAGGGCGCGCTGGCACTGGATGATTACGACTTCTACCTGTGTGGGCCGGCCAGCTTCACCCAGGACCTCTATGAGGGATTGCGCGGCGTACACGTGCCGGATGCCCGCATTCATGCCGAAGCCTTCGGGCCATCGACACTGCGCCGGCATGGCGACGACCAGCGCCCCACGCTGCAGCAGCCGCCGGCTGCCAGCGAGCCGGTACCCGTGTACTTCGCCAGCTCCGCCAAGGAGGCACGTTGGGCGCCGGGGGCTGGTACCTTGCTGGAGCTGGCCGAGGCGCGCGGGCTGTCACCGGAGTTCAGTTGCCGGGGTGGGTCTTGCGGGACGTGCAAGACCAAGGTGGTGAGTGGGCAGGTGCATTACCCGAATCCGCCCGCCGAGATGCCGGAGGAGGGCACTGCGCTGATCTGTTGTGCGGTACCGGCCCAGGCGTTGGTGCTGGAGTTATGAGGTTGTCTGTACCGGCCTTTTCGCGGGGCAAGCCCGCTCCCACAGGATTACCTTTGAGTCGAACATCATGGTAACTCTGTGGGAGCGGGCTTGCCCCACGAAGAGGCCGGAACAGGCAGCACAAATTGCCCAGATAATTGATAATCCCCGCACCCGCGATGCCCAGGAGCGCGCATGGACCAGATTCACCTGATGAAGGTGTTCATCGCAGTCGGTGAGCTGGAAAGCTTCGCCGCTGCCGCCCGCCGCCTGGACATCTCGCCGGCCGCCGTCACCCGTGCCGTCAGCGCCCTCGAAGAGCAGATCGGGGTCAAGCTGCTGCTGCGCACCACCCGCAGCGTGCGGCTGACCGAGGCGGGCGGCCGTTACCTGGAAGACACCCGGCACATTCTCGCCAGCATCCATGAAGCCAACGAAGCTGCGGCCGGGATCAACGCCACGCCCAAGGGTGAACTGGCGATCACCGCGCCGATCCTGTTCGGCAAGAAGTTCGTCATGCCTTGCATCGTGCGCTACCTGCAGCAATACCCCGAGGTCGATGTGTCGGCATACTTCCTCGACCGCGTGGTGAACATGGTCGAGGAGGGCATGGACGTGGCCGTGCGCATCGGGCCGCTGCCTGACTCCGGCCTCAAGGCGCTGCGCGTGGGCCGGGTGCGGCGGATGCTGTGCGCATCGCCCGACTACCTTGCCCGCTGGGGCGAGCCGCAGCACCCGTCGGATTTGCTGGAGCATGCGGTGATCGCCACTACCACCCTCTCGCCGCGCGCCGGCTGGCGCTTCGGCCTAGCCGACGAACCGACCCTGGTACGCATGAAGCCGAGGCTGACAGTCACCAGCAACGATGGCGCGATCGCTGCGGCAGTGGATGGACTGGGCGTCGCCCGGCTGTTGTCGTATCAGGTGGTCGATGAGCTGGCCAGCGGCAAGCTGAAGGTCATTCTTGCCGATTACGAGGAGGCCCCCTGGCCGATCCATATCTTGCATCGAGAGAGCAAGTACGGCTCAGCCAAGGTGCGTTCGTTCATCGACATGCTGGCGCAGGATTTGCGAGCCCGTCACCTTGATTGACCATACGAGATCGTACAACGAGGTTGGATAATCAGAGGATCGCTGCGATTTTATCCGTTTTACGGGTCGTTGATAATTGTTGTTGTACGATGACCTATGACATGGCACTCTTCACCTGAAACAATTTGTCTCATTTCGCCCTGCCGGCGCATGAGGCAGATCACCCGTCACTCTAAAAACAAGATTCAGGTGAACCATGAAGATCAAAGGCATCCGTTGGTGGATGGTCAGCCTTGTCACGGCCGGGCTCGTCGTCAACTACCTCGCCCGCAACACCCTCTCGGTGGCAGCTCCCACCCTGATGACCGACCTTTCCATCACCACCGAGCAGTACGCCAAGATCGTCGCGACCTGGCAGATGTGTTACGCCCTCATGCAGCCGATTGCTGGCTGGCTCATCGATTTCATCGGCACCAAGCTGGGCTTTGCCGTCTTCGCCTTGGCCTGGTCGCTGGCCTGTGCGGGGGCCGCCCTGGCCAGCGGTTGGCAAAGCATGGCGTTGCTGCGCGGGTTGCTGGGCATGACCGAGGCGGCCGGCTTGCCGGCCGGGGTCAAGGCCACCACCGAATGGTTCCCGGCCAAGGAGCGCTCGGTCGCCATCGGCTGGTTCAACATCGGCTCGTCCTTGGGCGCATTGCTGGCGCCATCGCTGGTGGTATGGGCGATCCTGCACAGTGGCTGGCAGCTGGCATTCGTCATCGTTGGCGCGTCCGGTGTGCTGTGGACCCTGCTGTGGATGCTGCTGTACAAGCATCCGCGTGATCAGCAGCGCCTGAGTGACGCCGAGCGTGACTACATCCTCAGCGGCCAGGAAGCCCACTTCAAAGCCGAGCAGCGTGAAAAGGGCGCGTGGAAGCGCATCTTCAAGACCCGCAACTTCTACGCGATCGCCTCGGCACGCATTCTTTCCGAGCCGGCCTGGCAGACCTTCAACGCCTGGATCCCGCTGTACCTGATGACCGAGCGGCACATGAACATCAAGGAAGTGGCGATGTTCGCCTGGCTGCCGTTCCTGGCTGCCGACATCGGCTGCGTGCTTGGGGGCTACCTGAGCCCACTGTTCCATCGTTACTTCAAGGTGTCGCTGTTCACCTCACGCAAGATGGTGCTGGTATTCGGCGCCAGCTGCATGATCGGCCCGGCCTGTATCGGTTTGGTCGAAAGCCCGTACACGGCGATCCTGCTGCTGTGCATTGGCGGCTTTGCCCACCAGACCTTGTCGGGGGCGCTGTATTCGATCACCTCGGATTCGTTCAGCAAGGACCAGGTGGCGACGGCGACCGGCATGGGCGGGATGTGTGGTTACCTGGGCGCGGCGCTGTTTACCCTGGTGTTCGGCATCCTGGTTACGCAAATTGGCTACAGCCCACTGTTCGTGGTGCTGGCGGCATTCGATATCGTGGCGGCAGTGCTGGTATGGAAGGTCGCGCGCGAGGTGAATGGGGCTGCTTCGCCACAGCCCTTGGCAACCTCGTCCGAGGCACTGGCGTAAGGCTTGAAGTCCTGGGGCTGTAAAGCAGCCCCAATCCCGGCCAGTCACATTGGCTGATAGTGCATCCTCAATCCCAGGCTGATCGATTCCCCCTGCTGCAACAGTCTCAATCCTGGTCGCCCTGGCAAGTGATGGGCATTGATCGGGTGGCTCACTGGCTCGAAGCAGAAGAATGGCTGCTCGTACGGGCAGAACAACAGAAAATGATCTGCGCCGCTGGCGCTGCATAGCAGCCGATACCCCGCGCCCGGCTGCTCGATCACGCAGTGGCCGGGCCATTCGCTGAAGGCATGGTCCACCACCGTGGCTGGCAGCGTCCGTGCGCGGGCGAAGTTCCAGTGATCAGGTACCGCGGCTTGCCGTGACGGCAACGCACCGTTCTCCGCCAGCCAAACGGAGCGCGCCTGCGCCTGCAATCGCGTATCAGGATGGCGTGGAAAGTAAGGATGCAGCCCGAGGCCATACCAGCTAGCCGCCGAATCCAGATGCGTGGCCTGCAGGTCGATGGCAAGGCAGCCCTCTTGCAGGTGCACATCCAGTGTCGCCCGGTAGGCAAACGGTAGTGTGCTGTCGAGGCTCAGACGGGCGTGGTGCTCGCTGTGCTGCGCCACCTGCCAGGGCTGCTGCCAGGCACTGCCGTGGATCGGGTAGGGATCGTGCCCGGTGTTCGGTGCCAGGGCCAGCCAGCCATCGGGACGCTGGAAGCCGCCCTCGGCGATACGGTTGGACCAGGGGACCAAGGGGTAGCAGCCCAGGCGCCGCGGGCTGCCGCTGGCCAGGGCGGCCGCGTCGGCAGGACGCAGCAACGCCTGGCCGGTGGCGCTGGCCTGCCAGTTGACCAGGCTGGCGCCCAGCTCAGGGGCGATGCTCAGGCGGGTCAGCGGGTCTTGCAGGTGCAGCAGGGGGACGCTCATCAGGGCCTCCGGTAGGTCAGCAGGACGATGCCGCACACCACCACGGCACCGCCAATCAATTGCAAGCCACTGAGTTGCTGGCCGAGCAACGCCCAGCCCAACAACAGGGTAGCGATGGGCTCTACGTTCATCACCGGAGCGTTCTGCGCCATGTTCAGCCTCGGCACACAGACGAACAGCAAGGTGAAGGCCACGCCATACAGCACTAACAGGCTGGCCAGTGCCACCCAGCCGGTGGTGCTGCCCGGCAGCGACAAGCCGGCAGGCATCACGCCGCTGATACCCGCGGCCAGCATGCTGGTGAACACGATCAGCAAAGTCAGCAGGCTGCGCACCGGGCCGCGTACGGTGGCCAGCTTGTGGTCGGTGATCCACAGGGCGCAGGCAAACACGCAGGCGGCGCAGAACGCCAAGCCCACACCCAGGCTCCAGTGTGGACTGGCATCGCCACCGTCGGCCAGCCGTGCCGGTACATCCAGCGCCAGTACCAGGCCACACAGGATCAGCCCCATGAACAACAGCGTGCGTCTACCCGGGCGGGTCCCCCCCAGTGCCCAGGTCAGCAACGCCAGGAGCATGGGAAAGGTATTGCCCACCAGCAGCGCCAGGGCCACCGGAATGCGCGCCACTGCCGAATACAGGCAGAGGCTCTGGGTTGCAATCAGCAGGCCCAACAGCACTTGCCAGCGCCGTGTGCCGGCAGGCAGGCCGAGCGGCTGGCGTTGCCACAGCACCAGGCTGGCCAGCACCAGGAACGTGATACCCGAGCGGCAGAGAATGGCCAGCAGCACCCCGGTGTCGTTGTCGAAGGCGATGCGGGCGGCGATGTGGTTGCCGGCGAACGAGCAGGCCAGCAGGGCCAGAAGGGCGATGGCGAGGTTACGGGGAAAGAGCGGTGCAGCAGAAGAAGAGACAGCCATGTGCACGATCCGTTTGCATGAGAGCCCGGGGCCGCAAAGCGGCCCCGGTGACTGGAACTACAGGACGACGCTCGGCAGCCACAGCGAGATGGCCGGAATGTAGGTCACCGCCATCAGCACCAGGAACAACGCCAGGTAAAACGGCAGCAACGCCTTCACCGTGGCCTCGATGCTGACCTTGCCAATCGCTGACCCGACGAACAGCACCGCACCCACCGGCGGAGTGATTAGCCCGATCCCCAGGTTGACCAGCATGATCATGCCGAAGTGCACCGGGTCCACGCCGATACCGGTAATCACCGGCAGCAGGATCGGCGTGAGGATCATGATCAGCGGTGCCATGTCCATCACCGTGCCCAGCAGCAGGAGCATGAAGTTGATGCACATCAGGATCACGTAGCGGTTATCCGACAGGGTCAGGAACGCCGTGGTGATCTTCGACGGGATCTGCATCAGGGTCATCACATAGCCGAAGCTCGCGGCGAAGCCGATCAGGATCATCACGATCGAGATGGTGCGTACTGTGCGGTGCATCAGCTTGGGCAGGTCGCGCCACTTGTAGTCGCGATAGATGAACATGGTCACGAAGAACGACCACACCACCGCCACCGCAGCCGACTCGGTCGCGGTGAACACGCCCGACAGGATGCCGCCAAGGATGATCACCATGGCCATCAGGCCCCACAGGGCTTCACCGGCAATCTTCAGCGCCTGGCGCAGCGGGATCACCTCGCCCTTGGGGTAGTTGCGCTTCTTGGCGAAGATCAGGCACAGGCCCATCATCACTGCGCTCAGCAGCAGCCCGGGCATCACCCCGGCCATGAACAGCGAAGCGATCGACACCGTTCCCCCAGCTGCCAGCGAGTACAGCACCGAGTTGTGGCTCGGCGGCGTCAGCAGCGCCTGCACCGAGCCGCTCACGGTCACGGCTGTGGAGAATTCACGCGGGTAGCCCTTGCGCTCCATTTCCGGGATCAGCACCGAGCCCACCGATGCGGTATCCGCCACCGACGAGCCGGAGATGGCTCCGAAGAAGGTCGACGCGGTGATGTTCACCAACGAAAGTCCCCCGCGCACGAAGCCCACCAGCACCCCGGCGAACGCTACCAGGCGCCGTGACATGCCGCCTTCGGCCATGATCGCACCGGCCAGTACGAAGAATGGAATGGCCAGCAGCGAAAACTTGTTAACACCACTGGCGACCTGGATCATCATCGCCTGCAACGGGATGTCGATGTACCAGGCGCCGATCAGTGCCGACAGGCCCAGGGCGTAGGCCACCGGCATGCCCAGCAGGATCAGCGCGATGAAACTGCCCAACAGAATGAACGCATCCATTTACGCCGCCCCCTCGTGTTCTTCAACCAGGTCGAAGCGCACCACCTTGCGCTGGCTCTGGTCGCCCAGCAGAAGTTTCTCCAGCACGAAGATCAGCGTCAGCACGCCGCCGACCGGGATCGGCGCGTAGCTCATGCCCACCCGCACGCCGGGCAGCGAGGCCATGTACTGGTTCCAGGTGGTGACGCACAGCTTGTAGCCGTACCAGGTCATGAACACGCAGACCCCCACCATCAACAGTTGAGTGAACACCGCCACCAGCCGACGCAGCGGTTGCGGCAGGCGGTCGGTGATCATCGCCACCGCCATGTGCGCGCCGGCGCGGTAGCTGGCCGCGGCGCCGATGAAGGTGAACAGCACCATCAGCAGGATCGACACCGGCTCCGGCCAGCTGGACCCGGTACCCAGCACGTAGCGGGCAAAGATGCCCCACGGGATGATCAGCGACATGGTCAGGATCGACAGGCCGGCGATCCAGATGCAGGTGCGGTACAGCGTGTCGTTGACGCTCAGGAAAAGCATTTTCATAGGCATCACCAGAGCGGCAGGGCGACGGGCGTCGCACTGCCGAGGTCATCTTGGGAGGAGGGCCGGGGTTACTGGACCGCGTCGATACGCTTCATCAGGTCGGCATATTGCGCACCGTACTTCTCGCGCACCGGGGCGGTGGCGTCGTAGAACGGCTTGGTGTCGACGGCGATGAACTCGACACCGGCGGCCTTGAGCTTCTCTTCGCTGGCGGCGGACTTGGCGTCCCACAGTGCGCGTTCTTCCATCTGCGCTTCACGGGCAACCTTCTTCACCAGCACCTGCTGCTCAGGCGTGAGCCTGTTCCAGGTGGTCTTGGACATCACCACCGGCTCCGGCAGGATCAGGTGATTGGTCAGGGTAAAGTACTTGGCGCTCTGGTAGTGGTTGTGTTCGAGCAGGGTCGGCGGGTTGTTCTCGGCGCCGTCGATCACCCCGGTCTGCAGCGCGCTGAAGATTTCGCCGGTGTCCATGGCGATGCCATTGCCACCCATGGCGTTCATCATGTCGATGAACAGCGGGTTGCCCTGCACGCGGATTTTCATGCCCTTGAGGTCTTCGAGGCTGCGCACCGGCTTCTTGGTGTAGAGGCTGCGTGAGCCGCCATCCATCCAGGCCAGGGCCACCAGGTTGAATTCGGAGTTGGTGATCTTGTCGAGGATCTCCTGGCCGATTTCACCGTCGATGATCTTGCGCATGTGCTCATGGTCACGGAACACGAACGGCATGTTGAACACGTTCACGTCCGGCACCACCGGGCCGACGATACCGAGGCTGACGCGGGTCATCTGCACGGCACCGATCTGCGCCTGCTCGATCACTTCCTTTTCCGAACCCAGCACGCCGCCGGCGAACATCTTGAAGGTGATTTCGCCATTGCTGGCCTGTTCGAGCTTCTTGCCCATGTTCTGTTCGGCGACCACGGTCGGGTAGCCGGCCGGGTGGATCTCGGCGAACTTGATGTCGAGTGCCGAGGCCGGCAGTGACAGGCTGAACGCGAATGGGAGTACGGCAAGAAGCAGCTTGCGTTTGAAGGTCATGGTGAAACTCCGTGGTTTTTATTATCTGGTTTCGCGCGCGAGTGTCGGGTGCTGCGGTGTTGCATGGGCCGCGCTCAGCCGCGCCAGGCAGGTTCCTCCAGGCCTTGGACGCCGGGGCGCAGGGCAAATACGCCACCGGCCAGGGGCTGGTCGCTGAGGTCACTGCCTGCAGGGCGGATCGAGGTGACGAACAGGGTGTCGAGGTTGGCCCCGCCGAAGGCGCACATCGCCGGTTTTTTTACCGGCACGCTGAGCGAGCGGTCGAGCCGCCCGTCGGGGGTGAACCGGTGGATCTGCCCGGCGTCGTTGCCGCAGATCCAGTAGCAGCCGTCGGCATCGATGGCGGCGCCGTCGGGGCGGCCGGGGAAGGCGCGCATGTCGACGAACAGCCGCTGGTTGTGCGGGGTGCCGCTGTCGGTGTCGTAGTCGAACGTCCAGATCTTCTGCACGTCGGGATGCGAGTCGGACAGGTACATGCGCGTGCCGTCCGGGCTGAAGGCCAGGCCGTTGGGCACGATCATGTCCTTGAGCTGCTGGTGCAACCGGCCCTCGCCATCGAGCCGGTACAGCGTGCCGACATGGGCGCCTTGCTGCATGTCCATCAACATGCTGCCGGCCCAGAACCGGCCCTGGCGGTCGCAGCGGCCATCGTTGAAACGCATGCCGTGTTGCGGGTGTTCGACTGCGGCGAACCGGTGGCTGTCGAGGCGGCCGTCGGCCTGGGCCTGCAGCTGGAAGATGCCGCTTTCCATGCCAGCGACCCAGCCCCGTTCGGTGCGGGCGATACAGGCGAGCATCTCGTCACCCTGCCAGACCTGATGGGCGCCGTCCTGCCAGCGGTGCAACTGACGGGACGGGATATCGACCCAATACAGGGCCTGTTCGCCGGGGTGCCATACAGGGCTTTCACCGGTGCCATTGCGGGCGTCGACGATCAGTTCGCAGTGCATGCTGGAGCCTCCTGGCAGGGGGGTGTCAGCTGAACGGGCCGGCAGCGACGAAGGCGCCACCCTGGTAGACCATGCTCGGGTCGTCGGCGGCGGGCGCTGGTTTGGCCTCGACTGCGGCGCGGAACACTTCCGAGGTGTCCTTGGGTTGGTAGCCCAGGTGCGCAGCATGGCGGTTGTCCCACCAGACGGTGCGGTTGTCTGAGGCGCCGTAGACCACGGTGTGGCCGACATCGGCGGTGAACAGGCCGCGCTTGATCAGCTGGGTGAGGTCGTCGTAGCTCAGCCAGGTGCTGAGCATGCGTAAATTCTGTGGCTCGTCGAACGAGGAGCCGATGCGGATGCTGACGGTCTCGATGCCGTAGCGGTCGTAGTAGAAGCTGGCGACATCCTCGCCGTAGCACTTGGACAGGCCGTAGTAGCTGTCGGGGCGGCGCAGGGCATGGGCGTCGATCGTCTGGTCCTGACGATAGAAGCCAATCACATGGTTGGAGCTGGCGAAGATGATGCGCTTGACCCCGTGCTTGCGTGCGGCTTCGTAGATGTGGAAAACACCGCAGATATTGGGGCCGAGGATGTCCTCGAAGGCGTGCTCGGTGGACACGCCCCCGAAGTGGACGATAGCGTCGACGCCTTCGACCAGGGCATGAACCGCGGCCTTGTCGGCCAAGTCGCAAGGGACGACTTCTTCATGGGGGCCAGTGGCAGGGGCCATCGGCGCGATATCGGAAAGGCGCAGGACTTCGGCGAAGCCGGTGAGGCGTTGGCGAAGCACCTTGCCCAGGCCGCCTGCGGCTCCGGTGAGCAGCAGGCGCTTGAAGGGGGTGGTGGTCATGGCGGCTCTACTTGTGATTGTTGTAAGTTGTCGTATGACTAGGCTGATTATCGGCAGCGCTTCCCGAGGTTGTCAATGATGTTTGCCTGGGATTCTGAGGCCTCATCGCGGCTAAAGCCGCTCCTACAGGAACAGTTGCCTTCAGGTGTCGCGCGGTCCCTGTAGGCGCGGCTTTAGCCGCTACAGGAACAGCGTTGCCTTCAGGTGTCGCGCGGTCTCTGTAGGAGCGGCTTTAGCCGCGAACACGGGCGAAGCCCGTGCCATGCGATCACAGCAGCGACAGTGGATAGTTGAAGATCAACCGGTTCTCATCGAATTCGTTGTTGCTGTAGTCGCGACGAATGCTCGAGTTGCGCCATTTCACACTCAAATCCTTGAACGGCCCGCTCTGGATCACATAGGCCAGTTCCGACTCGCGGACCCATTCCTTGCCATCGGTCACCGACCCGGTGTGCACGTCGCGGCCACTGATATAGCGGTTCATCAAGGTCAGCCCGGGCACCCCGAGCGTCACGAAGTTGAAGTCATGGCGCACCTGCCACGAGCGCTCTTCGGCATTGTCGAAGCTGGAGTTGTAGCTGTCGTTGGCCAAGGTCCCGCCGCTGGTGCCATTGACCCGCATCCAGGTATCGCCATCGACTTTCTGCAGCCCGATCCAGAAGGTGTTGCCGCCGTATCTGGCCGAGAACATCCCCGAATAGGTCTTGTTGTCCAGCTTGCCGGCACGTTCCGAGCCGTCCTCGCCACCGCGGAAGTAGCCCAGGTTGGCGCCGAGGGTCCAGCCGCCCAGCGCCTGGCTGTGGCTCAGTTGCAGGTATTGCTGCGCGTAGACGTCCTTGAGCACCGCGTTCCATAGCCCGACCAGGGTGCGGTTCTGGTTGAACGTGTATTCGCCACCGACAAAGTTGAAGCGGTCCGATACGCCGGCGCCGTAGCTCATGTCTTCCATGCTCGCATCGTTGCGCGGGCTGTTGCCGCGGAACTGGCCGCCATACAGGGTCAGCCCGGCAATTTCGCTGGAGGTTACCTGGCCGCCGCGGAAGGTCTGCGGCAGTGAGCGACCATCGTCAGAGCGCAAAATCGGCAGCACCGGCATCCACTCGCCGATCTTCAGTTCGGTCTTGGAAATACGCGCTTTGCCCGCTACTGCCAGGCGCCCGTAGTCATCCGCCGGCTTGCCATCGTCATGGCGTGGCAGTAGCGCCGTGCCGTAGGTGCCGCCACCGCCATCGAGCTTCAGCGACCACAGCCCCAGCACATCCGCGCCAAACCCCACCGGCCCCTCGGTGAAGCCGGAACGGGCGTCGAGAATGAAGCTTTGGGTCCATTCTTCAGCTTTGCTCTGTGGATTGCCGGGGTTGGTGAAGTTACGGTTGATGTAGAAGTTACGCAGGCCCAACACGGCCTTGCTGTCTTCGACGAAGCCCTGCGCGAGGCTGATGCCCGGCATGCCGCCGAGCAGGCTGGCGCCGAGTAGCGCACAGGGAAGGGATGTCTGGCAGATTTTCGACATGGGGTGGGTCCGCTGTTGTTTTTGTTATGTGTTGTCGTACAACTTCGGCGTTTTTTATCAAGCGGGAAATCCACTGTCAACGTCGAAAATCGCAATGAATTAGCGCAGTCAAGTGAAACATCGCCAGCGAGCGCTCTAGATCGAGGTGCAGATAACGCTATGGTCATACTATGACGTGGGCGAATATTGTTGCATTTGCGGCAACGGAGTGACTTTGCCGCGACGGTTAGTCGCAGAATCATTTCGTAATACTATTCTTCGCTGCTGAAGGGCTAATCGATTCAGTCCAATGGAAACGGAGAATTCACCCATGAGCACAACCCGTGCTTCGCAACCCTCACCCTTGCTGCCCAGGCTGCTAGGCGTGCTCTTTCTGCTGATGGGCCTGGCCCTGGTGGCCGGTGGCATCAAGCTGATGGGCCTCGGCGGCTCGCTGTACTACCTGTTGGCCGGCATCGGCTTGCTGATCACCGCTGGTTTGCTGCTGGCCGTGCGGCGCGAGGCGCTGAGCGTATATGGCATCGTGTTGCTGCTGAGCACGCTGTGGTCAGTCATGGAGGTAGGCCTGGACTGGTGGCAACTGGTACCACGCCTGGCGCTCTGGTTCGTCCTTGGCCTGGTCTTGCTGTTGCCTTGGCTGCGCAGGCCGCTGACCCTCGGTCAGCCTTACCTGCTGGGCAATGGCGTGCTGGGTCTGGCGGTGGTTGTGGCCGGGCTTATGGCCTTGGCCAGCCAGTTCACCAGCCCCAATACCCTCGTCGGCCGCCTCGACCGGGAAACCGCAGGCACCACCAGTGCCGCACCGCAAATGCCTGAGGGGGATTGGCAATCCTATGGCCGCACTGAATTTGGCGACCGCTATTCGCCACTCAAGCAAATCACCCCGGAGAACGTCGGCAAGCTCAAGCTGGCCTGGACCTACCGCACCGGCGACATCCCCGGTCCCAATGACCCGGGCGAGACAACGGCGGAAAACACCCCGCTCAAGGTCAACGGCAAGCTCTACGTGTGCACCCCGCACAGTCAGGTGATCGCCCTGGACCCGGACAGCGGCAAGGAACTCTGGCGCTTCGACCCCAAGCTCAGTACCCAGAACGCCGCCAACTTCAAGGGTTGGGCGCACATGACCTGCCGCGGCGTAGCCTACTACGACACGGCCAGGTCGCAGGCCAGCCCGGTTGACGGGCAAGCCTGTGCCAAGCGCGTCTATGTGCCTACCGCCGACACCCGCCTGATCGCCCTGGATGCCGACACCGGCAAGCAGTGCGAAGGCTTTGGCGACCATGGCCAGATCGACCTGACCCGCAATATCGGCAGCTTCGCCCCCGGTGGCTACTACTCCACCTCGCCACCCACCGTGGCCGGTGGCCTGCTGGTGCTCGGCGGCCATGTCACCGACAACGTCTCCACCGACGAGCCGTCCGGTGTGGTGCGCGCCTACGACGCGATTACCGGCAAGCTGGTATGGAACTGGGACAGCGGCAAGCCCGACGCCACCACGCCAATCGCCGACGGCGAGTTCTACACCCGCAACTCGCCGAACGTGTGGTCGGTGATCAGCGCCGACGAAAAGCTTGGCCTGCTGTACCTGCCCATGGGCAACCAGATGCCCGACCAGTGGGGGGGCAACCGCACGCCGGAGGCCGAGAAGTTCAGTGCCGGCCTGGTGGCCCTGGACATCGCCACCGGCAAGGTGCGCTGGAACTACCAGTTCACCCACCACGACCTGTGGGACATGGACGTCGGCGGCCAGCCGAGCCTGATCGACATAAAGACTGCCGAAGGGGTGAAGCCTGCGGTCATGGCGTCGACCAAGCAGGGCAGCATCTACGTGCTCGACCGCAGCAATGGCCAGCCGCTGGTGCCGATTCACGAAACGCCAGTGCCGCAAGGCGCGGTGGAAGGCGACCACACCTCGCCGACCCAGCCGATGTCCGAACTCAACTTCATGCCGCCGACCCTGCACGAGCGCGACATGTGGGGCGTGACGCCGTTCGACCAGATGCTTTGCCGCATCGACTTCCGTTCGCTGCGCTATGAAGGCATCTACACCCCGCCGTCGCTGCAGGGCTCGCTGGTGTATCCGGGCAACTTCGGGGTGTTCGACTGGGGTGGCATTGCCGTCGACCCGGTGCGCCAGATCGCCTTCGTCAACCCCAGCTACATGGCCTTCAAGTCACAGCTGGTGCCAGCGTCCAAGATTGCCGGGCAGCCGGCGCGCAAGAGCGAGACCGAAGGCATTCAGCCGAACAAGGGGGCGCCGTATGGTGTGATCATGAGCGCTTTCCTGTCGCCGATGGGGCTGCCGTGCCAGGCACCGTCATGGGGCTATGTGGCGGCCGTGGACCTGACCACGCACAAGGTGATCTGGAAGCACAAGAACGGCACTGTGCGGGACAGCTCGCCAGTACCGATCCCGCTGACCATGGGCGTACCGAGCCTGGGCGGGGCCTTCACCACCGCCAGCGGCCTGGCGTTCCTCAGCGGCACCCTCGACCAGTACCTGCGTGCCTATGACGTACGCGATGGCAAGGTGCTCTGGGAAGGGCGGTTGCCGGCAGGGGCGCAGACCACACCGATGACCTACACCGGCAAGGACGGGCGCCAGTATGTGCTGGTGATGGCCGGCGGGCATGGCTCGCTGGGGACCAGGCAAGGGGACTATGTGATGGCGTTTGCCTTGCCTGAATAACCCTTCGAGATCCATTCGCGGGTAAACCCGCTCCCACAGGTACTGCATCTCCCTCCCATGGCAGTGCAGATCCCTGTGGGAGCGGGTTTACCCGCGAATTGGCCCTGTATCATCGTCAATTCAATAAAATCCCTATATATGGGATAACATTTTACATATTGGAATTTCCAGTTCTCCAGGTTTATAGTCGCCCTCACTCACTGCCAAAAACAGAACAGGTGAAGCGATGCAGGCGCAATTGATCGCGCTCGACTGGGGAACCACCTCCCTTCGTGCTTACAAACTCGCCGCCAACGGCCAGGTGCTGCAGGTGCGCGCGCTGCCCAGCGGCGTCATGCAACTGCCCAAGGCCCCACGCCTGATCAACGGCCAACTCTGCAGCGACGGTTTCGAACTGGCCTTCGATGAGGCCTGTGGCGACTGGCTCGACGTCGAGCCCGGCCTGCCGGTCATCGCCTGCGGCATGGTCGGCAGTGCCCAGGGCTGGCGCGAAGCGGCCTACCGCGACACCCCGGCCAACGTCGCCAGCCTCGGCGCCTCCCTGCAAACGGTACGCAGCCTGCGCGGTGTCGACGTGCACATCGTGCCCGGCGTGATCCAGCGTTCTCGCCTGCCCAACGTCATGCGTGGCGAAGAGACCCAGGTGCTTGGCGCACTGCCCAGCGTGACCACGGATGACCTGCTGATCGGCCTGCCCGGCAGCCATTCGAAGTGGGTGCAGGTTGTCGAGGGCTGCATCGTCCAGTTCGACACCTTCATGACCGGCGAAGTATTCGCCGTGCTCAGCGAGCACAGCATCCTCGGCCGCACGCAGCAGCGCGGCGCAGCATTCGATGCAGCGGCTTTCGACCACGGCGTGCAGGTTGCGCTCTCCAGCGACGGCGAGATCGGCCCGCTGTCCACCGTGTTCAGCGCCCGCAGCCTGGGCCTGACCGGTGAACTGAGTGCCAGCGCCCAGGCCGATTACCTCTCCGGCCTGCTGATCGGCCATGAGCTGTCAGCCCTGGCCAAGGTGCAACGTCAGCGACGCAACAGCGTGCACCTGCCAGCGATTTTGCTGATCGGCAACGGCCCGCTTTGCATCCGTTATGGCCGCGCCCTGCAGGCGTGCGGCTTCAGCCACGTGGGCGTTGCCGAACAGGCCACCGAGCGCGGCTTGTGGCAGCTGGCGCTTGCCGCCGGCCTCATCCACTGATCCTGAAGGAGCTCGACATGCTCGAACAAGCACTGGCACAGAATGGCCTGATTGCGATCCTGCGCGGTTTGCAACCGCATGAAGCCGCCGCGATGGGGGACGTCCTCTATGGCGCCGGTTTCCGCGTGATCGAGGTGCCGCTCAATTCCCCCGAACCTTTCCAAAGCATCCGCATCCTGCGCAGTTGCCTGCCCGCCGATTGCCTGATCGGCGCAGGCACCGTACTGACACCGGTGCAGGTGACCCAGGTGAAAGAGGCGGGCGGGCAATTGATCGTCATGCCGCATAGCGATCCGCAGGTGCTGCGTGCGGCCAAGGCGGCGGGGCTGTACCTGGCGCCGGGTGTCGCCACACCCACCGAAGCGTTCGCCGCCCTGGCCGAGGGGGCCGACGTGCTCAAGCTGTTCCCGGCCGAGCAGATGGGCCCGGCGGTGGTCAAGGCCTGGCTGGCCGTATTGCCCGCCGGCACCCTGCTGGCGCCGGTCGGCGGCATCACCCCGGGCAACCTGCGGCAATTCTTCGACGCTGGCGCCCGGGGCTTCGGCCTCGGCTCCGGCCTGTACAAGCCGGGCATGACGCCTGAGCAGGTCGCGGCCGCTGCCAAGGCTTACGTGACCGCCTGGCAAGCCTTGCGCTGATCCATCCCTGCGCTGCATCCCAACAAGAGAGACAAGCAGATGAAAATTACCAAGCTGACCACCTTCATCGTTCCGCCGCGCTGGTGCTTCCTCAAGGTCGAGACCGATCAGGGCGTCACCGGCTGGGGCGAACCGGTGGTCGAAGGCCGCGCCCACACGGTGGCCGCTGCCGTCGAAGAGCTTTCCGACTACCTGATCGGCAAGGACCCACGCAACATCGAAGACATCTGGACCGTGCTCTACCGCGGCGGCTTCTACCGCGGCGGCGCCATCCACATGAGCGCCCTGGCCGGTATCGACCAAGCCCTGTGGGACATCAAGGGCAAGGCGCTGGGCGTGTCGGTCAGCGACCTGCTCGGCGGCCAGGTGCGCGACAAGATCCGCGTGTACTCGTGGATCGGTGGCGACCGCCCGGCCGACACTGCACGTGCGGCGAAAGAGGCCGTGGCCCGCGGTTTCACCGCCGTGAAGATGAACGGCACGCAAGAGCTGCAGTTCCTCGACACCTTCGACAAAGTCGACCAGGCGCTCGCCAACGTGGCCGCCGTGCGCGATGCGGTGGGACCGAATGTCGGCATCGGTGTCGACTTCCATGGCCGGGTGCACAAGCCCATGGCCAAGGTGCTGATGAAGGAACTCGACCCGTACAAACTGATGTTCATCGAAGAGCCGGTACTCAGCGAAAACTACGAAGCGCTGAAAGAGCTGGCGCCGCTGACCAGCACACCGATCGCCCTGGGCGAGCGGCTGTTCTCGCGCTGGGATTTCAAGCGCGTGCTCAGCGAAGGCTATGTCGACATCATCCAGCCCGACGCCTCCCACGCGGGTGGCATCACCGAAACCCGCAAGATCGCCAACATGGCCGAGGCCTACGACGTCGCGCTGGCGCTGCATTGCCCGCTGGGCCCGATTGCCCTGGCGGCCTGCCTGCAGCTCGACGCCGCCTGCTACAACGCCTTCATCCAGGAGCAGAGCCTGGGTATCCATTACAACGAGAGCAACGACCTGCTCGACTACGTGCGCGACCCCGGCGTGTTCGACTACGAGCAAGGCATGGTGAAGATCCCCAACGGCCCCGGCCTGGGCATCGAGATCAACGAGGAATACGTCATCGAGCGTGCCGCCGTCGGCCATCGCTGGCGCAACCCGGTGTGGCGGCACGCCGATGGCAGTTTCGCCGAGTGGTGATAGTGCTTCGGTAACCGCGTTGAACGACCTCGATAACCATAACAAGAGGCACTTCTCATGCTCCCGCACACCCTCACCGGGCAGGCCACCCTGGTGGCGCCCAGCCGCAAGCGCTTTTTCATCATGGTGCTGCTGTTCATCACCGTGGTGATCAACTACCTGGACCGCAGCAACCTGTCGATTGCCGCGCCCGCCCTGACCCGCGAGCTGGGTATCGACCCGATCCATGTCGGCCTGGTGTTCTCGGCGTTCGGCTGGACCTACGCCGCCATGCAGATCCCCGGCGGCTGGCTGGTCGACCGCGTGCCGCCGCGCATCCTCTATACCGTGGCGCTGGTGCTGTGGTCGCTGGCCACGGTGTTGCTCGGCTTTGCCGCCAGCTTCATCGCGCTGTTCGTGCTGCGCATGGCGGTCGGCGCACTGGAGGCGCCGGCCTACCCGATCAACAGCCGCGTGGTCACCACCTGGTTCCCCGAGCGTGAGCGCGCCACCGCCATTGGCTTCTACACCTCCGGGCAGTTCGTCGGCCTGGCATTCCTGACCCCGGTGCTGGCCTGGCTGCAGCATGAATTCGGCTGGCACATGGTGTTCATCGTGACCGGTGCGGTGGGCATTCTGTGGGGCGTGATCTGGTACGCCATGTATCGCGAGCCGCGCGATTTCAAAGGTGCCAACGAGGCCGAAATCGAACTGATCCGCGAGGGCGGCGGGTTGGTGGACATCCAGTCCGAGCAGGCCAAGGTCAAGGCCAGGTTCAGCTGGACGGACCTTGGCATCGTGCTGACCAAGCGCAAACTGTGGGGCATCTACCTCGGCCAGTTCTGCCTGAACTCGACGCTGTGGTTCTTCCTCACCTGGTTCCCGACCTACCTGGTGAAGTACCGCGGCATGGACTTCATCAAGTCCGGCATGCTGGCCTCGCTGCCGTTTCTCGCGGCCTTCGTCGGCGTGCTGTGCTCGGGCTTTTTCTCCGACTGGCTGATCCGCCGCGGGGCGAGCGTGGGCTTTGCCCGCAAGTTGCCGATCATCAGCGGCCTGCTGATCTCCACCGCGATCATCGGCGCCAACTTCGTCGACTCGACCCCGCTGGTGATCGCCTTCCTGGCCCTGGCGTTCTTCGGCAACGGCCTGGCTTCGATCACCTGGTCGCTGGTCTCGACCCTGGCCCCGGCGCGCCTGCTCGGGCTGACCGGCGGGGTGTTCAATTTCATCGGCAACCTGTCGGCGATCGTCACCCCGATCGTGATCGGCTTCCTTGTCAGTGGCGACTCCTTCGCCCCGGCCATCACTTACATCGCGGCACTGGCCCTGGTCGGCGCGCTGTCGTACATCCTGCTGGTGGGCAAGGTCGAGCGCATCGAGTTGTAGGCGTGCCCTGCGGGCGAACATAATGTCGCCCGCCCCCTCGCTCACCGATAAAGGCAGCACATGCAGGAAGACCCCGCAAAAACCGCCCCCACTGGCACCCAGACCCTGCTGCGCGGCCTGGCCGTGGTGCAGGCCGTGGCCGCTGGCGCGCGCGACCTCAAGGACATCGCCCGGCACATCGGCACCACCCGCAGCACCACCCACCGGCTGGTCAGCTGCCTGGTGGACGAGCGCTACCTGCGCGTGGTGCCCCAGGTCGGTTATCTGCTCGGCCCCAAGCTGATCGAACTGGGTTTCCAGGCCCGCGAAGAGCTGCCGCTGGTGACCCTGGCCGGTCCTTATCTGGATGAGCTGTCGGCGCTGACTGGCGATACCATCCACCTGGCGATCCGCGAAGGCGACGAGGTGCTGTACCTGCACAAGACCCCGGGGCGCAACGGCCCGGAAATGCGCTCGCGGGTCGGCCACCGCATGCCGCTGGCACGCACCGGCATCGGCAAGGCGCTGATGCTCGACGACAGCCCGGCGGAATGGCAGCGCCTGTACGAAGCCAGCCTGCCGGTGGGCGGCAAGAGCGCGTTCTGGCCGCACCACACCGAGCAGACCTGGGCGCAGTTCGAGCAGCGCATGGTCGAGTATGTGGCCGGCGGGTACGCTTTCGACCTGGAGGACAACGAACCGTCGATCCGCTGTGTGGCGGCGCCGGTGCGCGATGCCAGCCGGCGGATCGTGGCGGGGATCAGCGTGGCGAGTACGGTGCCGTACATGCCGGAAGAGAAGATGCGCGAGCTGGTGCCGGTCATGAAGGATGTGACGGCAAAGCTGTCCGCCGAGCTCGGCCTGAAGCAACGCTTGTAAGAGCGGGCTTGCCCCGCGAACACCGGCAAAGCCGGTGCCAGGCGATCAGGTAGAGCCGGTCGGTCACTGAGGGGCGAGCCAGCCTGGCTGGCATTGCGTGAGAAGCGTTTCTATACTTCCAAGCGGCCTCGCCCTCGACCACGTAGACTGGCATGTCCAGTCCCGGCACATGGCAACTGAGTGTGCCGTACCCCTCCTGTCGGCGTGGGCGAGGTCTCTTGTTTTTCGCCATGCAACTGCGGAACGACTGACCGGATGAGATCGAGCGTTCCCCAGCCCTAGAGGGTGCTCGCGCAAGGCGGGCCGAGGCGAGAGCCGAAGTGGTGTCCGGATCTGTTTCACTAATACGATGAAGGCGCCGATGGCGCCTTTTTTCGTTGTCTGCTTTAGCCATGTACAACCTCGGCCTAGCGCCGAGCAGTGTGGGAGATTCTGTCTTGCTCACTTCTAAAAAACGGCGCGCGATCCCTGTGGGAGCGGGCTTGCCCCGCGGACACCGGCGGAGCCGGTGCCATGCAGTCCGGTCATTCCTGGATTTCTGAAAGACGGACAGCAGTTGCGCAATGGCAAAGTTAAGCGCATTGTAATGACGAATGTCATTACCAAGAGGGCCATCCCATGGCGTCCATCAATATCCGCGTCGATGACGAGCTCAAAGCCCGCGCCTATCAGGAACTAGAGCGGCTGGGCGTAACCCCGTCCGAGCTCATGCGCCAGGCACTGCAATATGTGGCCGAACGAGGCAAGCTACCTTTTCGACCCGTGCTGATGACTGAGGAAGACGAAGACCTGATCGCGATTGTGAGAGAGCGACTCGCCTCCCCGCAGCGCGTGAGGGTCCAACTGGATGACCTATAGTCTCGACTTCGATTCACGTGCGTTGAAAGAATGGAAGAAGCTGGCTGATACGGTTCGTCAGCAGTTCAAGAAGAAGCTGGCCGAGATTCTGCTGAACCCACGGGTGGAGGCCAATCGGCTTGGCTCGTTGCCCGATTGCTACAAGATAAAGCTTCGCAGCAGTGGCTACCGCTTGGTCTATCAGGTCATTGATCAAGAGGTGGTGGTGTTTGTGGTGGCCGTTGATCGCCGCGAGCGCGATCAGGTTTATCGGAAGGCGGCCCAGCGACTTTAGTGATCTTCATTCGTCGTGCTGTTCTCCCTGTCTCCTCCCTGTCTGATGCTTGCTTCGCAGACAACCTCTCGCATCCATGCAGGCATCCGGCTGGACAGTAACTTGGGAAAAACATTCATTTTTAAGGCCTGCTATAGCAGTGCTTATGATAGATAAAAACTGCTATAGCAGGTCTTATCATTAAGAGAGATTGCATGTCCGGGTGTTGTATGTGACCCACTGCCCACATCAAGCGGCGTGGTGAATGGCACCGGCTCCGCCGGTGTTCGCGGGCAAGCCCGCTCCCACAGGATCTCCGTTTGCTCTGGGATCTCTAGGTACTTGCGGGAACTGGCCTCGTTAGTAGTGAGGACGGCGCAGATATCGCCAGGCTGTGAGCGATACGCAAATCCTGTGGGAGCGGGCTTGCCCGCGAACACCGGCGAAGCCGGTGCCAGGCAACGCGACGTTTGCTAGAAGGGGCAAGCCCGCTCTTGGATTACCTGCGCAGCCCAGCTAGACGCCGTGTATTCTGAGCGCTCGCTGAGCACACTCTCGCCAGTTCATCCTGCGCTTAACCAGAAGTGCATTCTCGTCACCTTCAGCCGCCATCACCACCGGCATATCCCGCATTCTCATCCAGGGCTCACTCTGCCAATACAGCAACGTCGCCGTTCACCCTCCAGGCCAGCACATCCGCCCCAGCCGTGGCGTATCCGCTTCTCCATCCACCTGCCCATCACGCAGCACCGCCACCACCTCGTGGGTCAGCCACCAGCGCAGATGGCGGTTCTCCGGAACATGGTGATGCGCCAGCAAGGTATAGGCTCCGGACTCGCTGACCATTGTGGTCTTCTGGTACTGCCCGTAGCGCAGCAGCTGCACGTTGCGGAACTGATCCGGGTCGAGCTTGCGGATGCAGTGCTCGTCGAAGAAGCGAGCGCTCAGCCGGCCGAGTTCGTGGGCGCAGAACCAAGCTTGGGATTCGAGCCAGAGGGTGTGGAGGGGGCGGTTGTGGCGGGTG
>NZ_BQIJ01000030.1:0-29403 GCF_021602465.1 Pseudomonas urethralis
AAACCCCAACAAAATCAACCCCTTGAACCCGGCACAACTCCTGCAACAGGCCTCCCATAGCCCAGTCCCCCGCAGGAGCGCCCTTGAACATTCCCATTCTCCCCCTGATCCCGCTCTGCACTGCACTGGCCTTGCTCGGCTGCGAAAAAGGCGAGCAGCACAGCGCGCACGGCACCACGCCGCAACCGGGCGGCACCCTGGTCTACGCCACCGACCGCGAACCCACCTGCCTCGACCCGCATGTGGCCGGCGACATGCCTCAGGTGTTCGTCGCCCAGCAGTACCTCGACTCGCTGGTGTCGATGGACAGCCAAGGCCAGATCGGCCCTTGGCTGGCGACAAGCTGGGAAGTCTCCCCGGATGGCCTGCGCTACACCTTCCACCTGCGCCGCGACGTGCATTTCACCGACGGCACCCCCTTCAATGCCGAAGCGGTCAAGGCCAACCTCGACCACATGGCCAACCCCAAGACCCAGTCCAGCACCGCCGGTGGCTATATCCGCCAGTACCGCGGCACCCAGGTGCTCGACGCCTACACCGCCGAGGTCACCCTGGCGACGCCTTACGCGGCCTTCCTCGAAGTGCTGGCCCAGGGCTTCCTCGGCATCCAGTCGCCCACCGCGCTGCTGCGCAGCCGCGACCAGAACTGCGAAAGCCCGGTTGGCAGCGGGCCGTTCAAGGTGGTGCGCTGGGACCGGCAGAACCAGGTGGAGCTGGTGCGCAACCCGGACTACAACTGGGCACCGCCGACGGCGCAGCATCAAGGCCCGGCGTACCTGGAGCGCATTGTCTGGAAGTTCATCCAGGAACCGTCGGTGCGCTTCGCATCCCTGCAGGCCGGTGAGGTCGACGTGATCGAAGCGCTGCCGCCAGAGTCGCACGAAGCGGCTCGGCGCAACCCGGACGTGGACCTGATCATTGCCCAGCGACCGGGCAACCCCACCAATGGCACCTTCAACCTGCGCCGTGCGCCCTTCGACGACATCCGCGTGCGCGAGGCCTTCGTGCGCAGCGCCGATGTCGAGGGTGCGCTCAAGAGCGTGTATTTCGGCGAGTTCCCCCGCGCTGGTGGCCCGTTGAGCATCGCCACGCCGTTCTACAGCGGCGACTTCGAACACAGCCAGGACTACGATCCGGCCCGTGCCGCCAGGCTGCTCGATGAAGCCGGCTGGGCCGCACGCGACAGCGAGGGCTACCGCACGAAGAACGGCCAGCGCCTGCGCGCCGTGGTGCTGATCGGCGCCCGTACGCCACCTTCGGAACTGACCTTGTGGGAGCAGGTCCAGGCTACCACCCGACAAGCTGGCCTGGAGCTGGTGCTCGACCAGATGAGCGACGCTCAGGTCACGGCTCGCCAGGCGGCCTGGGACTACGACATCCGCGTCGGCTACTGGAACACCAACACCCCCGATGTGCTGCGCATCATCTTCACCACCGCGTTCGTGCAGCCGGCCGGCGTCGGCGGCTATCACCAGAACTCCTCGGGTTACGCCGACCCCGGCTATGACGCCCTGCTCGACAGTGCCCTGGCCACCCAGGACCCCGTGCTGCGCCGCCAGCGCTATCAGCAGGCGCAACAACAGGCCGCCGCGCAGTACCTGCAACTCACCACCTACCCGCAAAGCACACGCCTGGGTATCTACAAGACCGCCCACGGCGTGCGCCTGGAGCCTTCCTTGGCAGTGACCTACCTGTATGACGCATGGGTGAGCAAATGACTACGACGACACGTGCAGTGACCAACCCGCGCCGCGAGCGCCTGGCCGCCCTGGGCCGGCGCGCTGCCATCCGCCTGGGCGGCGGCGCGCTGGTGCTGTGGGCGGTGGCCACCCTGACGTTCTTTGCCCTGCGCCTGATGCCGGGCGACCCGGTGCTGGCGATTCTCGGCGGCCCCAGCGCCAACCCGACGCCCGAAGCGATCGAGGCCGCCCGCGTCGAGTTCGGCCTCGACCAGCCGCTGGCCGTGCAGTACCTGCTTTACCTGGGGCGGTTGTTGCAAGGTGACCTCGGCGTGTCGTACTCGCAGCACTTGCCGGTCACCCGCGTGCTGGCCGAGCAGGGCGGGGCGACACTGGAACTGACCATCGCGGCGTTGGCGCTGGCCTGGCTGCTGGTCCTGCTGCTGACGGTGGTCACTGCCGGGCGGGGCAGGCTGGTGGGCGGTATCGCCTCGCTGGCCGAAACCCTCAGCGCAGCCTTGCCGCACTTCTGGCTCGGCGTGGTGCTGTTGGCGGTGTTCGCCTTCGGCTTGCGCTGGTTCCCGCCCGCAGGCAGCGACAGCTTCGCCAGCCTGGTGCTGCCGGCGTTCTCGCTGGCGATTCCGTTGGCCGGTTTCATTGCCCAAGTCACCCGCGAATCCCTTGAACTGACCCTCGAACAACCCTTCGTGCTCACGGCCCGCACTCGGGGCCTCAGCGACCTGGCCGTGCGTTTCCGTCACGCCTTGCGCCATGCCTTGCTGCCAGGCGTTTCGCTGTCGGGCTGGGCCATCGGCGCGCTGATCAGCGGTGCGGTGGTGTGCGAGGTGATTTTTTCGCGCAAAGGCATCGGCCGTCAGCTGTACCAGGCGGTGCAGGCCCAGGACATGCCCTTGGTGATCGGCGTCAGCCTGGTAGTAGCGGCTGGCTATGTACTGGCGAACATTCTGGTCGACCTGCTGTACCAGTGGATCGACCCACGGCAACAGGAGGCCGCAGCATGACAGACCTGACCCTTGACCGTGCGCTTGCGCCATTGCGCCGGCGACGCCAGCTGCAGCTGCCGCCGTTGGGTGCCAGCCTGGCGCTGCTGTTCCTGTTCGCACTGGTGCTGGCGGCGCTGCTGCCGGGGCTGTTCACCGCTATCGACCCACTGGCCATCGTCCCGCGTGAGGCTTTTCAGCCACCCAGCTGGACACACTGGCTGGGCACCGACCAGTCGGGACGCGACATCTTTGCGCGGATCATTCACGGTGCGCGGCAAAGCCTGTTGATTGGCGTGGCGGCCACGGCCATCTCCATGGCCATCGCCATTGCCCTCGGTTTGCTCGGAGGCCTTGGTGGTGCCCGTGTCGACCGTGCGGTGGGCTGGATGCTGGAAGTGCTGTTCGCCTTCCCCAGCCTGGTCCTGGCGCTGCTGTTCGTGGCGGTGTTCGGCAGCGGCGTCGGCCCGCTGATTGTCGCGACCGGGCTGGGCGGTGCGCCGGGGTATGCGCGCATGGTCCGTGGCCAGGTGCTGGCGGTGCGCAATGCCGGCTACATCGAGGCGGCGCGGGCGTTGGGGCATCCGACGTCGCGCATCGTGCTGCGTCAACTGCTGCCCAACGCCATGCGGCCGCTGGTGGTGACGCTGACCATGGGTGTCGGCCAGGCCATCGTCTGGGCCTCGGCGCTGAGCTTCCTTGGCTTGGGTGCCCGGCCTCCGGCGCCGGAGTGGGGCACCATGTTGTCCATGGGGCGTGACTTCATCGCCAACGCCTGGTGGCTGACCTTCTTCCCCGGCCTGTTCATCGTCCTCACCACCTTGGCCACGACTGTGACTGGCCGCTACATCCAACAACGTCTGGAGGGCCGCCTGCCATGAGCGACAAGACCTTGATCGTCGAAGGCCTGAACGTGGCTTTCGAGGGCCGCAGTGTGGTGCGCGACCTGTCCTTTACCTTGGCGCCGGGCCGGTGCGTGGCGCTGGTGGGCGAGTCGGGATCGGGCAAGAGCGTCAGCGCCCGCAGCCTGGTTGGCCTGGCGGGCGCCAAGGCCCAGGTCAGCGCCCGGCAACTGAGTTTTGCCGGGCATGACCTGCTCGACCTGAGCGAACGCCAGTGGCGTGCGGTACGTGGCAAGGACATCGGCTTCGTGCTGCAAGATGCCTTGGTGTCACTCGACCCACTGCGCCCGGTGGGCAAGGAAATCCTTGAGGTGCTGCAGACACACCAGTATGGCGACCGCCAATCGCGTGCGGCGCGTGTGCATGAGCTGCTCGAGCGGGTTGGCGTGCCGGACGTCGAGTTGCGCGCTCGGCAGCGCCCCGGACAGCTGTCCGGTGGCCTCCGCCAGCGTGCGCTGATTGCCAGTGCCCTGGCCCTGGACCCTGCGCTGGTGATCGCCGACGAGCCGACCACCGCGCTGGATGCCACGGTGCAGGCGCAGATCCTTGAGGTGTTCCAGCAGATCAAGGCCCGTGGCGCCTCATTACTGATCATCAGCCACGACCTGGCCGTGGTCGCGCAGCTGGCCGACGATGTGGTGGTGCTGCGCCATGGCGAAGTGGTGGAGCAGGGGCCGATGCAGCAGGTACTGCGCCAGCCACGCCACCCCTACACTCAGGCCTTGCTGGCGGCGGTGCCGGCCGAGCATCCGCGTGGGAGCCGGTTGTCGCCGGAGCGCGCGGGTGTGCGCCGCGAGCCACGGGCACATGCGCACCGCGACGTGCTGCTCGAAGGCCGTGGCCTGGGCAAGCGCTACCTCGGCCCGGACGGCCTGTTGCGCCAAGTGGTGCAGGGCGTCGACTTCACCCTGCGCGCCGGGCGCACCTTGGGCATCGTTGGCGAGTCCGGCTCGGGCAAGACCACCGTGGCACGCATCGCCCTTGGCCTGTTGCAGCCCGACCAGGGCGAGGTGCTGTATCGCGGCCAGCCGTGGAACCGCCCGGCCGATGGCGTGCGCGAAGCGCTGCGCCGGCCATTGCGCCGCGACATCAGCGTGATTTATCAGGACCCGCTGGGTTCGTTCGACCCGCGCTGGAGCGTCGCACAGATTCTCGATGACGCCTTGCAGGTGGCCGGTATCGAAGCGGCGGCCCGGCCGGCGCGGATCGCCGTGCTGCTCGACCAGGTGCGTTTGCCGGCGGACCTCGCCCGACGCCGGCCATTGCAGCTGTCCGGTGGCCAGCGTCAGCGGGTGGCGATTGCCAGAGCCATTGCCAGCGAACCGAAGGTGATCCTCTGTGACGAGCCGGTTTCGGCGCTCGATGTTTCAGTGCAGGCCCAGGTGCTCGACCTGCTGGCGGATCTGCAGGACGAGCTGGGCCTGGCCTACCTGTTCATTTCCCACGACCTGGGGGTGATCCGCCATGTCAGTGACGACGTGTTGGTGATGCGCCATGGCCAGGTGGTGGAGCAGGCGCCGGTCGAAGTGCTGTTCGAGCGCCCGGCCCATGCGTACACCCAACGGTTGCTCGGCGCAGTGCCGCGCCTGCCCGGTAGCGGCGCCGATCTGGTAGTGCCGCCACTGGACCTCGAACACGAGGCCTTCGATCTGTTCGACGAAACCCGACTCTGGAAAATCGCCATCTAAAGGACTGAACCATGACCACTTTCCAACGTTTCCCAACC
Source organism: Pseudomonas urethralis (assembly GCF_021602465.1). Lineage (NCBI taxonomy): Bacteria > Pseudomonadati > Pseudomonadota > Gammaproteobacteria > Pseudomonadales > Pseudomonadaceae > Pseudomonas > Pseudomonas urethralis. The sequence goes on from NZ_BQIJ01000030.1 coordinate 5,309, forward strand.
CAGGCTCCGGCGACCAATGTTGCGCAGCTGAAGGCGCGCATCCTTGCCCTGTTGCCCGGCATCGGCGCAGGCGCCGCAGAGCGCGAACGCGAGCGCCAGCTGCCTCATGAAGCCATCGCCCAGCTCGCGGCAGCCGGGCTCTACACCGTGCGGATCCCGACCCGGTACGGCGGCCCCGGTGGCAGTGTCAGCGATGTCATCGAACTGCTGCTGCAGATCGCCTCGGTCGACTCCAATGTCGCCCAGGCCCTGCGGCCGGGCTTTGCCTTTGTCGAAGGCCTGCTGGCCGCCCAGGGCGAGGGGGCCGAGCAGGAGCGCGAGCGCTGGTTTGCCCGTTACCTGCAAGGCGCCGTGATCGGCAATGCCGGCTGGGAACTGGGCGGCGCCAATGGCTCCATTGCGGCACGCCTGGTCCGCGAGGGCGATCACTGGCGTGCCAACGGCAGCAAGTTCTACAGCACCGGCGCATTGTTCGCCGACTACGTCAGTGCGGTGGCGCTGGATGAAGACGAACAACCGGTGTCGTTCATCCTGCCGCGTGACCGCGAGGGCCTGGAGCTGGTCGATGATTTCGATGCCATGGGCCAGCGCCTGACCGCCAGCGGTACCACGCACTTGCGCAATGTGCGGGTCGAGGCCAGCGAGATTCGCACGCGCACTGTCGAGGAGGGCAAGCGCACCGTGGTCACGCCGTTTCTGCAGTTGTTTCTCGGCACCGTGCTGGCCGGCATCGCCCGCAACGCGCTGGATGACGCCACGCGCTTCGCCCGCGAGCATGCCCGGCCAATCAAGCACAGCACGGCCAGCCGTTCGGTGGATGACCCCTACGTGGAACTGTCGGTCGGCGATATTGCCGCCCGCGCCTACGGCGCCGAGGCACTGGTACTCAAGGCCGCAGGGACGATCGACAGGGCCTGGGCCGCGCAGATGGACGAAGCGGCCGTGGAGCAGGCCGCCATCGAGGTGGCGCAAACCCAGTACCTGGTCGCCGAGCTGGCGCTCAAGGCGGCGCAAACCCTGTTCGATGTCGGGGGGGCCTCCACCACCGGCCCCCAGCACAACCTTGACCGGCACTGGCGCAACGCACGTACCGTGGCCAACCACAACCCGCGCCAGTGGAAGGCCGCGGTGGTCGGTGCCTGGCAGCTCAAAGGTACCCGACCACCTGTGTCGGGGCTGTTTTGACCGCCCAGCCGGCCTTGCTGGCCGGCCATCTGCAAAGCCCCAAGGTGCCGGTGATCATTGGCGCTGCGCTGTTCATGGAACTGCTCGACAGCACGGCGGTGATGACTGCCTTGCCGCAGATGGCCGCCGACTTCGGTGAACCCGGGCTGCGCATGAACCTGGTGGTCTCGCTGTACATGCTCGCCCTGGCCCTGTGCGTGCCGGTCAGCGGCTGGGCTGCCGAACGCTTTCGCCCACGCCAGGTGATGTTGCTGGCGATGGGCTTGTTCACCGCCGCCTCGCTGGCCTGCGCCCTGGCCGAGACGCTCTGGCAGCTGTGCCTGGGGCGCATGCTGCAGGGGGCGGCGGGGGCGTTGATGACCCCAGTGGGGCAGGTGATCATCCTGCGCTGGTCTAGCCGCGAACAGTTGCTGCAAGCCATGTCCTGGCTGGCCTTGCCGGCCTTGGTGGGGCCCTTGATCGGGCCACTGCTCGGCGGGTTGCTGGTGACGCTGCTGTCGTGGCACTGGATCTTCCTGGTCAACCTGCCGATCTGCCTGGTCGGCTGCTGGCTGGTCCTGCGTCATGTGCCGGACTATCCGGCACGGCCGGTCCCTGCGCTGGATGGGCGCGGCCTGCTGCTCAGTGGTGGCGCCTTGGCCATGCTGGTGTTTGGCCTGGAGTCGCTCGGGCTGGGGCAATTGCCATGGGCCTGGGCGCTGGTGCTGGTTGCCGGTGGCGTTGCCTGTGCCTTGGGTTACCTGCTGCACGCTCGGCGGCACCCCAGCCCGCTGGTCGATCTGTCGCTGTTGCGCCTGCGCAGTTTTGGCGTGGCCCAGGCCGGTGGCGGGCTGTTTCGCCTCGGTTCGGCGGCGCAACCATTCCTGATCGTGCTGCTGTTGCAGAACTGCCTGGGCATGAGCCCGCTTGCCGCCGGATGGCTGGTGGTCAGCGGTGGGGTGGGGGCGCTGTTGATGAAGCTGCTGGCTGTGCCGTTGGTGCGGCGCTACGGCTATCGACAGGTGCTCAGTTGCAACGCCGCGCTCAGCGCTGCGGGAATTGCCCTGTGTGCCAGCTTCGATGGCGACACCGCGGTCTGGTTGATGGCGGTGGTGTTGTTCGCGGCGGGACTGGTGCGCTCACTGCAGTTCTCGACCTTGGGGGCTGCCAGCTATCAGGATGTGCCCGGGGAACGCTCGGCGGCGGCCAGCTCGCTGTCGGCGATGTCGGTGCAACTGACCATGGCCATGTCGGTGAGCCTGGCCGGGGTGATGCTGGGGCTGTTGGCCGGGCTGGACGGGCGCAGTGAAACGTCGGTGGCCGACATTGCTACGGTGATGCTGCTGTGTGCTGGAGTGTGTGGGGCGTCCGGGTTGGTGTTCCGGCGTCTGGCGAGTTGATTGTTGTGTTGCCTGCACTGGCCTCTTGGCGGGTAAACCCGCGAAGCGGCCAGTCCAGGCTATGCAAACCTTAGATCGACAAGCGCACCACCCGGTTATCCAGCACCTGCGGCTGCTGTGCCCGACGCTTGTTCACCACCAGTTCGCCAATGGCAATCAACCGCGTGCGCGTGACGTTGCGCGACAACCCGAGCAACTGGGCGGTGTGCACCTGGTTGTAATGGCAGAAGTGGTAGGCCGAACGCAGCAGGGCATTCTCGACCTTCTCGTACAAATCGCCAGGCTGTTCTTCATACAACCGGCTGAACGCCTGCAGCAGCAGATCGTCCACGCCAGGGTTGACCGGTTCTTCTTCCTGGCGCTCCAGGCGCAGGTTGGACAGCCGCAAGTCCTGCGCCTGCACCACGCCGTCGCCGCAGGTCAGCAGGCTGTGGTGGATGACGTTCTCCAGCTCGCGGATATTGCCTGGCCAGCTGTACTCGACCAGCTTGGCCTGGGCTTTGGGGCTCAGCTCCACCGGCCCGTAGCCCAGCCGCTCGCTGTAGCTGCGGATGAAGTGCCGGGCCAGTGGCAGGATGTCCCCCGGGCGGTCGCGCAGCGGGTGCAATTGCAGGGTCACCACGTTCAGCCGGTAGTACAGGTCTTCGCGGAAATGCCCGGCGTTGATCGCCTTCTCCAGTTGCACGTTGGTCGCCGCCAGCACCCGCACATTGATCGGGATGCTCTTGCGCGAGCCCAGGCGCACCACTTCACGCTCCTGCAACACGCGCAGCAGCTTGACCTGGATCGGCAACGGCAGGTCACCGATCTCGTCGAGGAACAGCGTGCCGCCGTTGGCCTCTTCGAACCAGCCGGCCTTGGCTGCCAGGGCGCCGGTAAAGGCGCCTTTTTCATGGCCGAACAGCTCGGCTTCGACCAGCGACTCGGAGAATGCGCCGCAGTTCACCGCGATGAACGGGCCGTTGCGCCGGCCGCTGAGGTTGTGGATATGACGTGCGACCAGCTCCTTGCCCGTGCCGGTTTCGCCAATGATCAGGACGCTGGCCTCGCTGGGGGCGACCTGTTGCAGGTGGGCGAGCAGCGCCTGCGACCTGGGGTCTTCGAAGACCTGTGCGGTCGCCCTGATCGAGGTAGCCAGTGTCGGTGACGGGGGGAGGGTCAGCAGTTGCATGAGCGATCCTTAGGAATAGAAGGATGGGGCGGGGCGCTTGCCGACGAGGGCCCACTCGCCGAGCTCGTGGATGCGGTAGTCCACCGGGTCGTGCAGGGTTTGCGTCCTCAGATTGCGCCAGTGGCGGTCGAAACGCAGCGAGGCGTGGGTGGCGCGCGCGCCGGTCACCTCGAACAGGCGGTTGCAGATGTCCAGGCCGTGGCGCGTGGCCGCGACCTTGGCAGTGCCGATGGCCAGTGCCAGGTCGCCGCGTTCTTCGGCGCTCAGCGCCTGCTCCTTGGCCCAGGCGCTATCGAGCTGGCGGGCGGCGCGGGCGATCAGCAGGCGCACGCTCTCAAGGCCCACCCAGAACTCGCCGTAGTGATGCAGCACGTACGGGTCTTCGGCGCTGCTGGCTGCAGTGGAGCGGAACCACGGCCGGCTCTCCTTGAGGCTGTACTGGCGCGCCTCGTCGAAGGCGCCTTCGGCGATGCCGAGGAACAGGTTGGCAAAATGCAGCTGGGCGATCAGTGGACGCAGGGCGGCGAACGGCGTGCTCAACGGCCCGGGGTCGAGCAGCAGCTCGGCGTGTTCGACGCGCACCCGTTCGAAGGTGGCGCTGCCGCTGTCGGTCTGGCGCTGGCCGATGTTGTTCCAGTCGTTGTGCAGGGTGATGCCGGTGCGCCCACTGGGGATCGCGGCAATCAGCAGCTTGCCGCCGGCACGTTCGTCCACCGCCGAGGCGATCAGCATTTCCGAGTCGCTGGCGCCGGAGCAGAAGCTCTTCTTGCCGGAGAACTCGCACCAGCCGTCGAGGTGCCTGACCACGGTGCGGGTGTCCAGCGGGTTGAGGGCGTTGCCCCAGAACCAGTGCTTGCGTGCGGTCTGCTCGAACCAGGGTTGCCACTGCTCCGGGCGCGAGAACAGGCGCACGGTGGCCAGCATCAAGTGGTGAAAGCCGAACACATGGGCAAGCGAGCTGTCGACCCGGGCGAACTCGCGCACCACCTCGAAGGTGTCATGCCAGCTCGCGCCCTGGCCGCCGAAGGACTGTGGAATGACCAGCGACAGTAACCCGCTGCTGCGCAGGGCATCGCGTTCGGCCTTGGGCGTGCCACCGCGTTCGTCGCGCTCCACTGCGGTCTGGGCGAACTGCAAGGCCAGGTCGCGCGCCACCGCCAGTGCTGGACGGGCCGCATTCAAAGGTGCATTCATGGCGGCTCCTCAGGCGCTTTCACGCAGCGCGTGATGGGCCCCGAACAGCGGCACGGCGCGCTCGGCGGCCAGGCGGATGCGCGCCCCAAGGGCCTCGCTGGAAACCTTGTAGTCGGCAAGCTCGGCCTGGCTGGCATACACGCCGATCGGCAGGGTCAGGGCCTGCAGGAAGCTGAACAGCGGGCGCAGCTGGTGGTCGAGGACCAACGCGTGGCGTTCGCTGCCACCGGTGGCAGCAAGCAGCACGGGCGTGTCGACCAGGGCGTCCTGGCCGATCAGGTCGAACAGGTGCTTGAAGTGGCCGGGGAAGCTGCCGCGGTAGACCGGCGCGGCAACCACCAGCAGGTCGGCCTTTTCCACCAGGCGCAGCTGTTGCTCCACGGTGTCGGGCAGTTCGCTGCGCCACAGGGCGGCACCCAGCGGCCGGGCGATGTCACCCAGTTCGATCAGGTGTGGCTTGATGTGCAGGTGCTGGCTGAGTTCGGCGAGGATCGCCTCGGTCAGGGCCAAGGTACGAGAGGGGCGGGTGGTACCGCCAGACAGGGCGACGACGTTCAGTGGGGTGCTCATGGGCAGGTCTCCGGTTCTGGTTGAGCGGGGGACTTTGCTTGAGCAATCGTCGTGCCGGGTTATTAATGCTTCGTAGATCAACGGGTTGCGAAACTTGAGGCGTTACCGCTGTTGCTTTGTGGGCGTTGTGTGTTGATCGGGTGTTGCGCTGCAGACAGTTGGCCGGGTGTTGGCGGCTGTACAGTTGGGAACGTTATAGCGGAATTGAATTTTGTTAAAAAAGAATAAGAATTTATATTCTTATGCAATTTAATAGATGGGTAGTCGCGCAGATGGCGGTTTCCGGTTACTTGCCGCCGCGACCATAGGCCTGGCTGATCCGGTCGATGACCATCGCCAGCGCGACGATGGCCAACCCGGCTTCGACGCCTTGGCCGACATTGAGCGTCTGGATGCCTGCCAACACATCCTCGCCAAGCCCCCGGGCACCGATCATCGAGGCCACCACTACCATCGACAAGGCCATCATCACCGACTGGTTGAGCCCGGCCATGATGCTCGGCAACGCCAGCGGCAGGGCAATGCGCCGCAGCCGCTGCCAGCGGCCGGCACCGAGGCCGTGGGCGGCCTGCAGCAGGGTAGGGTCGATCTGGCTCAGGCCCAGCTCGGTCAGCCGCACCAGCGGTGGCAAGGCATAGATCAAGGTGGCGAACACCGCTGGCACCTTGCCCAGGCCAAACAGCATCAGCACCGGGATCAAGTAGACGAAGGCCGGTAGCGTCTGCATCACGTCCAGCACCGGCAGCAGCAGGCGCCGGGCCAATGGACGGGTGGCCAGCAAAATGCCCAGGGGCACGCCAATCAGTAGGCACAGGCCGGTACTCACCAGCACCAATGCCAAGGTCTGCAGCAGCTTGTCCCACAGCCCGAGCATGCCGATGAACGCCAACAGTGCGACCAGCACTACGCTGCGCAGCAGGCTGCGACTGGCGTGCCAGGCGAGCAGGCCGACCAGCAACAGCAGCAGCCACCAGGGCATCAGGCGCAGCAGGTTCTCCAGGCCGACCAGCAGCTGCAGCAATTGGTCGGAGACACTGCGCAGGTGGTCGCCATAGTGCAGCACCAGCCAGTCGACCCAGCGGTTGATGGTGTCGGCGAAAGACAGTTGCAAGGCTTCGGGAAAGCCAGCACTCACAGGCTCGCCTCGACCTTGGTGGCCACCTCAGCGGGCAGCCAGGCCTTCCACACCTGCGGGTTGGCGCGCAGGAACGCCTTGGCGGCATCGGCTGCTGGCTGGCGCTTTTCGTTCATCTCGGCCAGGGCCTTGTTGAGGACGTCGATGGGCAGGTCGACCTTTTCGAACGCCGCTACCAGGTCCGGGTAGCCGTCGCGAAATGCCTTGGACACACCGATCGACAGCTTCGCCGGCAACGACTGGCTGCCTTTCGGGTTCGGGTTCTTCGCATCGGTCAGGGTGGCCCAGGCGCTCGCGTCGAACGGTGGTTCCTGCAGGCGCACCAGGTCGTAGCGCCCAATCAGCGCGGTGGGGCTCCAGTAATAGAACAGCACCGGCTGGCCGCGGCGGATGGCCGAGCTGATTTCGGCGTCCAGCGCTGCGCCTGAGCCACTGCGGAAGTTGTTGTACAGGCCATCCAGGCCATAGGCCTTGAGCTTCTGACTGTTGACGGTCTCGGAAGTCCAGCCACTGGGGCTGTTGAGGAAACGGCCTTTGTCTGGCATCTCGGGGTCGCGGAATACCTGCGGGTAGCGCTTGAGGTCGTCGACGCTGCGCAGGTCCGGGGCCAGGGGCTTGAGGTTGCGGGCCGGGTCACCCTTGATCACGTAGGCCGGTACCCACCAGCCTTCCTCGGCATTTTTCACCGTGTCGCCCAGGGCGAACACCTGGCCGGCCTGTTCGGCCTTGACCCAGGCGGGGCTGCGCCCGGCCCATTCCTCGGCGATCACCTGCAGGTCGTTGCGCGCCAGTGCCACTTCCATGCTCACCGAGCTGCCGGGGAGGGTGTCGGTAGGGTAGCCGTAACCGTGTTCGACGATGTGACGGAGGATTTCCGTGGTCAGGGCGCCGCTTTCCCAGCCGATGGCACCGAAGTGGATGGGGTTGGCTTGCTCTGCCGATGCGGCACTGTCGGTGCTGGCCAGGCCGATGGCGAGCAGCAGGCTCGCCAGCAGCGTTGGAAATTTCTTCATCGGGGCCTCGTCGTTACCGTGCCTTGGGTGGAGCAAGTGTAGACGACGGATCCGTGCGCCCGGCCAGGAAGGCTTTCCTCATGGCAGCGAGGGGGGGCGGAAGGAACAATTCAGCGGCGCATGGCACCCCGTCATGCCCTCAAAGAGCGCTGGCCAATGAACCTCGATCTGCATTTCGTGTACTACCGCAACCTTCGTTTCGACGGCAAGTTTCATGTCCGATGTAGCGGCGGCGATCTCGACAAGGTGGCGCGCATCCGCTACGAACTGGAGCGTATCGAACCGGGTGGGCCGGTACACCTGACGGGTGAGTCGAGCGTCTCCATGGCCTTCAGCGGCGCGCTGGTCGACCATGGATGCCCGGCGACGCTGTTCACCACGGCGCGCCCGGGTACCTACCGGATCAGCCCCAGGGTCATCCTGCTCGATGCCCAGGCCTTGGCGCACGGCTTGCCGCCGGGCGCGCGTGGCGTGATCGACCTTGAGCCACTGACGCTGGTCCTCACCGAGCAGGACCTGACCCGAAGCATTGTGGATGCCGTGCCGCTGCGCCGTCGTCGCCGTGCGTTGGTGGAACCGGCGGCTGCCCCATCGCTCGATGAACCCTTCGCCCAGCTGGGTGAGCCTGCCGGCCACTCGGCCATTGGCACATCACTGCCGCCGCTGCTGGTCAAGTTTGCTCCGGGCGGCGTCGATCAGTTGCTCGCCGACCTCAAGCCTCAGTCGCGCTCGAGCCTGGCGCGTCTGTGGCCGAACCTCGGCGAGGTGATCGAACTGCGGCCCCTGCTGGCCGCCCACGAACAGGATGACCAACGCTTGCAGGTGCTTGCGGCGTACAGTCTGATCGAGCAACCGCGCAGCATGCTCAATGACACCTTCCTGGCACTGTCACGGACCTTGGCCTCGCTGGACTATGTGCAGACACTCCAGTTCCTGGCCGAGCAACCTGAGCCGCACCCTTTGGTGTTTTTCGTCGCCGGCGCACTGGCGACCTTGCTGACCGGTGCCGCAGTGGTAGCTGGCGACCGTGCCTACGAGAATGCCTTGCCTACCCCGGACTATGAGCCGCGCCAGCATTATCTGGACGCTCCTGGCGGGCGCTGGCAGGGCTTGAATGTGCGCCAGGCGTGGAGCCGGCAGGTCAGGGGCAAAGGGGCGAGAATCCACTTCAGCGATGGCGGGTTGTTCCCCGACCATGAAGACCTGCGCAACAACCCCGCGCTGAAGATCGTTGCACTGCAGCCCAATGACGACCCCCGGCATGGTACGGCTTCGGTCGGCCTGCTGCTGGCAGCCGACAATGGCTTCGGGGTCACCGGCATCAGCCATCAGAGCGAATTGTTCGTCTATCACAACCGGGCGGCGGATAGCGCAGGCCATCTGCGTACCCTCAAGGACCTGCTGCGCCAGGTGGAGCCAGGCGACATCGTCGGGATCAATCGCCAGACCGCCAACGTCAACGACCTCTACACGTTTCTGCCCAGCGTGCATGACCACGCCTGGTGGGACACGGTCCGCAGCCTGACCGAGCGAGGGGCGGTGGTGCTGGTTGCAGCGTGCAATGGCAGCAATCGAACGGACAAGCGAATCGGCAGTGTCGCCGGGCAGGGTGTCGACCTTTCGCACTGGCGTCACTTCAATGACCACGGCGATGCCGGCGCCATCCTGGTGGGCGCCTGCCAATCCTGGGATGGCAAGCCGCATCGGTACTCCAACCATCACTACCGCTACCGCATGCTCAATGCCTGGGGTGACAGTGTGACGACCCTGTCCAGCGGCAAGCTGCAGGACAAGCCCGGGGAGAATCGTGACTACACCGACAGTTACAGTGGTACGTCGTCGGCAACGCCCATGGTTACTGGCGCCCTGAGCCTGATCCAGTCCTATGCCATCGGGCAGCATCATATCTACCTGAACGCCGACCAGATGCACCTGTTGGTCATGGCGTCGGGCTATGACGATGCCAGCGAGGCAGGCAGCGAGGTATTGCCAATGGGGGCCAGGCCCAATGTGCAGGGGGCATTGCTGTTGCTTGACCAGCTACTCGGTAGCGGTCGTTTCCTGAGCGCGCATGACGAGTTGTGAAGCGCGCCCGGGCCGCTGTGCGCATGGCACGGCGGCCCGGGGCCGGGCGGGGGGTCAGACGCGGAACTGGTCCATCAGTGCCTGCTGCTGATTGGCCAGGCTGTTCAGCGACTGGCTGACCCGCGCCGACTCGTTGGCCTGGCCCGACAGCGACTCGGTGACATCACGGATGGTCGCCACGTTGCTGTTGATCTCTTCGGCCACCGCGCTTTGCTCTTCGGCCGCCGAGGCGATCTGCAGGTTCATGTCGGTGATCACGCTGACCGCCTGGCCGATGCGCTGCAGTGCGCTGACCGCCTGGCCAACCTGCTCGACCCCGCCTTGAGCCTGGCGGTGGCTCTGGTCCATGGTGCCGACCACATCACGGGTGCCGGTCTGCAGGGCCTCGATCACCTGACGGGTTTCTTCCACCGACTCCTGGGTGCGCTGGGCCAGGTTGCGCACTTCATCGGCGACCACGGCAAAGCCGCGGCCAGCTTCACCGGCGCGGGCCGCCTCGATGGCGGCGTTGAGCGCCAGCAGGTTGGTCTGCTCGGCGATCGAACGGATCACCTCCAGCACCGAACCGATTTTCTCGCTGTTCTGCGCCAGGCCTTCGACTTCGGCCATGGCTTCGCTCATGTTGGCGGCCAGGGCATCGATGCTGGTGGTGGTACGGTCGATCACCGCCAGCCCCTCGCGGGTGGCCTGGTCGGCCTCGCGGGCAGCCTGCGCGGCCTGGGCGGCGCTGCGAGCGACGTCCTGGGCGGTGGCGCTCATTTCATGGGATGCAGTGGCCACCTGGTCGACCTGGCGGTACTGCTGTTCCATGCCAGCGCTGGTTTCAGTGGCGATGGCCGACGACTGGTCGGCGGTGCCACGGGCGGCCTGCACCGAGCGCTTCACCTCGGCGATGGTCGGTTGCAGCTTGTCGAGGAAACGGTTGAACCAGCCGGCCAGTTCGCCGAGTTCGTCGCGCTTGTCGTAGGTCAGGCGGCGGGTCAGGTCGCCTTCACCGCTGGCGATGTCCTTGAGCATCGCCGCCACGCCGAGGATCGGCCTGGTCACGCCACGGGCCATCAGCCAGACCAGCAACAGGCCGGCGATCGCGGCAGCCAGGCCCAGGCCCAGTTCGAGCAGGGTGCCGCTGGTGTTCAGGGTGTCCAGCTCTTGCTTGAGTGCTTCGGCGGGGCCGGTCAGGGCATTTTCCGGCACATCCAGCAGCACGCCCCAGGGCTGGGCACCGGGGACCGGCTCGAAGGCGGCCAGCACTTTCAGACGTGCCTCGTCGTGGACGATGTTCAGCTTGCCAGTGGCCAGCTTACGCACCAGCTCGGCGCCCTGGCGCGGGTCGACCTGGTCGAAGCGCTGGGCCAGCTTGCTGGCGTCGGCGCTGTAGCCGGCCAGCAGGCCGACCGGGCTGAGGATACCGACCGTGGTGCGGCCCTCGTAGAGGCTGCGGCTGGCGTCCTGGCTCAAGGCCTGCAGGCTGTTGAGGTTGATGTCGATGGACAGGGTGGCGATGATCTTGCCGTTGACCGCCAGCGGGAAGACGATGCTGGTCATCAGCACGCGCTGACCGTCGATGTCATAGAAGTACGGCTCTACCACGCAGACCTTGCCGGTGCTGCGCGGGCAGGTCCACCAGGTGTTGGCCGGTTGGCCGCTGGGGCCGATCTCGGTGTTGGCCATGTCGTGTTCGGGCAGCGCCATGGCGGTCAGCTGGCCGGCGCGTGGCTGCGACCAGTACAGGGCGAAGCGCCCGGTTTCGTTGCTGCCCAGCTCGGCTTTGCCGGCGAACAGGCTGTCCTTGTTGTCCAGTGCGTTGGGCTCGAACACCAGCGACAGGCCGAGCAGGTCGGGGTTGGCCTGCAGCGCGGCGCGCACCTGGCGAGTCATGTCTTCGCGCAGGTCGAACGCATCGAGGAAACGTTTTTCCGCCTGTTCACGCAAGAACATGACCTGGCGCGAGAACCCTGCACCGTACTGGTAGGCGTCCATGAACTGGCGGCGAATGTTCAGGGCCTGGACCTCACCTTGCGACTCGATACGCGACTGCGCGGCCTCGCTGAGCATCTGCATGCTGCTGGCCTTGACCAGGTCCGAGCTGTGGTCCATGCGGTACAGTGAAAGGCCGACGAGCAGGGTGACGATGCTGGCGAGGCAGAGACCGGCGAGCAGGGTGATCTTCCACTGGATGGAAAGTTGTCGCAAAGGCATGGGGAGTCCCTTTTTCTGGCAGTAAGGGTTTGGCGGTGAGGCTCAGAGGTGTTTGGCTTGAGGTATTTGGCGCCCGGGAGATCGAGCGCTGAAAACCTGAAGGCAGGCACCTCTGAGCCTCCCCCTGTATCGGCCCTGGCGCTTTTTTCTTTATTCAAACATTCAATTTAAAATGCCGGCGAAATTCGCCGCAACATGGCGCTTTTGACATCCAACGCCCACTCCGTCACAGTGCGCGCTTTTTTGTCTGCCGCTATGAGGAACCCCACACCATGAACGCAGTGATCGCCGCCGTCGGCATCATGCTCATACTCAGCCTGTCCCGCGTGCATGTGGTCATCGCCCTGATCATCGGCGCACTGGCCGGTGGCCTGGTGGGCGGGCTGGGCATCGAAGGCACGCTCAAGGCCTTCAACGGCGGCCTCGGTGGCGGCGCCACGGTGGCACTGTCCTACGCCCTGCTCGGTGCCTTCGCCGTGGCCATCGCCAAGTCGGGCCTGGCCCATGCCCTGGCCGACCGCGCCCTGACCATGATCGACCGGCAGGGCCATGCCAACGGCGGCAAGGTCAAATGGCTGCTGATCGGCCTGATGCTGGTGGTGGCGGTGTCGTCGCAGAACATCCTGCCCATCCACATTGCCTTCATCCCGCTGCTGGTGCCGCCACTGCTGTACGTGCTGACGCGCCTGCGCATCGACCGTCGGCTGATCGCCTGTGTCATCACCTTTGGCCTGATCACGCCGTACATGTTCCTGCCGGTGGGCTTTGGCAACATCTTCCTCAACGAGATCCTGCTGGCCAACGTCGCCCGTGCCGGGGTCGATGTCAGCGGGGTCAACGTCACCCATGCCATGGCCATCCCGGCCGCTGGCATGTTGGCTGGCTTGCTGCTGGCGGTGTTCATCAGCTACCGCAAGAAACGCGACTACGACCTGGCGCGCATCGAGCAGGTCGAGCAGGTCAGCGTGCAGTACAACCCGCTGACCCTGCTGGTGGCGGGGCTGGCGATCGCTGCGGCATTCGTCGTGCAACTGTGGCTGGACTCGATGATCATCGGCGCCATGGTGGGCTTCCTGATCTTTTCACTGTCGGGGATCGTGCGCTGGAAGGACACCGACGACCTGTTCACCGAGGGCATGAAGATGATGGCCATGATCGGTTTCATCATGATCGCCGCGTCCGGGTTTGCCGATGTGATGAAGGCCACCGGCGAGGTCAAAAGCCTGGTCGAGGCCTCCGCGCAGTGGATCGACCACAGCAAGGGCATTGGCGCCTTGCTGATGTTGCTGGTGGGGTTGCTGGTGACCATGGGCATCGGCTCGTCGTTCTCGACGGTGCCGATCCTGGCTGCGATCTTTGTGCCGCTGTGCGTGCAGCTGGGCTTCGATCCCTTGGCCACGGTATGCATCGTCGGCACTGCAGGAGCCCTGGGCGATGCCGGCTCGCCTGCGTCGGATTCGACCCTCGGCCCGACCTCCGGGCTGAATGTGGATGGCCAGCACCACCACATCTGGGACACGGTGGTCCCCACCTTCCTTCACTACAACCTGCCGCTGCTGGCGTTCGGCTGGCTGGCGGCGATGACGCTGTAAGGCGTCAGCCCTTGTCGGGTGGTGGGGAAATGCTGTTGAGGACGGTGCTGCCGTCCTTGCTGCGGGTCAGGTACACCGGCAACACCTTGGGCAGGTTGTCCACCAGCCGCTCGACCTCGCCGGTGTTGTAGATGCCGCTGATGCGGATGCGCCCGGTGCCGGGGTCGGCCAGCAGCAGCGGGGCCTCGAGGTAGCGGTTGATCACCGGCAGGGCCTGCTCCAGGCTCAGGTTGTCGAGCACCAGCTTGCCGTTGCGCCAGGCCAGGCTGTTGTCGTAGTCGCTGTTCTCGGCCAGTTGCGGCTCGAAATCACCCGTGTGGTAGCTGGCCTGCATGCCAGGGCCAAGGCGGTAGCCGCCAGCACTGCCCGCGCTGCTGACCAGCACCGAACCCTGCACCAGCGTGACCTTGACCTGGTCCTGGTACTTCCAGACGTTGAACTGGGTACCGGTGACGCGGGTCTGGCCGCCACCGGCGCGGACGATGAACGGGTGGCTGCTGTCGTGCTGCACCTTGAAGAAGGCTTCGCCACGCTTGAGGGTGACCTGACGCTGGTCCTTGTAGTTGAGGTAGGTCAGTTCGGTGTGGAGATTGAGCTCGACCACGCTGCCGTCGCTCAACTGCACGGACTTCATCTCGTTGCCCGCTTCGAAGTGCTGGTAGTGGTTGGGCACCCAGCCTTGCTCCCAACCCACCCAGCCGGCCAGCGGCAATGCCAGCAGGGCCAGCGCCGCTGCCGAGGCCAGTGGCCGCCAGTTACGTGCCCGGGGCACGTGCCGGGCAGGCGGGTTGAAGTCGACGACCGTGGCGGTGCGCGGCAACAGGTCGGCGGTTTGCCAGATTTCCAGCATCGCCTGGTATTCCTCGGCATGACGCGGGTCGGCCGCCAGCCAGCGGGCGAAGGCCTCACGCTCGACCAGTGTGCAATCGTCGGCGTGCAGGCGCATGCACCAGTGCGCGGCGGCATCGGTGATGGCATCGTCTGGGCTGGGATTGAGGCGGTCTTGGTTCATCATGGCTCCGGGTTTTGCGCATTCTACCCCTGCAAAGGGGTTCCCGAGAACCGAGGTAATGGCGAATGACTATCAGTTATGTGGGTCTTTCGTCGGTTTCGCAAGGGATTTCCAGCGTTTGAGAACGCTTCGCGGCAAGCACGAAGCGCTCCCTTGCCGGCTCAGAACTGCTCGGCTGCCATTGCGTACAGGCTGGCGCTACCGGCGCGGATGCTGGCATCCAGGGCCAGGCTGCGCGGCAGCAGGCGCTGGAAGAAGAATGCCGCACAGGCCAGCTTGGCGCCATGGAAGGCCGGGTCTTCGGCGTGCCTGGCCTGGGCCACCGCCGCCATGCGCGCCCACATGTAGGCGTACGCGGTCAGGCCGAACAGGTGCAGGTATTCCACGGCCACGGCGTTGACCAGGTTGGCCTCCTCGCGTGCCCGAGCTCGCAGCCATTCGCTGGTGGCTTCCAGGCGCGCCAGGCTGGCCTGCAAGGCTTCGCGGTGCAGCGGTGCCCCGGCACTGAAGGCCCGCACTTCGGCGGCGAAGCAGGCCAGGGCCTGGCCGCCATCGGCCAGCACCTTGCGCCCGAGCAGGTCGAGGGCCTGGATGCCGTTGGTGCCTTCGTAGATCTGCGCGATGCGCACGTCGCGCACCCGTTGCTCCTGGCCCCACTCGCGGATGTAACCATGGCCGCCATACACCTGCTGGCCAAGCACGCAGCTTTCCAGGCCGTTGTCGGTGAAGAACGCCTTGGCCACCGGGGTCAGCAGCGCGACCAGGCGCTGGGCATGCTCGCGTTCACCACCATCCTCGGCGTAGCGTGCCAGGTCCAGCTGCTGGCCGACATAGGCGGCAAAGGCGCGGCCGCCTTCGGTGAGGGCGCGCATGGTCAGCAGCATGCGCCGCACATCGCCATGCTCGATGATCGGGTCGGCGGCCTTCTCAGACGCCTTCGGGCCGGTGGCGGCGCGGCTTTGCAGGCGCTCGTTGGCGTAGCGTGCGGCGCTCTGGTACGACGCTTCAGCGCAGCCGATGCCCTGGATGCCAATGGACAGGCGCTCGTAGTTCATCATGGTGAACATCGCCGCCAGGCCCTTGTTTGGCTCACCGACCAGATAGCCGCTGGCGCCGTCGAAGTTCATCACGCAGGTGGCCGAGGCCTTGATGCCCATCTTGTGCTCGATCGAGCCACAGTGTGCGGCGTTGCGCGGGCCGAGGCTGCCGTCGGCCTCGACCCGATACTTGGGCACCAGGAACAGCGAGATGCCCTTGGCCCCGGCCGGGGCGTCCGGCAGCTTGGCCAGCACCAGGTGGACGATGTTCTCGGTGAGGTCCTGTTCGCCACCGGTGATGAAGATCTTGCTGCCGCTGATGCGATAGCTGCCGTCAGCCTGGGGTTCGGCGCGGCTGCGTATCAGCCCCAGGTCGGTGCCGGCGTGGGGCTCGGTCAGGCACATGGTGCCGGCCCAGCGGCCTTCGTACAGCGGCGGCAGGTAGGTGGCCTTGAGCGCTTCGCTGGCATGGGCGTCGATGGCCAGGCAGCTGCCGGCGCTCAGCGCCGAATACAGGCTGAAGCTGCAGTCGGCGGCGTAGAGCATTTCTTCAAACAGCACGCCGAGCATTTTCGGCATGCCCATGCCGCCGTATTCGGGGTTGCCACCCAGGCCGACCCAGCCGCCTTCGCGGTAAGTACGCCAGGCCTCGCGAAAGCCCTCCGGGGTGGTGACGTTGCCGGCGTCGAAGTGCACACCTTGCTCGTCGCCGTTACGGCTGAGCGGGGCGATCAGCTGGCCAGTGACCTTGGCGGCCTCTTCGAGAATGGCGTCGGCGGTTTCGCCGTCGACGCGCTCGGCCAAGGCGGGCAGGCGTGCCCACAGGGCCGGGCCCTGGAACACGTCATGGAGGATGAAGCGCATGTCGCGCAGCGGAGCGGTGTAGTCGGTCATGTCAGGCTCGATAACGGTTCACAGGGCCTTGGCGCGGTCGCGCAGGACGTATTTCTGGATCTTGCCGGTGGAGGTCTTGGGCAGCTCGCCGAAGACCACGGTCTTCGGTACCTTGAACCCGGCCAGGTGCTCACGGCACCAGCTGATGATGTCGCTTTCACGGGTCTGCTCATGGCCGGGCTTGAGGGCGACGAAGGCGCAGGGCGTTTCGCCCCACTTGTCGTCGGCGCGGGCGACCACGGCGGCTTCCAGCACGGCGTGGTGCTTGTACAAGGTGTCTTCGACTTCGATGGTCGAGATGTTCTCGCCGCCGGAAATGATGATGTCCTTGAGCCGGTCCTTGATCTCGACATAGCCGTCGGCGTGCCACACGGCCAGGTCGCCGGTGTGGAACCAGCCGCCGCGGAAGGCCTCGGCGGTGGCTTCGGGGTTTTTCAGGTAGCCCTTCATCACCGTGTTGCCACGCATGAAGATCTCGCCCAGGGTGTTGCCGTCCTGCGGTACCGGCTGCAGGGTCTGCGGGTCGGCGACCATCAGGCCGTCGAGGGTGGGGTAGCGCACGCCCTGGCGCGACTTGATCCGCGCCCGTTCCTCCAGCGGCAGTCCGTCCCAATCGTCATGCCAGGCGCAGACAGTGACCGGCCCGTAGACCTCGGTCAGGCCGTAGGTGTGGGTGACGCGGATGCCCATCTGCTCGACCGCGCCGATGACCTTGGCCGGTGGTGCGGCGCCGGCGACCATGGCCTGCACCGGGTGGTCGATGGCGGCCTTGGCGGCCTCCGGCATGTTGACCAGGGCGTTGAGCACGATCGGCGCGCCGCACAGGTGGCTGACCCGGTGTTCGCGGATCAGGGTGAGGATCTTCTGCGGGTCGACCCGGCGCAGGAACACGTGGGTGCCGGCCAGCGCGGTGATGGTCCAGGGGTAGCACCAGCCGTTGCAGTGGAACATCGGCAAGGTCCACAGGTACACCGGGCGGTGGCCCATGGTCCAGGTCATCTGGTTGCCGATGGCGTTCAGGTAGGCGCCGCGATGGTGATAGACCACGCCCTTGGGGTTGCCGGTGGTGCCCGAGGTGTAGTTCAGCGAAATGGCCTGCCATTCATCCTCGGGCCATTCCCAGGCAAAGTCCGGGTCGCCTTCGGCCAGCAGCGCTTCATAGTCGAGCTCGCTGAGCGCACGGCCTTCGCCGTATTCGGGGTCATCCACGTCGACCACCAGCGGCGGGTGTTCGAGCATGGCGAGGGCGGCGGCGATCACGCCGTGAAACTCGCGGTCGGTGATCAGCACCTTGGCTTCGCCATGCTGCAGCATGAAGGCGATGGCCTCGGCGTCCAGGCGCACGTTGAGCGTGTTGAGCACGGCACCGATCATCGGCACACCGAAGTGCGCTTCGAGCATGGCCGGAATGTTCGGCAGCATCACCGCCACCGTGTCGCCGCGGCCAATACCACGCCCGCTCAGGGCGCTGGCCAGGCGTCGGCAACGCTGGTAGGTCTCGCGCCAGTTGCGGCGGATGGCGCCGTGGATCACGGCCGGGTAATCGCCATACACGGCGGCGGTACGTTCGATGAAGCTCAGCGGGGTGAGGGCGACGTGGTTGACGGCAGCGGGCATCAGGCCCTGGGCGAAGATCGACATACGGTAATCCTGTAGGGGAGGCAGACGCAGCCTGTGCGTGTGGCCCCCCGGTGGCTGATTGTTAGCTCTGATCAGGGTGCGGGCAGCGCGCCGATGGCCGCTTGCCCCTGTCGCAGTTTTACGCGAACCGCTATCGTAGATGGAATATCGACTATAGCAATATAGTAAAACTACTATAAGAACGAGCGCCGACAGTGGACCAGACCCTTTCACCCTTGCTCGCCAAGGACCCACAACCCAGCGTGCTGCTGGCCGCCGATGCCCGTGCCCAGGCAAGCAACCCGGCTTTGCAGGCGCTGATTGGCGCAGCCGCGGTGCTCGACGACTGGCTGCCGGGCAACTGTGCGGCGCTGGTGCGTGCCTGCCTGCGTCAGCACCGGGCAATCGCCGATGTGGAAAAGCAGGTCGGCGATCGCATTCTGCTGTGGACCTTCATCCCCGATGACCAGGGCCAGCGGGTGCTGGTGCGCTGCCGCGACGCCAGCGAGGAGCGCCAAGGCGCCCGTGAGGCGAGCCGCGCGCGGCGCCTGTATCGGCTGATCATCGAGAACACCACCGACCTCATTTCCCGGCACAGCCCGGACGGCCGTTTCCTCGATGCCTCGCCAGCCGCCTACCGCCTGCTTGGCCTATGGCCGGAGCAGCTTCGCGGCATGCCGGTACGGGCCCTGCTGCACCCGCGCGAGCGGCGCCAGGTACTGCGCCAGGCCGCCGCCGCATTGGACCAGGACGGTTATCACACCATGACCTGCCGCGTCCGCCATGCCAGCGGCGCGTATCGCTGGTTCGAGATCGCCAGCCGCGCGATCCGCGAAACCTACACCGGTGCGGTGGTGGAGGTAGTCAGCGTGTCGCGTGACATCACTTTGCGCATCGAGGCCCAGGAGAACCTGGCCCACAGTGCCCGGCTTGCCACCCTGGGCGAACTGGCGTCGGGGATCGCCCACGAGATGAATCAGCCGCTGGCGGCGGTGGTCAACTATGCCAATGCCAGCCAGCGTTACCTGCAAGGCCTGGAGCGCGACCCGCAGGCGCGTGAACGGGTTGGCCAGGGCCTGCAGCGCATCACCGAGCAGGCGACCCACGCCGCCGAGGTGATTCGCCGCCTGCGCGCCTTCCTGCGCAAGGGGCCGCGGCGCCTGCAGGCGGTGGAGGTGGCCGAAGTTGCGGCTGAAGCCATGCGCCTGTGTGCCTGGGAGGCGGCACGTGACCAGGTCGCTGTCGAACTGCGCATCGGCGGGCAATTGCCAGCGGTGTTCGCCGACCGGGTCTTGCTTGAGCAAGTGCTGCTCAACCTGCTGCGCAATGCCATCGAGGCCAACCGCGAGCAGCAGGGGGCGCAGCCGTCACGTATCCTGCTGGGCGCCGTGCGCGAGGGCGACGGGGTGCTGATCGAGGTCGCCGACCAGGGGCCGGGCGTGGCCGCCGAGCGCCTGGATGAGATCTTCACCCCGTTCAGTACCAGCAAGGCCGATGGCCTGGGCCTGGGCCTGAGCATGAGCCGCAGCCTGATCGAAGGGTTCGGCGGCAGCCTCTGGGCACGTGCGGGTGAAACGGGTGGGCTGGTGCTGTGCTGCCGGCTGGCAGTGAACCGGGGATAAGGAGAGAGCAGGGTGCAAGCGAAGGTGTATGTGGTCGACGACGACCAGGGTATGCGTGATTCGACGGTGTGGTTGCTGGAATCGGTGGGCCTGCAGGGCGTGCCGTTCGCCAGCGGCCAGGGGTTTCTCGATGCCTGCGTGGACGATGGGCCGGCTTGCGTGCTGCTCGATGTGCGCATGCCCGGGCTGGGTGGCATGGCGGTGCAGCAGGCGCTGCGCGAGCGCGGGCTGCAGATCCCGGTGATCTTCGTCAGTGGCCATGCCGATGTGCCGATCGTGGTGCGGGCGTTCAAGGCCGGGGCAAGCGATTTCATCGAAAAGCCCTACAGCGACCAGTTGCTGCTCGACAGTGTGCAGGCTGCACTGGAGCGGGCAGGGCAGGCGCGCCAGGACGACCTGGTGCTGGCCGCGGTGCAGGCACGTGTGGATGCCCTGACACCCCGCGAGCGCGACGTATTCGTGCCGCTGGCCCAAGGCTTGAGCAACCGCGAGATCGCCGAGCGCCTCGGCATCAGCGTGAAGACCGTGGACCTGTACCGGGGGCGGGTGATGAAGCGCTTGCAGGCAGGCAGCCTGGCCGAGCTGGTCGGCATGGCGATCGCTTGCGGAGCCGTGGAGGCGCTGGGTTTGCGCGCGCGGTGAAACGTCGCCGGCAACGGCCGTTTCATGAATATTTGCATAGCCCCCTAATCAAAGCTTTGACATTCACTGCCTAGGCAGTAATATTTTTAAACAATTGCCCGAGCAGACCCCGATGTCCCATTTCACCCCGGAAAACTTCCAGACCTGCGCCATCGGCATGCTGCTGGGCCGTGCGGCGATCCTCAAGGACCGCATTCTCGACTGGCACCTCGAATCGGAGGGCGTCACCGCCGCACAGTTCAAGGTGCTGATCATCGTCACCCAGTACGAGGTGGATACCCCGGCCGAACTGTGCCGCTACCTGGGCCTGGACAGCGGTTCGATGACCCGCATGCTCGACCGCCTCGAGCAGAAGGGCCTGATCCTGCGTAACCGCTGCGCCGATGACCGCCGCCAGGTGCGCCTGGCGCTGACCGCCGACGGCCAGCGCCTGGCCGACCGGCTGCCGGAGATCGGCGCGGCGGCGATGAACGAACTGGTCGGCGTATTGCAGCCAGACGAGCTGAAGACCCTCGAAGGTTTGCTGGCCAAGGTTCTGCTGGGTGCCGGCGACCCGCTGACGATCCGCCGCTTCGGCGATCGTTGATCCCTGTTTCGCATATTCCAAGGTATTGTCATGGCCACTCCCACAGACACCGCAACTCCCCCCGCCGACGCGCCAGCGTCGGACAAGCGCAAGGCCTGGCTGCTTGGCCTGCTGTTGCTGGTACTGCTCGCCGGCGCCGGCACCTGGGCCTGGTACAGCCTGATCGGGCGCTGGCACGAAAGCACCGATGACGCCTACGTCAACGGCAACGTGGTGGAGATCACCCCGCTGGTGACCGGCACTGTCACCAGCATCGGCGCCGATGACGGCGACCTGGTGCATGCCGGCCAGGTGCTGTTGCAGTTCGACCCGTCCGACAGCGAGGTGGCCCTGCAGTCCGCCGAGGCCAAGCTGGCTCGCACGGTGCGCCAGGTGCGCGGGCTGTACAGCAACGTCGACTCGCTCAAGGCTCAGCTGCAAACCCGCCAGGCCGAACTGCAGAAGGCGCAGCAGAACTACAACCGACGCAAGGTGCTGGCCGACAGCGGCGCGATTGCCGCGGAAGAGATTTCCCATGCCCGGGACGACCTGACCGTGGCCCAGGCCGCCGTCAACAGCGCACGCCAGCAGCTCAACACCAGCACCGCCCTGGTCGATGACACCGTGGTGTCCTCGCACCCTGAGGTGATGGCGGCCGCGGCCGATCTGCGCCAGGCCTACCTCGACCACGCGCGTACCACTTTGGTGGCGCCGGTGACCGGCTATGTCGCCAAGCGTACCGTGCAGCTCGGCCAGCGCCTGCAGCCCGGCATCGCGACCATGGCGGTGATCCCGCTGAACGAGGTGTGGATCGACGCCAACTTCAAGGAAACCCAACTGCGCGACATGCGCATCGGCCAGCCGGTGGAAATCAGCGCCGACCTGTACGGCAGCGAGGTCAAGTACAGCGGCACGGTCGACAGCCTCGGCGCGGGTACCGGCAGCGCCTTCGCCCTGCTGCCAGCGCAGAACGCCACGGGCAACTGGATCAAGATCGTCCAGCGCGTGCCGGTGCGCATCCACCTCAGCCCTGACCAGCTCAAGGACCACCCGCTGCGCATCGGCCTGTCCACCGTGGTCGAGGTCGACCTGCACGACCAGAGCGGCCCGACCCTGGCCCAGCAGCCACCGCAGCAGGCCAGCTACACCACCCAGGTGTATGACCGCCAGCTGGTCGAGGCCGACAACCTGATCGCCCGGCTGATCCACGAGAACAGCGCCACCGGCAAGACGGCCCAGCGATGAGCAACAACGCCCCGGCGCAGTTCACGCCGCCGAGCCTGCTGCTGACCACCATCGGCCTGTCGCTGGCGACCTTCATGCAGGTGCTCGACACCACCATCGCCAACGTGGCACTGCCGACCATCTCCGGCAACCTGGGGGTGAGCTACGAGCAGGGTACCTGGGTGATCACCTCGTTCGCGGTGAGCAATGCCATTGCCTTGCCGCTGACCGGCTGGCTGAGCCGGCGCTTTGGCGAGGTGAAGCTGTTCATCTGGGCCACGCTGCTGTTCGTGCTGGCCTCGTTCCTCTGCGGTGTCGCCCAGTCGATGCCGGAGCTGGTGGGCTTTCGTGTATTGCAGGGTGTGGTGGCCGGGCCGTTGTACCCGATGACCCAGACGTTGCTGATTGCTGTATACCCGCCGGCGAAACGGGGCATGGCCCTGGCGTTACTGGCGATGGTCACGGTGGTGGCGCCGATTGCCGGGCCGATATTGGGCGGCTGGATCACCGACAGTTACAGCTGGCCGTGGATCTTCTTCATCAACGTGCCGATCGGCCTGTTCGCCGCTGCCGTGGTGCGCCAGCAGATGCGCACGCGGCCAGTGGTCACCAGCCGCCAGCCGATGGACTATATCGGCCTGCTGACGCTGATCGTCGGCGTCGGTGCGTTGCAGGTGGTGCTGGACAAAGGCAATGACCTGGATTGGTTCGAGTCGTCGTTCATCATCGTCGGCACGCTGATTTCGGTGGTGTTCCTGGCGATCTTCATCATCTGGGAACTCACCGACCGCCACCCGGTGGTCAACCTGCGGCTGTTCGTGCATCGCAATTTCCGGGTCGGCACCCTCGTGCTGGTGGGTGGTTATGCGGGGTTCTTCGGCATCAACCTGATCCTGCCGCAGTGGCTGCAGACGCAGATGGGTTATACCGCCACCTGGGCGGGGCTGGCGGTGGCGCCGATCGGTTTGCTGCCGGTGATCATGTCGCCGTTCGTGGGCAAGTACGCGCACCGCTTCGACCTGCGGGTGCTGGCGGGGCTGGCGTTCCTGGCGATCGGTACCAGTTGCTTCATGCGTGCCGGGTTCACCAGTGAGGTGGACTTCCAGCACATCGCCCTGGTGCAGTTGTTCATGGGGATTGGCGTGGCGTTGTTCTTCATGCCGACCTTGAGCATTTTGCTATCGGATTTGCCGCCGCATCAGATTGCTGATGGTTCGGGGCTGGCGACCTTCCTGCGCACGTTGGGGGGGAGCTTTGCGGCGTCGTTGACGACGTGGATCTGGATTCGTCGGGCGGACCAGCATCATGCGTACCTGAGCGAGCACATCAGCCCGTTCGACCCGGCGACGCGGCATACGCTGGAGCAGATGGGCGGGGCGAGTGCGCAGCACTATGCGCAGCTGGAACAGATCGTCAACGCGCAGGCGTACATGATGTCGACGGTGGATTACTTCACCTTGATGACGTGGGTGTTTGCCGGGTTGATCCTGCTGGTGTGGTTGGCCAAGCCGCCGTTTACGGCGAAGGCGGGGCCGGCTTCGGCGGGGCATTGAGGGCGTTCGCCAGGAGTGCTTTGGCGCGTCTGAGATCGAGCGCCGCCCGCGCGGCGCTCGGTCTTATAGGCACAAAAGGTGTTGTGGCGGACACCTCTTACAGGCGCCGATAGCTCCAAAGCGAACATCCCCACGTGTAGAGCTGATGTGAAAGCCCACTTCCAAAAGCCAAAGCCAAAGGCACGAGCCCGATGGTTTTGAATCAGTCGAGCGCATTCATTTGCGATGGCGACGCACTACGCGACGCTCACACTCAGCGCATGGCGGGCCACGCCGTGACACCCGCAGGCCAACCGATGGCCTTGCAGCACCACCGGCTTACCGTTCATGCGTCGGCTTGGGTGCCCTTCGACAAAGGCAAAAACCCCTTGGTGAAGCGGGCAACTGGCCTTGTCGCCCAGCA
>NZ_BQIJ01000031.1:0-27597 GCF_021602465.1 Pseudomonas urethralis
AGCCCGCTCCCACATCTGTTTCGGGCCAGTTACTCCTGTCCCGCCAACAGGATCCGCCTTGGTGCATGACTGATGATCGATGAAAAAGCAGTGGCGCCCACCTCAATATCGAAGGGAGCAAACAAGGCGGTCCCTGTTGGCTTCACAGGAGAAATTGGCCCGAAACAGATGTGGGAGCGGGCTTGCCCGCGATGCGCCGCGCGGGCGGCGCTCGATCTCACAGGCCCTGCAAAAACACCGGCAAGCACCTGTCAGCCCTCACCCAATCCCCCGCCATGCACCTGACGATCACCACTTGTTCGAAGTTGTAACACCGCCGCAACCGCAATTGCCTCCTTGTTGAACACTCGTTTAGCATGAGCCTCACCTCCCACACCAATCACAATAATCCGAGGCCCGTCATGACCGCTCCGTCGTCCCTACTCACCCAGGTTGAAGCCGGCGTTGCCTGGATCACCCTGAACCGCCCCGAGCAGCGCAATGCGCTGGATATCCCCACTCTGAAAAAGCTGCATGCAGCCCTTGAAGCCTATAACACCGACCCAGCAGTTCGTGTGGTAGTCCTGACCGGCACTGGCCGCAGCTTCTGCGCCGGCGCCGACCTCGCCGAGTGGGCCGAAGCCGAAGCCCGCGGCGCCCTGGAAACCTACGGCTGGACCGAAACCGCCCACGCCCTGATGCACTGCCTGCACAACCTGGACAAGCCCACTATCGCCGCCATCAACGGCACTGCCGTCGGCGCCGGCATGGACCTGTCGCTGTGCTGCGACCTGCGCCTGGCGGCCCAGTCGGCACGCTTCAAGGCCGGCTACACCAGCATGGCCTACTCGCCGGATGCCGGTGCCAGCTGGCACCTGCCTCGGCTGATCGGCAGCGAGCAGGCCAAGCGCCTGCTGTTCCTCGACGAACTGTGGGGCGCCGAACGCGCCCTGGCGGCCGGCCTGGTCGGTGAAGTGGTCGCCGACGAGCAGTTGCCCGCCGCTGCCGCCGCACTGGCCGCACGCCTGGCCCAGGGGCCGACCTTCGCCTACGCCCAGACCAAGCGCCTGATGCGCGAAGGCGCCTCGCGCAGCCTGGCCGAGCAGCTCACTGCCGAACTGGCCGCCGGCCTGCTCTGCGGGCGCAGCGAGGACGGCGCCGAGGCCCTGCGCGCCGCCACGGAAAAACGCCCGCCACGCTTCAGCGGCCAATGACCCCTCACTCTTTCCCCGGTTACCCAGGAACAGGCCATGAATTTCCAACTGACCCAAGAACAAGAAATGTTGGTGGATGCCGTACGCAGCTTCGTCACCAAGGAGCTGTTGCCCCATGAAGAAGCCGTGGACCGTGCCGACCAGGTGTCGCCGGAACTGGCGGCGCAGATCCGTGGCAAGGCCATCGCCGCCGGCTTCTACGCCTTCAACATGCCCGAGGAAGTCGGTGGCGGCGGCCTCGACTACCTGTCCCAGGCCCTGATCGAACGCGAGCTGTCGAAGGTTTCCTGGGCACTGCACGTGTTCGTCGCCCGGCCGTCGAAGATCCTCATGGCCTGCACCGGCCAGCAGGTCGAGGACTACCTGCTGCCGTGCATCCGTGGCGAGAAGACCGACTGCTTCGCCCTGACCGAACCGGGCGCCGGCTCCGACGCCAACTCGATCAAGACCCGCGCCGTGCGCGAGGGCGATGACTTCGTGATCAATGGCAGCAAGCACTTCATCAGCCATGCCGGGCACGCTGATTTCGCCATCGTCTTCGCCGTCACTGACACCTACGAACACAACGGCCGCAAGCGCAACGCCGTCACCGCCTTCCTGGTCGACCGCGGTACCCCGGGCATGACCATCCGCCGTGGCCCGAAATGCGTGAGCAACCGTGGCTACCACACCTACGAACTGTTCTTCGACGATTGCAAGGTCCCGGCCGCCAAGGTGCTGGGCGAAGTCGGCAAGGGTTGGGAGGTGGCCAATGCCTGGCTGACCGCAGGCCGGGTCATGGTCGCCGCCAACTGCGTCGGCCAGGCCCAGCGCGCACTCGACGTGTCGCTGCAATGGGCGGCCGACCGCAAGCAGTTCGGCCAGCCGATCGGCACTTACCAGGGCGTGTCGTTCAAGCTCGCCGACATGGCCACGCAGATCCGCGCCGCCGAGCTGCTGACCCTGCACACCGCCTGGAAGATGGACCAGGGCAGCATGACCGATGGCGAGGCCGGCATGGCCAAGCTGTTCGCCAGCGAAGTGCTCGGCAAGGTCGCCGACGAAGCGGTGCAGATCTACGGCGGCATGGGCCTGATGGACGAAGGGCCGGTCGAGCGGATCTGGCGCAATGCACGCATCGAACGGATCTGGGAAGGCACCTCGGAGATCCAGCGGCACATCATCTCGCGCGAACTGCTGCGCCCACTGCTGCGCTGACCGGAGCCTGACCATGTCGCAAGCCATTCGTGACAACCTCAAACGCCTGCTGGCCCCCCGGCACCTGGCTTTCGTCGGCGGGCGCAGCATGGCCCGTGCGCTTAAGCGCTGCGCCGAGGGCGGCTACCCAGGCCAGCTGTGGCTGGTCAACCCGCAGCACGCCAGCATCGACGGCGTGCCCTGTGTGCGCAGCGTGGCCGAGCTGCCCTGCGCGCCGGACGCGGTGTTCATCGCCACCCACCGCGTACTGACCCTGACCTGTGTCGCCGAACTGGCCGCCAAGGGCGCGGGCGGGGCGATCTGCTATGCCTCGGGCTTCGCCGAAAGCGGCGCCGAGGGCCAGGCGCTGCAACAGCAGCTGCTCGACGCCGCCGGTGACATGGCCCTGCTCGGGCCCAACTGCTACGGCCTGCTCGACTACCTGCACGGTGCCGCCCTGTGGCCGGTGGCCCACGGTGGCAAAGCGGTAGAGAAGGGTGTGGCGGTGCTGACCCAGAGCGGCAACTTCGCCTACAACCTGTCGATGAGCGACCGCTCGCTGCCGGTGGCCTACATGGCCTCGGTCGGCAACCAGGCGCAACTGGGCATTGCCGAGCTGATGGACGTGCTGCTCGACGAACCCCGGGTCACCGCCATCGGCCTGCACCTGGAAGGCCTGAAGAACGTACCGGGCTTTGCCCGTGCCGCGCACAAAGCGCTGGAGAAGGGCATCCCGATCGTCGCGCTGAAGACCGGTGTGTCGCAGATCGGCGCCGAGCTGGCGCTGAGCCACACCAGTTCGCTGTCCGGCTCCGATGCCCTGTACGACAGCCTGTTCGAGCGCCTGGGCGTGATTCGCGTCAGCGGCCCGGTGAGCTTCGTCGAAACCCTCAAGGCCGCCGCCTGCGGCGTCCTGCCCAAGGGCCCCGGCCTGATCGCGCTGGCCTGCTCGGGCGGCGATGCCGGGCTGATCGCCGACTACAGCGAAAGCAACCAGCTGAACCTGCCGGCCCTGGACGCCCGTCAGGTCGAGGAGCTGGCCCAGGTGCTGCCGGCCTACGCCAATCTGGTCAACCCGCTGGACTTCACCACGGCGATCTGGGGCGACGGCCCGGCCAAGGCGCGCATGCTCGACAGCGCCCTGCGCAGCGACGCCGACGCGGCGATGCTGGTGCTCGATTACCCCGCCGAGTTCACCGGCGAGCGCAAGGAATGCGACCTGCTGCTGGAGCTGTACTGCACGGCACTCAAGCGCCATGGCAAGGCCGGCTTCGTCACCTCGGCCTTCCCCGAGCTGTTGCCAGCCAGCGCCCGTGAGCGCCTGCACGCGGCCGGGGTGGCGGCGCTGCAAGGGGTGGAGGATGGCCTGGCAGCCTGGGGCCGGGTTGCCCGTTACGCGCAGCAGCGCCCGGCCTTGCTGGCGCTGGGCGAGTCGGCGCTGGTGCCGCTGTGCCCGCAGCCGCTGGCCGGTGACAGCCGCCTGCTCAACGAGTGGGATTCCAAGCAGGCCCTGCGCGGTTTCGGCCTGCCCATCCCGAATGGCGTGCTGAGCAGCCCGCAGCGCGCGTTGGCCGATGCCGGCCACGTGGGCTTCCCGCTGGTGCTCAAGGCGGTCAGCGCGCAGTTGCCGCACAAGACCGAGGCGGGCGCGGTGGCGCTGAACCTGGCCGACGCGGCAGCGCTCAGCCGGGCGCTTGAGCAGATGCGCACGCGCATCGCCGCTTACGCGCCGGGCGTCGCCTTCGACCAGGTACTGCTCGAACCCATGGCTGGCGCGCCACTGGCCGAGCTGATCGTCGGCATCAAGCGCGAGGCGGATTTCGGCCTGGCGCTGGTGATCGGTGCTGGCGGCATCCTCGTCGAGCTGCTCAAGGACAGCAGCAGCCTGCTGTTGCCGACCACCGACGGTGCCATCCGCAAGGCCGTACTGGGGCTGCGCAGCGCAGCCTTGCTGCAGGGCTTTCGGGGCAAGCCGGCGGCCGACCTGGATGCCTTGGTCGCTGCCATCCGCGCGGTGGCCGACTACGCCTGCGAAAACGCCAACCAGCTGCTGGAGCTGGATGTGAACCCCTTGATGGTCGGTGCCCATGGCACCCTTGCGGTCGATGCCTTGATCCGCCTCGGCCAGGTGTAAGGACATGAACATGACGAACCCCACACTCACGGGCGGCCAGGCGCTGGTGCGCCTGCTGGCCAACTACGGCGTCGACACCGTCTTCGGCATCCCCGGCGTGCATACCCTGGAGCTGTACCGCGGCTTGCCCGGCAGCGGCATCCGCCACGTGCTCACCCGGCACGAGCAGGGCGCCGGCTTCATGGCCGACGGCTATGCCCGGGTCAGCGGCAAACCCGGCGTCTGCTTTGTCATCACCGGCCCCGGCGTGACCAACGCCGCCACCGCCATCGGCCAGGCCTACGCCGACTCGATTCCGCTGCTGGTGATTTCCAGCGTCAACCACACCGCCAGCCTGGGCAAAGGCTGGGGGTGCCTGCACGAGACCCAGGATCAGCGCGCCATGACGGCGCCGATCACCGCCTTTTCGGCCGTGGCGCTGAAGCCCGAGGACCTGCCGGAGCTGATCGCCCGCGCCTATGCCGTGTTCGACAGTGAACGCCCGCGCCCGGTGCATATATCGGTGCCGCTGGACGTGCTGGCGGCGCCGGTGGCGCGGGACTGGAGCCATGACGTGGTGCGCCGCCCCGGTCGCGGCCCGGCCAGCCTCGACAGCCTGCAACAGGCGGCTGCCCGGCTGGCGGCGGCCAAGCGCCCGATGATCTTCGCCGGCGGTGGCGCGCTGCAGGCGGGCGCCGAGCTGCAGCAGTTGAGCACCCGGCTGGCGGCGCCGCTGTTCACCAGCGTCGCTGGCAAAGGCCTGGCGCCGCTGGACTCGCCGCTCAATGCCGGCTCCACCTTGTGCGTCGAACCGGGCTGGGCGCTGATCGCCGAGGCCGACGTGGTGCTGGCGGTCGGTACCGAGATGGCCGACACCGACTTCTGGCGCGAGCGCCTGCCGCTGACCGGCGAACTGCTGCGGGTGGATATCGACCCGCGCAAGTTCAACGACTTCTACCCCTGTGCGCTGGCGTTGCACGGCGATGCCCGGCAGACCTTGGCGGGGCTGCTCGAACAGTTGCCGGACGGCGTGCGCGATGCGGCCCTGGCATGCGCGGCAGTGGCGCGCCTGCGCGCCGCCGTGCAGGCGAACCACGCGCCCTTGCAGGCGATACACCAGGCGATCTTGCAGCGGGTCGCAGCCGAGCTGCCGGAAAACGCCTTCATCAGCACCGACATGACCCAGCTGGCCTACACCGGTAACTATGTATTCAACAGCCGGGCACCGCGCAGCTGGCTGCACCCCACCGGCTACGGCACCCTTGGCTATGGCCTGCCGGCCGGCATCGGCGCCATGTTCGCCACGGCCGACCGCCCGGGCCTGGTGCTGGTGGGCGACGGTGGCTTCCTCTACACCGCGCAGGAGCTGGCAACCGCAGTCGAAGAACTGGACCGCCCGCTGGTGGTGCTGCTGTGGAACAACGATGCGCTGGGGCAGATCCGCGACGACATGCTCGACCTTGATATCGAACCCATTGGCGTACTGCCGCGCAACCCGGACTTCGCCGCCCTGGCCCGTGCCTTCGGCTGCACGGTCGCGCAACCGCAGAGCCTCGATGAACTGCAACGCGACCTGCGCGCCGGCTTTGCCCGCAACGGCGTAACCCTGATCGAGCTCAAGCACGCCTGCGCGCGCTGAGCCCACCCCGCACAACAGGACAACCAGCCATGCGATTTTCCTCTTTGACCCAACGGATCGCCGGCGACGGCGCCGCCGCCTGGGAGATCCACTACCGCGCCCTGGCCATGCTCGAACAGGGCCGCGACGTGCTGCTGCTGTCGGTCGGCGACCCGGACTTCGACACCCCGGCGCCAATCGTTCAGGCCGCTGTTGCCAGCCTCGAAGCCGGCAATACCCATTACGCCGACGTGCGCGGCAAGCGCAGCCTGCGCGAGGCCATCGCCCGTCGCCACCAGCAGCGTAGCGGCCAGGCGGTCACCGCCGACCAGGTGACGGTGCTGGCGGGGGCGCAGTGCGCGTTGTTCTGCGTGGCGCAATGCGTGCTGGAGCCGGGCGATGAAGTGATCGTCGCCGAGCCGATGTATGTCACCTACGAGGCGGTGTTCGGTGCCTGCGGCGCCAAGGTGGTGCCGGTGCCGGTGCGCCCTGAGCATGGCTTTCGCGTGCAGCCCTCGGACGTCGCCGCACGGATCACCCCGCGCACCCGTGCCCTGGCGCTGAACAGCCCGCACAACCCCTCCGGTGCCAGCCTGCCGCGCAGCACCTGGGAGGCCCTGGCCGAACTGTGCATCGCCCATGACCTGTGGCTGATCAGCGACGAGGTGTACAGCGAGCTGCTGTTCGAAGGCGAGCACATCAGCCCGGCCAGCCTGCCGGGCATGGCCGAGCGCACGGCGACACTGAACAGCCTGTCCAAGTCCCACGCCATGACCGGCTGGCGGGTCGGCTGGGTGGTCGGTTCGCCGGCGTTGTCCGGGCACCTGGAAAACCTCGCGCTGTGCATGCTGTATGGCTCGCCCGACTTCATCCAGGATGCGGCGGTGGCCGCGCTGGAGCAGCCGTTGCCGGAGCTGGAGGGCATGCGCGAGGCTTACCGCCAGCGCCGTGACCTGGTGTGTGCCAGGCTTGCCGGCTGCCCAGGCCTACGGGCCCTCAAGCCCGATGGCGGCATGTTCGTAATGGTCGATATCCGCGACACCGGCCTCAGCGCGCAAGCCTTTGCCGACCGCCTGCTCGACCAGCACGGGGTGTCGGTGCTGGCCGGTGAAGTGTTCGGCCCGAGCGCGGCCGGGCATATCCGCCTGGGCCTGGTGCTTGGCGCCGAACCGCTAGGCGAGGCTTGCCGGCGCATTGCCCTGTGCGCGAGCGAACTGATGGAGGCGCAACGCAATGCGTGAATACCGCCGTCTGTTCATCGATGGCCGCTGGCAGCAACCGGCCGGGCAGGGCATGGCCGAGGTGATCGACCCGGCCAGCGAGGCCGTGGCCGGCAGGGTGCCACTGGGTAACGAAGCGGATGTGGAACGCGCCGTCAACGCGGCGCGAAGGGCATTCGCCGACTGGTCGCGCACGCCGTCCAGCGTGCGCGCCGGGTACATCCGCGCCCTGGCCGAGCAGCTCAGGGCACGGGCCGAGGAGATGGCCGCGGTGATCACCACCGAGCTGGGCATGCCGGTGCAGTGGTGCCGGCCGGTGCAGGTCGATGGGCCCATCGTCGGGCTAGAGCAGTACATCGAACTGGCCGGCCTGATGGACGAGGTGCGCGAAGTCGGCAACTCGCGGGTGTACCGCGAGGCCGTGGGCGTGTGCGCGTTCATCAACCCCTGGAACTACCCGCTGCACCAGCTGCTCGGCAAGCTCGCCCCAGCGCTGGCAGCAGGTTGCACGGTGGTGGTCAAGCCGAGCCAGGAGACCCCGCTGCATGCCTTCCTGCTGGCTGAAATGATCGAGGCCATCGGGCTGCCGACCGGGGTGTTCAACCTGGTCAGCGGGCCGGGGGCGAAGGTCGGCGAGGCACTGGCACGGCACCCTTTGGTGGACATGGTCTCGTTCACCGGATCCACCGCGGCGGGCGTGCGTGTTGCCCAGGCAGCGGCGCCGTCGGTCAAGCGGGTGTGTCTGGAGCTGGGTGGCAAGTCGCCGTTCCTGATCACCGCCGACGCCCCACTGGAAGCGGCGGTGCGCCACGGCGTGCAGGACGTGATGATCAACTCGGGGCAGACCTGCACCGCACTGACGCGCATGCTGTTGCCGGCCTCGCGCTATGCCGAGGCCCTGGAAATCGCTGTGGACGAGGCCGGCAGCCTGGTGATGGGCGACCCGCAGGACCCGCGCAGCTTCCTCGGGCCGATGTGCTCGGCCGGGCAGCGGCGCACGGTGCAGGAATACATCCGGGTCGGCCAGGAAGAGGGTGCACGGTTGCTGTGTGGCGGGGAGGCAGCACCAGGCTTCGAGCGTGGGTTCTATGTGCCGCCGACGCTGTTCGCCGACGTCGACAACCGCATGCGCATTGCCCAGGAAGAAATCTTCGGGCCGGTGCTGTGCCTGATTCCTTATGCCGACGAGGCCGAGGCCATTGCCTTGGCCAACGACTCGCCGTTCGGGCTGTCCAGCGCAGTGTGGGCCGGTAGCCGCGACAAGGCGCTACAACTGGGCCGCCAGCTGCGCGCGGGGCAATGCTTCGTCAATGGTGGGGCGTTCAACTACCAGGCACCGTTCGGCGGCTACAAGCAGTCGGGCAATGGCCGTGAGTGGGGGGAGGAGGGACTGAACGAGTTCGTCGAGGTCAAGGCCATCCAACTCTGATTCGTTCACATTGAAGACTGTTTGAGGAATTACCCATGAAAGTCCTGATCGTTCACGCTCACCCCGAGCCTCAATCCTTCACCGCGGCACTGCGTGACCAAGCGGCAGCAACCTTCCGCGCCCAGGGCCATGAGGTGCAGGTCAGCGACCTGTACGCCATGGGCTGGAACCCGGTGGCCAGCGCCGATGACTTCAGCCACCGGGAAAACCCGGAATACCTGGTGTATGCGCTGGAGCAGCGTCTGGGCGTGAAGAGCGGTTCCATCGCCCCGGATATCCAGCAAGAGCTGGACAAGCTGCTGTGGGCCGACCTGCTGGTGCTGAACTTCCCGATCTTCTGGTTCTCGGCACCGGCCATGCTCAAGGGCTGGATCGACCGCGTGCTGGTATCCGGGGTGTGCTACGGCGGCAAGCGTTTCTACGACCAGGGCGGCCTGGCCGGCAAGCGTGCGCTGGTGACCGTGACTTTGGGCGGGCGAGAGCACATGTTTGGCGAAGGGGCGATCCACGGGCCACTGCAAGACATGCTGCGGCCGATCCTGCGCGGCACCCTGGCCTATGTCGGTTTCGAAGTGCTGGAGCCGTTCGTGGCCTGGCATGTGCCGTACATCAGCGACGAGGCGCGCCAGACCTTCCTGCACCGTTACGAACAGCGCCTGCAGCACCTGTCGGATGACCTGCCGCTGAGCTTCCCACGCCTCGACCAGTTCGATGAGGCGCTGTATCCGTTGCCGCGCTGATCACCCGCCCGAACAGACCGCGATTGGGCGGCAAGGGCTTATGCCTTGTCCGCCTTGCCGGCTGCCGCGGCGAACTTGGCCAGCTGAACATCCAGCCGGCGCGGACGCCGGCCAAGGTCCTCGGCACGCTCTTTGCGGCGAATGGCGTTGCGTACCATCAATGACCCCAGGTAGCGGATGGGTTCCGGCGGGAAATGCCCGAGCGGGCCGTTGAGCAATGGCGAGCGGGTCCAGGCGTTGTCCAGCCCCAGCACCAGCGACGACAGGATCTGACCGCCCATGTGACAGGGGCCTACACCACTGCCGGAATAACCGAAGCCATAGAAGATGTTGCCTTTGGCGCCCATGCGCCCGAAGAAAGGCAAGCCGGTGACCGAACGATCCGAAGGTCCGTTCCAGGTCGCCGCGATATCGACGCCGGTAAATGCCGGGAAGAACTTTTCCAACGAATTGCGCAGCAGGTCCGCATAGGGTGATGGCTGGTCGAATACCGGCAGCATGCGCCCGCCGAAGGCGAAGGTATTGCCCCCTTTGCCCAGCATGAGTCGCCCGTCCGGGGTGTTGTGGTAGTAGTGCACGAAGATGCGTGAGTCGAGCACGGTCACGCCGCTGGTCAGGCCGATGCGTTCCAGCAGGTCCGGGCGGGGTTCGGTAATGATCATGTCGCTCGAGACAATGGCCACCGAACGCGAGAACTGTGGAAAGGTCCGGGCCATCCAGGCATTGATCGCCAGCACCACCTTGGCGCAGGTGACTTTGCCGTGGGGTGTGATGACCGTGGCTGGTTGCCCTTCGTCGAGGCCGACCATCGGCGAGCCTTCATGAATACGCACACCCAGCCCCAGTGCAACGCGGCGCAGGCCACGTACCAGCTTGGCCGGTTGCACGCTGGCCGCTGCGGGCGAATACCAGCCTTCCAGGTGTTGGGCCGAGCCCGCCATCCGTTGCACGTCGGCGAGCGGGCGTTTGCTGAAGGTATTGATGCCATGGCGCTCCAGCGCGGCGACCACAGCGTCCGTGGAGCCGACCTGAGCCTGGCTGGTCGAGGTGTACAGCGTGCCGTCGAGACGGTAGTCGGCATCCACGCCGTACTTTTTGCAGAAGTCGCCGATCGCATAAATGCTCTGCTCCGACGCCTTGACCAGGCGCACGGCCTCTTCGAGCCCGAACAAACGCTCCAGGGTAAAGAACTTCGCCGACCAGGACAGCGCGCAACCGCCGTTGCGCCCACTGGCCCCCGCGCCGCAGATGTCCGCTTCGACGATGACCACATCGAGTTCGGGGTTCTGTTCCTTGAGCATGATGGCGGTCCACAGGCCGGTATAGCCGCCACCGACAATGCAGACATCGGCGCGGGTGTCCTGGCGCAGGGGCGGGCAGGGTTCGTCGGGCTGATTGTTCAGGGCTTGTTCCAGCCAGAAAGGGCGCATCGTGCTTCTCCAGAAAGGGACCGAGAAGGGCGCCGAGCCATGCGCACCCTGTGCCACGCATCCTTGCAGTGCACTGTGCATAAATAAAATCGATTTAACGTATGGATATATAAGTTCGGGCTATTTATGCGCGACCCCACCCATTCGGGTTATGGCCGCGTGGCCCAATCCACCCGATAGTGGCTCCATCCGCTCACCCGAGCCGATCCTGATCACACGATGGAGTTGCTATGCGCAAGGCATTGAAGGTGATTTCCAGTCTGTTGCTCAGCTGCACCGCCACGGCCGTCCTGGCCAGCGAGGCAGACACCAGCAACACACTCAGGTTGTACAACTGGACTGACTACATCGGCGAAAACACCCTCGCCGATTTTGAAAAACAAACCGGCATCAAGGTGATCTACGACACCTTCGACGGCTACGAGACGGTCCAGACCAAACTGCTCACCGGCCGCTCCGGCTACGACCTGGTGATGCTCAATGGCTCACTGGTGCCGCCGCTGATCAAGGCCGGGGTATTCCAGCCGCTGGACAAGACCAAGCTGCCCAGCTGGGTCAACCTCGACCCGCAGGTGGTGCAGAGCCTGCAGGCCTTCGACCCCGGCATGGTCTACTCGGCACCCTACACCTGGGGTAGCTCCGGCATCACCTATAACGTCGACAAGATCAGGCAGCGCATGCCCGACGCGCCCATCGGTTCGCTGGCCATGCTGTTCGACCCGAAGGTCGTCTCGCGCTTCGCCGACTGTGGCGTGACCGTGATGGACGCCCCCAGCGAAGTCATCCCGCTGGCCCTCAAGTACCTAGGCAAGGACCCGCAAAGCGCCAAACCGGCCGACCTCAAGGCCGCCCAGGACGTGCTCATGGGCATCCGCCCCTACATCAAGAAGTTCGACTCGGTGAACTACCTCACCAGCCTGCCCAACGGTGACGTGTGCATGG
This sequence comes from Pseudomonas urethralis, assembly GCF_021602465.1. Taxonomy (NCBI): domain Bacteria; kingdom Pseudomonadati; phylum Pseudomonadota; class Gammaproteobacteria; order Pseudomonadales; family Pseudomonadaceae; genus Pseudomonas; species Pseudomonas urethralis. The sequence continues at coordinate 11,862 of NZ_BQIJ01000031.1, forward strand.
CCCTGACCTGGTCCGGCGACTACGCCACCGCCCAGGCCCGTGCGGTGGAGGCGAAGAAGGACATCAAGCTGGCGTTCTTCATCCCCAAGGAAGGCTCGCTGATCTGGTTCGACAGCCTTTACCTGCCCAACGATGCCCCCCACGTGGCCAACGCCCACCGCTTCATCGAGTACCTCCTGCAACCCAAGACCATGGCCGAGGTCACCAACTACATCCACTACGCCAACAGCAACGCGGCCGCCACGCCGCTGGTGCAGGCCGATATCCGCAACGACCCGGCGATCTACCCCGACGAGCAGACCCGCGAGCGGCTGTTCACCCAGAAGTCCCAGGACCCGCAGGCCATGCGCGCCATCACCCGGGTCTGGAGCACGGTCAAGACCGGCATCTGACCCCTTTCACCGTACCGATCCGACAAGGAATTGCTCATGGTTACCCCGACTCGCCCCTTGGCCGCCACCCCGCACAACGACCAGCTGGTGAAAGCCGACAAAGCCCACTACATGCACGGCTACCACATGTTCGACGAGCACGCCGAGCAGGGCGCGCTGAACATCCAGGCCGGTGACGGCGCCTACATCCACGACACCCAGGGCAACCGCTTCCTCGACGCCGTCGGCGGCATGTGGTGCACCAACATCGGCCTGGGTCGCGAGGAAATGGCCCTGGCCATCGCCGATCAGGTGCGCCAGCTGGCCTATTCCAACCCGTTCTCGGACATGGCCAACCCGAAAGCCATCGAACTGTGCCAGAAGCTCGCGAGCCTCGCGCCCGGCGACCTCGACCATGTATTCCTCACCACCGGCGGCTCCACCGCCGTGGACACTGCCTACCGGCTGATCCAGTACTACCAGAACTGCCGCGGGAAGCCGCATAAAAAACACGTGATCGCCCGCTACAACGCCTACCACGGCTCGACCTGCCTGACCATGTCGATCGGCAACAAGGCCGCCGACCGGGTGCCGGAGTTCGACTACGCCCACGACCTCATCCACCACGTCTCCAACCCCAACTTCTACCGTGCGGCCGACGACATGGACGAGGCCGAGTTCCTCGACTTCCTGGTGGCCGAGTTCGAGGACAAGATCCTCTCCCTGGGCGCGGACAACGTCGCGGCCTTCTTCGCCGAGCCGATCATGGGTTCGGGCGGGGTGATCATCCCGCCCGAGGGCTATTTCCAGCGCATGTGGCAGGTGTGCCAGACCTACGACATCCTGTTCGTCGCCGACGAAGTGGTCACCTCGTTCGGCCGCCTGGGTACCTTCTTCGCCTCCGAAGCGCTGTTCGGCGTCACCCCGGACATCATCACCACCGCCAAGGGCCTGACCTCGGCCTACCTGCCACTGGGCGCGTGCATCTTTTCCGAGCGCATCTGGAAGGTGATCGCCGAGCCGGGCAAGGGCCGCTGTTTCACCCACGGCTTCACCTACAGCGGGCACCCGGTGTGCTGCGTGGCGGCGCTGAAGAACATCGAGATCATCGAGCGGGAAAACCTGCTGGCCCATGTCAACGACGTCGGCGGCTACCTGGAGCAGCGCCTTCAGAGCCTGGCTGCACTGCCGCTGGTCGGCCAGGTGCGCTGCATGAAGCTGATGGCCTGCGTCGAGTTCGTCGCCAACAAACAGACCAAGGCGCTGTTCCCGGACGCGGTGAACATCGGCGAGCGCATCCACGTGCGGGCCCAGGCCAAAGGGCTGCTGGTGCGCCCGATCATGCACCTGAACGTGATGTCGCCGCCGCTGATCATCACTCACGCCCAGGTGGACGAGATCGTTGAAACCCTGCGCAGTTGCATTCTCGAAGCGGCGCAGGAGCTGACCGAGCAGGGCCTGTACCACGGGCAATGATCGACCTTCTGCCAAAGATGCACGCGCATGCCCCGGCCGGTAGACTGCGGGGCATGAGCCGAGCACACGAAAACACCACAATAAACCTGCCGTTTCATGCCCTGCAGCAATGGCACGGCGCCCTGCAACAAGCCCTCGCCCACAGCGACGGCCCGGACGCGCTGGCCTGGCTGGCGGCGGCCATCAGCCAGCTGGTGGCGGCCGAGTCGATGCTGATCAGCCTCGAACGCAAGGGCCAGCCGCCGCAGCTGCTGTACCAGCAGGGCATCCCGGCCCGCTACCACGAGGCGGTGCTGGAACGCTATTTCGCCGCGGGCTACCTGCTCGATCCGTTCTGCCTGGCGGTGCAAAAGGGCCTGGCGCAGGGCTTCTATCACCTGGAAGACATCGCCCCGGACAACTTCTTCGACAGTGATTACTACAAGACCTACTACCTGGGCACCGGCTGCAGCGAGGATAGCTACTTCATCGTCGACCTGGGCAACGACAGCAAGATTTCCCTGAGCCTGTTCCAGGGCTGCAGCGGTGCGCGCCTGGGTGTGGAACAACTGCACCTGTTGCAGGCGGTGGAACCGATGGTGCGCGAGCTGCTGATGCGCTTTGCCCGCCATGGCCTGGAGCCGCAGCCGCAGGCCAAGGAGAGCGTGCAGGCGGCGTTCGACAGCTTTGGTTGCGGGGTGCTCACCGAGCGCGAGCGGCAGGTGGCGCAGATGGTGTTGCAGGGGCACTCGGTGAAATCCACCGCCCATGAACTGGGGATCTCGCCCGAGACGGTGCGGATGCACCGCAAGAATCTGTACCTGAAGCTGGACATCAACTCGCAATCAGAGCTGTTCGCCCAGTTCATTGGCTGGTTGAGGCGGGTCTGAGCTGATATCGTCCGATTCAGCCTGGCAGCGGGCGGTCACGGCTCAACACTTCGTCCAGTGCCTGCTCAAGGGTGCTGACGGTGCGTTCGATATTGTGCAGTTTTTCCAGCCCGAACAGACCAATGCGGAAGGTCTGGAAGTCGGCTGGCTCGTCACATTGCAACGGCACGCCGGCGGCAATCTGCAGGCCGTGCTCGGCGAATTTCTTGCCGCTCTTGATATCCGCATCGTCGGTGTAGCTCACCACCACACCCGGGGCCTGAAAACCGGCTGCCGCGACGCTCTTGATGCCTCTGCCGACCAGCATCGCGCGCACCTGATCGCCCAGCGCTTGTTGTTCGCTGCAGACCTTGTCGAAACCATAGGCGCGCATCTCGTTCATCACATCGTTGAAACGTGCCAGGGAATCGCTGGGCATGGTCGCATGGTAGGCATGCCCGCCCTGTTCGTAGGCCTGCATGATCTGCAGCCACTTTTTCAGGTCGCAGGCAAAGCTGCTGCTCTGTGTCTGCGCGATGCGTTCGAGGGCCAGGGCACTGAACATCACCAGGGCACAGCAAGGCGAGGCGCTCCAGCCTTTCTGCGGGGCGCTGATCAGCAAGTCCACGGCGCACTGGTGCATATCGACCCACAGCGTGCCTGAGGCGATGCAGTCCACCACGAACAGGCCCCCCACCGCGTGCACGGCGTCGCCGACGGCCCGCAGGTACGCGTCATGCAGGATCATCCCGGATGAGGTTTCGACATGGGGGGCGAAGACCACCTGCGGCTTGTGCGCCGCAATGGCCGCCAGCACTTCGTCCAGAGGGGGAGGGGCGTAGGCCGCCTGGCGACCCGTCTCGACCGGCCGGGCTTTGAGCACCGTGGTGGCCGCCGGGATATTGCCCATCTCAAGGATCTGGCTCCAGCGATAGCTGAACCAGCCATTGCGTATCACCAGGCACTGCTGGCCGGTGGCAAACTGTCGCGCTACCGCTTCCATGCCGAAGGTGCCGCTGCCAGGGACCACCGCAACGGCCTGGGCGTTGTAGACCTGCTTCAGGGTGCTGGAAATGTTCCTCATCACGCCTTGGAAGGCCTGCGACATGTGATTGAGCGAGCGGTCGGTGTAGACCACCGAGTACTCGACCAGCCCCTCGGGATCGATACCGGGATAGATCTTTGACATGGGTGACTCCTTCGGCAGAGATGTCAGTGGTATCGACCTTGGCCCAAGCATTGGCAAATGACAAGCTTGGGCTTGGGCTGGCGGCAACCCCATGGCACTGCGGCATCAGCACAGCACCCTGGGGTTGCAATCACAGCGCCTACACCGTGCCGAAGCGAACCTCCACCGACAGGCTGCCCAGGTTATCGCTCAAGCCGGCCCCATAACGCCCCGTCAGGTCGTCGTTGATGCACAGCTGCAACTCGCCCTGCTGGCCACGCGGCAACTGCACCTGTTGGCCGACCAGGAACGGTTCGCCGTTGTCGCCGATGCGGCCGATCAAGGCCCCTTCGTTCTGCCCCGGCAAGGTATAGCCCGGCTTGGCGATCAACCCTGGGTTGCCCTGCGCGCCCACCATGCCGGTGGCCGGGTTGGCCGTCCACTGGCCACCGGTACAGACCGCCAGCTGCCAGCTCTGCCCATTGACCCGCATGCCGGTGCCTTGCCATGCCTGGTTGGCCTGCACCTGCAACGTGCGCTTGAGCAGGTCGCTGGCCACCACATCGGCGGCCTGGAAGGTCAGCGCGGTGATGGTCAACGTCGGGTTGGCGGTGCCGGTGGTGGGGAACACGCCGTCGCCGACCAGGAACAGGTTGGGGTGGTCCCAGCTGCGCTGGTCTTTGTCCACCACCGACCGGGTGCGGTCGGAGCCCATGCGGTAGGTGCCCATCAGGTGGCCTGCGCCGTAGAACGCATAGTGCTGGCCATCGTACTCGAACACGGTTTGCGAGCCGGGCTCCAGCGCAGGGTTCAGGTTGGTCAGCTCGGTGGCGCCCATCAGCTCGGTGATGATGTGCGTGGCGGCCAGGCGCGCCTGCTTGAAGCCCTCCTTGGTGTAGTCGGACAGTGCGTAGGTGATCTGAGGCCGCGGCAGGCCCAGGCCATCGGTGAACTCTGCGGACCTCTCCACCCGGCACAGTGCATTGTCGGGGTCCTTCTCCACCTGCTCGACCAAAAAGCCCAGGCGGAACTGGCGGGTCAGCACGCTGTTGAGCTGCTGCACCAGTGCCTGGCCGGACAATGCCAGGTTGCCGGGGTTGGCGCCGCCTTTGTTGGTGCCGTCGATGAAATCGCAGACCGAGGCGTAGGGGTCGTTCACAGACCAGTTCCACCCTTCGTTGCCGATCTCGATACGCCAGGCCGCACGCTGGCTGCGGAACGGGCCGTCGCGCATGTCCTCGATCCCCGAGGTGGACAATGGCCCGCGGAACGGGAACAGCGGCTTGCCTTCGGGCATCAGGCCCCAGGCCAGGTACACCGGGTGGTCGGCCAACGCCTGGCCGACCTGGCCGCTGCTGTTGGCAACGCCTTTGGGGCTGTGCGGGCCTATCGAGTTGAGCAGCAGCTTGGGTGTTTCGATCGCGTGGGCGGCAATCACGTAGCGTTTGCCCTGGGCCGTGCCGTTCTGGCGCGTGCCATTGTCCTGGTACTGGATGAAATCGATGCCCGTCACCCCATTGGCATCGACCTGCACCTGGCTCGCCACGGCCTGGTAAAGGATGCGCACGTTACCGGTATCCAGCGCCTTGGCCATGGTCACGGTGGCGTCGTACTTGGCCTGGATCGGGCAGATCGGCGTGCAGCTGGTATTGCCGGCGCACACCCGGCGGCCGTTGTCGCTCTGCGAATTGCGCCCGGCCGGGGTCTGCCGGACATTGAGCGTGACCGCCGGATACGGCTTGCCGTCGGGCGCCTTCTCCGGGCTCTGGTAGCGCGTGCCGGTGACGTTCTTGCCCAGGCCCTGGTCGACCAGTGACGGCGGGATGCCGTGCATGCTGTACTTATAACCTTGAGGGAAGGTCACGCCCAGATAAGCCTGCGAGGCGACATCGGCGGATACCCCCATCTCCTGCTCGGCGCGACAGTAGGCGGCCTGCAGGTCGTCGTAGCTGATCGGCCAGTCGACCCCGACGTTGTACAGGGTGCGCATGCGAAAGTCGCTGGGCAGCAGGCGCAGGGCGGTGCCCATCCAGTGCCACATGGTGCCGCCGCCTACCCGCTCGTAGGTGCTGGCGAACAGTTGCGGACCTTTCTGTACCAGGTAGCTTTTCTGCGCTTTGTCCGGGTCGTTGCTGCCGGCGGTGATCAAGTCCTGGATCGTCGCGCGCGGGGCGAACTGCGTGTGCGGGGCCTGCTCGGTCTGCTCGGGTGGGTATGGCGCCTCGGGCGCCTTGAGCACGGCGGTGTAGAACCGTTCCAGGTACTCACTGCGGTTCGGCGGGATCGCCGGGCCCGACTCGAGCACCAGCACTTTCAGGCCGGCCAGGCCCAACTGGTAGGCCATGACGCTGCCGGCCATGCCGGCGCCCACGACGATCACATCGGCGGTTTCGATGTTCTGGGTGTTCAGAGTGCTCATGGCTGCTGCCCTTCCTTGGCGTCGACACCGGTGTATTGCTTGAGGGTTGCAGGCTGCTCGGCCCAGTAGCCGAAGTGGTACTGGCTGTAGCCCATGGGGTGGGACTGAGCGATCTTCCACGCCCAGCTTTCCTTGTAGGCCTGGTCGGAGACCACGCGGGTATCACCGGCATGGGCGTTGCCCTGGTCATAGGGCTGATACCAGCTACCGAGCAGCCACAGTTTCATGATCGAGCGAGCGCCCTGGGCAATCTGCGGGTCGGCGTTGCCGAGCACGGCGCTGGCGATCTGCTCAGGGGGCTGGTTCTTGATGCTGACGTACAGTTCCAGCAGGTTGCTGAACGCTGCGGTGCCCATGCCTTGCTGGGCGGTGGCGAAGAACAGCGGCGGCAGGTTGATCGGGTCGACGGCAGGCGCCAGCCGGTCGGCCGACAGGCCGGTGAGCGTGGCGGAAAGGTCGATGAAATTCTGCAGGTTCGGATCGCTCATGGCATCACTCCTTGGCGCCAGTGGATTGGGCACGTTCAAGCAGAAAGGTGAAATCGGCGAAGCTGGTGCGCGGCGACTGGGTCACGCGGGTGGTGGCGTTGTTGTGGCATTCCATGCAACTGGAAGACGCCTGCGGGGTCGTGCCCTGGTTGTAGGTTTCCAGCGTGGCGTTGGCCAGGAAGTTGGGCGCAGGCGTGCCCAGCGGGTTGGTGGGCGAGGGGGCCTGGCAGTCATCGGCCGGGTCGGTCGGCCACTGCGTGCTGATCAGCTGGTAGTTCGCCCACACGGTGCCCTTGAGCGCGCCTTGCCACTGAAGGTTGAGCTGGCGGGTTGCGGCGGTGAGCGGAATTTCCCGCACGATCTGCGAGGGCGTGGCCTTCTTCGACGGGTCCCACGGTGGCACAGGCGGCTCGTTCACCGGGCGGTCGCTGGCCTTGGCATCGTAGAACAGGTAGGGGCCTGTGCGCTCCTCGACCGGCGTGGTCTTCTCCGGCACGTTGCGCACATGCTCGAAGCTCGACCACACCCACTGCGGCGCAGCGCTGGTCTTGTGGACGATGTGCAGGCCGACCAGCCCGACCTTCTGCGCGCTGCACGACGCGGGGATCACCGCGCCCTTGTCCGGGTCGGTGTTGCCGGGGGTGTAGACCAGCGCGTCGACGGCATGGAAGTCGCTCGGGTTGTCAGTGCCATCGAGCACTTTCCAGGCCGACTTGACCATGATCGCGCCGACCTGTTGCGCCTTTTGCGAGCCGCAGGCGAAGGCGATGCGGTTGTCGGCCTTGCTCATGAACGCCTGCTGGCCTTCCTTGCTGTACAGCCCATTGTTGACGATGTCGTCGAACATCGGCTGGTTGACCATGATCGCGTTGCGCGTGTAGGCACCGTTCTGGTCCACCAGTGGGCCGGTCTTGAAGGGCTGGATGAATTCGTCGAGCACCCCGGCGACCTTGCCCATCTGCTGCAGCACGGGCAGGTCGCCCTTGCCCTGGCAGGCGGCTGGCAACGGCGCCTTCTGGCCCCAGGCCGTCGGCTGCTGCCCCTGGGGCAGGAAGATCTCGTAGCTCTCCTTCCACGATTCCCAGACCGTCTGCCCCGGCGCGCCGATCTGAGCCGAGGTGTTGGCGCTGCCGTCGGGGTTGGCGGGCCAGTTCAGCGCGACGAAGGTCTGCCACGACAGCACGTCGAAATCGTGTTGCAGGTTGTCCAGGGTGAAGGGGGGATTGGCGCTGACGTCGAACGGAATTACCGGTGACAGTACCGGCGGGCTGGCCGCATCGGCCATGGCGAGCGCGCTGGTGAAGCTCGCTCCCATGTATGCCAAGCGTTTCAAGGTTATTTTCATTATCGTCTCCTCAGCAGATAAAGCGTCGGGACGACGAGGCGTACGGGCCCTTCATGGGCCGAATGTTCAGCGTTATCCCTGACGCTAGATTGGAGGCTAGCCGTCTCGCTGGCCCCCCCACGAATATCCGACTGCCGGTAGGGTCAATGCCGAACCAGGCCCAGCCTCAAGGGATCCTGCTGCTGTGAAAACGACTTACACGCCGGACGGGTGTGGCGCTTTCCTGCCTGAGCGAATCAGGTTGTTGGAGAAGCACAGGCCAAGCAGGATCAGGCCGCCGCCCAGGTACAACGTGTCTCGTGGCACTTCATCGAGCACCACGAGTGCCAGCAGCGCGGCGAACAGCGGCTCGGTGAGTTCCAGTGCCTGGACTTGTGACGGTTTCAGGTACTCGATGGCCTTGGTGGTGCAGAAAAAACCGAGGATGGTCGGCAGCGTAGCCAGCGCGAGCAAGGCCATGAGTGCCACCGGCGTTAACGCGCCCAGGGTGAACCCGTCGCCCGCAGCGGGCAGCAGCAGGTAAAGGCTGCCGAACATCAGGAGTTGCCGGGTGAAATGCAGGCCCCCGGATACGCCCATGCGCTTCATGGCAACCGAAAATGCGCCATAAGCGCAGCCGCCAATCGACGCGAGCGCGGCACCTTGCAGGGTAAAGCCTTGCTGAATATCGGCGCCGAAAATCACGGCAATGCCGGCTATCGTCAACCCTGCGCCTGCCGTCACGTTGGCGTTGATCGGGTCCTTGAGGACTATCCGCCCCAGTAATATCGAGGCAATGGACGCGCTGGCCATCAGGATCACCACGACCCCGGCCGCGGCGTAATGGCTGTAGGCCAACGTTTCAAAGTGGAACAGCATGAAAATGCCGAGAAAGGCGCAGACGGCGGCAGGGCGCCACCCGGCCTTGTGCAGGGGTCGCTTGAGGAAAACCAGCAAGCCTGACAGCAGCAACCCGCCGAGCAGGGTCTTTATCAAGGCGATGCTGCTGGAGCTGAAGCCACTGTTCATCAACACCTTGCTAAGTACGCCGATGGTTGCGTTCAGTGCAGCTGCGCAAAGTGCAAAGAGGACGCCTTTGCCGAAGTGAGATTGCATGGTGACCTTCCTTGTGTCTGGTTGGATCAGTGGTACAAATGATTCGTGACGTAGCGCGCCGTCTTTTCCAGCGTTCGTGCCAGATCGGGATGGGTCAACCGATACTTGCGCTCCAGTTGCCTGCTGCGGTTCATGTCAAAGCGCTGCGTCTGGATGAAGTTCAACGACTCGGCGCTGATCGCGAATCGGGCCGCCAGGCCGGGGATCGTCAATAGCCACTTGATCAACCTGATCGCGACATGGCGCCGAGGCGCCTTCACACCCAGTGTCTTTGCCAGTTGCTCGAGCATCCCCTGCAGGTTCGCTGAGCCCTCGTCGAGCGCCAGGACCTGCCGGTTGGCCATCGAGGGGTCGAACGCCACGCAGGTTATCATCGTCGCCAGGTAATCGACACTGACGACCGGCAACCAGTGCCGGTCTGTACCAGGGACAGCCTTGAAGCGGCCCTGGGCAAGATTGCGAATGAGTTCGGCCAGCGGTTGTCCTTCTAGGATGTGCCCCGTCTCGCTGTGGCCGCACACCGTAGCGGGATGGACGATCGTATAATCCGCGTCTGCTTCCTGCAGGTAGCGGACAACGGCAAAATGCGACTCGAGCTTGCTGCCTTCGTAGCCACCCACGCGGCCGTAGACCGCAGGCCAATGGGTGTTCTCAGGGCACACGATATCCACCCCGACCTTGGCAAGGTAGGTAAGGTTCTGCAGCATGTAGCCGCCCACCATCACCAGGCGGATGTGCTGGCTGGCCGCAAGCCTTGCCACGCGCAGTGCCCCTTGCACATTGACTTCGCGGGCGCGCTCCATCGTCAGCCCCCAGGTAAATTGCGCCGCCAGGTGGAAAACCACCGCCGCCGAAGACACGCGTTGCCGGTCTGCTTCACTGAGCCCAAGCCCCTCCCTGCTGATATCGCCCTCGACGGCATGGATATACGCGGCGTCACCTCCCAGGCTGCTTACCTGTTGCCTGAGACGCTCGATGTTTTCGGGGCTGCGCATGAGTACCCAGGCCTTGTGCCCTGTGGCAGTGAGGCGAGCCAGCAAATGTTGACCGACAAACCCGCTGCCACCTGTGACGAAACATTCCAAGCCCATGTCTGACTCCTTGTTTGGCTGATCGGTGCAGGCTAAGGTGTAGAGCGTGCTCTACAGTCAAGGGGTTTTTACGGTGAACATTGGAGAGCTGGAGCGCCGCAGCGGCATCGGTCGCCACGCATTACGCTATTACGAGCAGCTCGGGCTCATCGTGGCCCATCGACTGGCCAACAATTACCGCAGCTACAGCGATCAGACCGTGGCTGATCTGGCCTTCATTCAAAGTGCCCAGGGCGGAGGTTTTTCACTCGCCGAGATCAGGGACATCCTTCAGGCCAAGCGGGGAAATACCATCGATTGCGCACAAGGCGCGGCGTTGGTCGCCAACAAGATGGCCGACATTCAAGCGAAGATCACAACCCTGCAAGCTGCTTATGCGTTTCTCGAGACAGAGCGGGCGAAGCTTGAAGCCAGTGCCATTGCCAATGGACTGACTGTTGCGCACCTGACTGTCCAGGGACGCACCTCGACCGCATAGCCAAACCACAAGGGCATTGAGCGAGGGCCGCGCGCGTTGTCGAGGATGGCCGGTCGCAGAGTGGTTGCTATCGATCCATAGCGGACGGTCGTAGATTGGCACCTTCGTGGTGGCTGATCTGTTTGCCTTAAGATCTTCAGCGCCTCAGAGTCGAGTTGACCATCCTTGTCCTCCTCACATGGAGGACAAGCCACGAATACATCGCTCCTTGAAGGGGCCAGCGTCGATTGGGCGCCGCCCGATGCCGCAAACATATCAGCCATTGTGCCCGCACACAGTCATTTTAAAATCCGGTTGCATTCCTAACAGGAATGGCTCTATAAAAAATATGAATTTTTTTTATAGTGCCTGAACCCCTATCGTAATTTCTCCTGCATATGGAGATGACGGTATGAACGATTCAAGGCTGTGCTTATACGTTGACGCTCAATTCACCAGCCCTTACGCCCTGTCATGTTTTGTGGCGCTTCGTGAAAAGGCAATCGAGTTCAAGATGAATACCCTTGACCTAGACGCGCTGGAGCATCGGGGGCGGGACTACTCCTGTCTTTCGCTGACTCAGAGAGTACCCACTCTGGGGCATGGCGAATTTGCATTGTCTGAATCATCCGCAATCACCGAGTATTTAGAAGACCTGTTCCCTCAGACGCCGATTTACCCGACAAACCCGCTGCAGCGTGCCAAGGCGCGGCAGGTTCAAGCCTGGCTGCGAAGTGACTTGCTACCTATCCGCCAGGAGCGCTCCACGCTTGTTGTGTTCTACGGCGTTAAATACGGTGCTTTGTCAGCCTCGGCTGAATCCTCGTCGCAAAAGTTGGTGGAGGCTGCGCAACTGCTGCTGGGCGATAGCCCGGCCCACCTTTTTGGCGAATGGTCTATCGCCGATGTCGATCTCGCTTTGATGCTGAATCGACTGATACTCAATGGAGATCGCCTTCCCGCTCGACTGGAGGATTATGCTCAGCGGCAATGGCAGCGCCCGACCGTGCAGGAGTGGGTTCAGTTGGAGCGACCTCCACTGTAGCCGCACCGCCGACCAAGGGTAGGCGTTCAGTCCAGGCCTGCTTTTCGACTGGCAGTGGACGGCCAACGATTCTGATAAGTTGCTGCAAGCCCATTGCCTAGGGATGTAATGCAGTTGCTCACTTCTGATCGCTTGCAGCCCTCTGCGAAAGGCAGCTATGGGTCGAAAGCGGTCTGTCGAGAACGGCCGCTTTCGACGCGAAGCTGCCGTAGGCCCCGATAGGAAACTTTGTAGGAACAGGTTTACCCGCGAACACCCGCACAGGCGGTGCCATCTAACGCGGCGCCTGCTTCGCGGCGGTTCGACGCCTCGATGAACCTGCTCCCCCAGAGTACGTGGTGCACCCGCGAAGTCAGTTAATTTCAGCACTTGCCAGGGTTCAAAAGCAGCCTGCCAACGTGCCTCAAAAGGGATCGAGCCGTGCGTTGATGCCAGCCTCCTTGGCCAGCGCAATTAGGTTTTCAACGCCATCATGTTCAATTATGCAACCCACGTAATCGGCGCCGCCTGTATCCACATGCAGAAAGCGCTTTCCGAACCCGATCAGCCATCGATCGAAATCGATTACAACCTGCATCAGTGATTGTGTCCCTTCATGCTTGCAGGCATAGACCTGGTCAATACCGCTGGCTTCAACCAGCTTCGGTGCCAGGTACTCGAAATCATCGAAGCCACGCACATCCACGGCCATGAGAATCAGATGACTGAGTGACTGGCCTTTCTCTGCGTCCAAAAGACCGCTGACGAGCGCGGTGGCTGGATCCTCTCCCTGGTTGTAATAGCGCAATACCCTTCTGACGAGACGCATGCGTTCTTTTTCAGGTAGGCGCGCCAACAAAACTTGGGTAAATACTTTCAACTGTGCACGCAGCGGATAAAGCTCTCGCATTATCGCGGCGTCGCTCATCCGTGGTTCATCGGGTGGAGGTTGTGTGACACGACCGCCGAACAATCGATCGAACAAGCCCATCGCCGTTTATCACCCTTGGTCACTGAAGTCTATTGCGAAGCTTACCCCAGAGGTTGAATGACGCCGAATAGGGGCTCGGTGATATCACCGCTGTCACAGGATTGCTGCTGCATTCAAAGGCAGCTCTGGGTCGTTAACGGCCAGTTGCGAACGACTGCTTACGACCCGAAGCTGCCGTTCACGAAGGGCAGAAATCGGCGAGGAGCGGCCACACAATTCGCAGCCATCCTGGTAATGACTCTGCGCGGCCACCTCAACGTAGGTATGCTTGCGATTCAATCCGAACTCATCGGCTCGGGGACGTACACAGGAGGAGATGAGATGTACGGCTTTGCCAAGGATCTGAAGATCGAAGGTATCCTAGGAGAGGAAATACGGCAGATTTGCATGGGGCGACACGACGTTCAGTTTCTATTTGGCTCAGGCAGCTGCATCGCTGTCCAGAGCCTGATAGAGGTATTTCATGGCGACGAGCTAATTGCAACTTGGGATGAAGACGTCAATTGGACGGGCAGTAATTTCCAAAGGCTCCTGAACGTTTCCGTGACCAGCTACAGGGTGATTGATGAGAGGGTATTGGAGATCTGCCTACGTGAAGAGTTCAGACTACGTCTGCACGATAATTCAGAGCAATTCGAAAGCGTGCAAATTTACCCCCAGCACATCGTTATCTAAATAGACCCACACTCAGGGTGGATAGCGCCAACCCAAAAGGCAAGGCGTAGCGACGGTCCGCTTCGGGTCGATAGCAGACGCTCACGACCGGCTGCTTTCGACCCTAAGCGGACACATTATGAGCCTCGCGTACTAACTTCAGATGCGATGCGACCGTCCACCGAGCGATTGGCGCGATCGGAATTATTCATGGCGTCTTGCGCTAGTGCCATGCTCGAGTCCAAGCCATAGCATCTCCTTATCCAAGGGGCCTTTCCCAAAACAAAGGAGATAGCATGATTTCCAACACCGCATTGATCACCGGAGCCTCGAGCGGCATCGGACTTGAACTGGCACGTATCCATGCAGCCAAGCATGGCGATGTTGTCCTGGTAGCCCGCTCACGTGACAAGCTTGACTCCATAAAACAGGAACTCCAGACCCGATACGGGGTGAAAGCCTATGTAATCGTGGAAGATCTGGCCGATCCCGCCTCGGCAGATCGCATATTCTCTGCCACTGAAGCCTTGGGGTTGTCCATTGACATTCTGATGAATAACGCCGGTTTCGGTGGGCATGGCAAGTTTGTCGAGCGCGATCTTGCTGCCGATCAGGCCATGATGCAGGTGAACATGACCACGCTTACCGCCTTGACCCATCATTACCTCAAAGGAATGGTGTCGCGTCGGCGCGGGCGTATCCTCAACGTCTCGTCGACCGCCTCGTTCATGCCGGGCCCCTTGCAGGCGGTTTACTACGCTACCAAGGCGTACGTGACCTCATTCACTCAGGCGATCGCCGAGGAGGTGAGGGAGTACGGCGTGACAGCCACCGCCTTATGTCTAGGTGCGGTCGCCACAGGGTTCGTCGCTGCGGGGGATTTGCAGGGCGTGGATGTCTGGAAAAACGCCAGGACGGCGGAATCCGTGGCTCAGCGCGGTTACAAGGCCATGGAGCGCGGTGAATTGGTTGCCTTTAACGAAGGCAAGTTGCGCGTCATGCTCGACTGGATCGTTCCGCTGCTGCCTCGCAAACTGGTACTCAAGATGTCCCGCCAAGCGATGGAGAAGGCATCCTGATAAGGCTTGAGGCGCGGCGGCTTTCTTCAGGCCTGCTGTCCGCCACACCGCTGAAATTCGCGTCCAAAGAGATCGCTAGACCATGAAACAAGCCAAGCATTTTGCGGTGCATTCCGGGTGGAAGCTGATCATTTCTGATTTGGGAATAGCCACTGGGGATGTGCTGGCCCTGGCCGAGCTACCGGCCGATTTGTTCAGCCGCAAGGATGCGTCGCTTTCCCCGCCGGAATACTTTCGGCTGTTTCGCAGCCTCGAACAAATGTTGGGGGTGTCGCGCTTACCGCTGCTACTTGGTGGTTCCATTTCGGTCGAAGCTTTCGATCCGGCTCTTTTTGCCTGCCTGTGCAGTCCTGACCTCAACGTCGCGCTTACTCGGCTTGCAGAATACAAACGTCTCTGTGGACCTTTGGCGCTGGATGTCATTTTCACCGAGGGTCACACCGAGGTCTTTATTGAATGCTACGGTTATGACCGGCCACTGCCGCACAGCCTCTGCGCCACGGAGCTGGTTTTCCTGACCCACCTGGCACGCCTCGCCACACGGCAAGCGATCTCGCCGTTAGAGGCGGAGCTGGTAGCGATACCCAACCCGGCAAAGCCGTGCGAAGACTTTCTGGGGTGTCGCTTGCAACAAGGCGACTGCAATCGGCTTCGCTTTTCGACAGAGGATGCTGCCCGTCCTTTCCTGACCGAGAATATTTCCATGTGGCAGTTCTTCGAGCCGGAACTTCAGACGCGGCTTTCAAGGCTTGAAGCCGGCGCCAGCACACGTGAGCGAGTACGCAGCGCGCTGCTCGACATGCTCCCGAGCGGCCGGAGCAGTATCGACGATATCTCCCGTCGCCTGGCAATGAGCAAGCGCTCGCTTCAGCGGCATCTTGCAGACGAGGCGCTGAGCTATCAGGACGTGCTCAATGACACGCGAGAGGGCCTGGCTCGCCATTACCTGACTCGCTCGATCCTCTCGCCAGGGGAAATTTCCTTCCTGATCGGCTTTGTGGATGCCAATTCTTTCTTGCGTGCCTTCAAGGCTTGGACAGGCATGACGCCAGGCGAGTATCGAAGCCAGCACAGCCACTGAAGCCAGAGGGCTGAATGTCCGCTATGGGTCCAGGCTGTGTGAAAACACCTGCGATTGTCTAACCTTCTGATCGTGGAGATCGTGGCGGGGACGATCATGAAGCGGTTCATTGAAGGTGAGGTCCGGACGCAAGTCACGCTGCTGCCGGA
>NZ_BQIJ01000032.1:0-21962 GCF_021602465.1 Pseudomonas urethralis
ACTCAGTAGTGAAACGATGCATCGCCGATGGTAGTGTGGGGTTTCCCCATGTGAGAGTAGGTCATCGTCAAGATTCATTTCGCAAAACCCCTATCTGCGCACGCAGGTAGGGGTTTTGTCTTTCTGGATCATTCCCGGGCCGTGCCAGGCATTAGTCGTCTCCCACATTTCGAGCTGGGAACACTAGAATAGAGCCGACGTACCTATTCAGAATCTCGAGATGTCCGATCCCGTCGAAACCCAAGCCTTAGAGCAGCTGCCGCTGGACGAACTGGTCGCCTGTCACGAGTGCGACCTGCTGATGCGCAAGCCGGTGCTGCAGCATGGCGAAAAAGCCCAATGCCCGCGTTGTGGCTACGAGCTGTACGCCCATAGGCACAATGTGGTCAACCGCAGTCTGGCGTTGGTGCTGACGGCCTTGCTGCTGTTCATACCGGCCAACTTCCTGCCAATCATGCAGTTGCACCTGCTTGGCCAGACTTCGGACGATACCGTCTGGAGTGGTGTGCTGGGCCTTTACAACTCGGAGATGCGCGGCGTTGCCGTGGTGGTGTTCCTTTGTAGCATGGCCATTCCGCTGCTCAAGCTGCTGTGCCAGCTGGCCGTGTTGTTGAGCATTCGCCTCAATGTGGGGCGTGATTACGGGCTGGTGTTCTACCGCTTTTATCACCACCTGCGAGACTGGGGCATGCTCGAGGTCTACTTCATGGGCGTGCTGGTGGCGATCGTCAAGCTCGTGGACCTGGCCGAACTGACCATTGGCCTTGGCCTGTTCTGTTTCATCAGCCTGTTGCTGGTCCAGGTCTGGCTCGAAGTGGTGATGTCGCCACATCAGATCTGGAGTGCTTTGTCGGGGGAGGATCTCCATGCGGGCGATTGATGCAGGCATCCTGGTCTGCAATGAATGTCATGAGCTGAACCGGCAGGATAACCAGAGCGATTCGCAGACCTGCTCGCGCTGCGGTGCCGTGGTGCACGCGCGGCGCCCCAACAGCATCATCCGTACCTGGGCCCTGCTGATCACGGCCTCGATCCTGTACATCCCGGCCAACCTGCTGCCGATCATGACGGTCAAGTCCTTGGGGCAGGGTAGTGGCGATACGATCATGTCCGGTGTCATCACCCTGCTCAAGCACGGCATGGTGCCCATCGCTGCCGTGGTGTTCATCGCCAGCATTCTGGTGCCTACCTTCAAGCTGGTGGGCATCGCGCTGTTGCTGTATTCGGTCCAGCGCCGCCAGCCGCTGTCGGCAAGGCAACGGATCCTGATGTACCGCTTCATCGAATTCATAGGGCGCTGGTCCATGCTGGACATCTTCGTCATTGCCATTCTGGTGGCAGTGGTGAATTTCGGTCGTATTGCCAGTGTCGAAGCCAACCTGGGCGCTGTCGCCTTCGCAACTGTGGTGATCCTCACGATGCTTGCTGCTTTAACTTTCGATCCCCGACTGATCTGGGATAACACGGAGTCGGATGACGACCATGAGTGACATGCCAACGGCTAAAACCCGCCCTGCCTCGAACTGGTCGGCGATCTGGATCCTGCCGCTGATCGCGCTGATGATTGGTGGCTGGCTGGCCTGGCAGGCCTACCGCGATGCTGGCGTGGAGATCGAGGTGCGTTTCGAGACTGGCGAAGGCATCGTCGCCAACAAGACCGAGGTCATTTACAAGGGCATGTCCGTCGGCAAGGTCACGAAACTTGTGCTGGATGCGAAGGGCGAGAACCAGGGGGTGATCGCCACCATCGAGATGAACAAGGCGGCCGAGCCGCACCTGACCAAGGGCACGCGGTTCTGGCTGGTCAAGCCAAGTGTCAGCCTGGCCGGTATCTCGGGCCTGGAAACACTGGTATCCGGCAACTATATCGCTGTCAGCCCGGGGGAGGGCGAACGGACCAAGCGCTTTACCGCACTGAAGGTCGCGCCACCGCTGTCCGACAGCGAGCCCGGCCTGCACCTGACCCTCAAGGCCGAGCGCCTGGGTTCGCTCAATCGGGACAGCCCGGTGTTCTACAAGCAGATCCAGGTTGGCCGGGTGAAAAGCTATCGCCTGTCTGACGACCAGAGCACGGTCGAGGTCAAGGTCTTCATCGAGCCGGCCTACGCCAGCCTGGTGCGCAAGCACACGCGTTTCTGGAATGCCAGCGGCATCAGCATCGATGCCGATCTGTCGGGGGTTAAAGTGCGCAGTGAGTCGCTGTCGAGCATCGTCGCCGGCGGCATCGCCTTCGCCACGCCGGAATACCGCAAGGACAGCCCGCCGACTGACCCGAGCCTGCCATTCCGCTTGTATGAAGACTTCGACGCGGCCCAGGCGGGTATCCGCGTCAAGGTGAAGCTGAGCGACTATGAAGGCCTCCAGGCCGGACGTACGCCGGTCATGTACAAGGGTATCCAGGTCGGCTCGCTGAAAACCCTGAAGATGGAAGACAACCTGTCCAGCGCCACTGCCGAGCTGACGCTGGACCCGCTGACGGAGGACTATCTGGTCGAAGGTACGCAGTTCTGGGTGGTCAAGCCGTCCATTTCCCTGGCTGGCATCACCGGCCTGGAAGCGTTGGTCAAAGGTAACTACATCGCCATCCGCCCCGGCGAGAAGGGCGCCAAGCCGCAGCGCGAATTCGAGGCCAGGGCCAAGGCGCCGCCGCTGGACCTGAAGGCCCCAGGCCTGCACCTGGTGCTGTTCGCCGACACCCTGGGTTCGCTCGAGATCGGCAGCCCGGTGATGTATCGCCAAGTCAAGGTGGGCAGCGTGCAGAGCTACCAGTTTGCCCGCAACAGCAACCGTATCCTGATTGGTGTGCACATCGAGAAGGAGTACGAAAACCTGGTGAACGGCTCGTCGCGCTTCTGGAACGTCAGCGGTATCACCCTGACGGGCGGACTGTCTGGCATCAAGATCAAGAGTGAGTCGTTGCAGACGCTCATGGCGGGTGGTATCGCCTTCGATACGCCAACCCCCAATGTTGCGCTTAAGCGCCGCATTCCGCGCTTCCGTCTGCTGGAGAGCCAGGAGGCGGTAAACCGCACCGGCACCCTGGTGACTATTCGCGTAGATCGGGCCGATGGCCTCAAGCCAGGTACGCCAATTCGCTTCCGTGGCCTGGATGTCGGCAGTGTCGAAAGCGTGGACCTGACCAAGGACTTGCAAGCTGTTGTACTGCGGGCGCGCATCACTGAAGCGGCGGATCGCATTGCCCGGGCAGGCACGCAGTTCTGGGTGGTCAAGCCGGAGCTTGGGCTGGTGCGTACCGAGAACCTCGATACCTTGATTGGCGGCCAGTACATCGAAGTGCAGCCAGCGGTGAAGGACAAGGGGCCGCAGCGTGATTTCATAGCGCTGGGCGAGGCGCCTGAAGTTGCAGGGGAGGAAGTCGGCCTGCCGTTGACCTTGAGCGCGCCGCGCCGTGGTTCGATCAAGCCGGGCGTGCCGGTCACCTATCGCGAGGTGGCGGTGGGCAAGGTCACTGGGTTCGAGCTGGGCCAGACTGCGGACCGTGTGTTGATCCACATTCTGATCGAGCCGCGCTACGCCGCACTGGTGCGCAGTGGTAGCCGGTTCTGGAACAGCAGCGGCTTCGGCTTTGACTGGGGCTTGTTCAAGGGCGCCACGGTGCGTACCGAGTCGCTGCAGACACTCATCGATGGCGGCATTGCCTTTGCCACGCCTGAGGGCGAGCAGATGGGTAACCCGGCCCGGCCGCAGCAGACCTTCGCCTTGTTCGACCAGCCAGAGGACGCCTGGCTGCAGTGGGCGCCGAAGATCCAGATCGCGAAGTAAGCCAGCGCCAGGGGAGCGGGCAAGCCCGCTCCCGCAATGGCTGGACATGGCCTGAATCGCACGCATAAAAAAACCGGCCCTGGGGCCGGTTTTTTCGACTAGAACGTCGCTTAGGCAGCTGCAGCTTCTTTCAGTGCCTTGATGTGGCCATTCAGACGGCCTTTGTGGCGAGCAGCTTTGTTCTTGTGGATGATGCCTTTATCGGCCATACGGTCGATTACAGGCACAGCCAGAACGTAAGCGGCTTGCGCTTTTTCGGCGTCTTTTGCGTCGATGGCTTTGACTACATTCTTGATGTAGGTGCGGACCATGGAACGCAGGCTGGCGTTGTGGCTGCGACGCTTCTCAGCCTGTTTTGCACGTTTCTTGGCGGAAGGTGTGTTGGCCACCGTCGAGCTCCTCGAAAGACTTTAGGTAAATAGCAAACAAAATAGGCCGCGAATCATGCCGATGAGTCGACCGGATGTCAAGGCCACCTGCAGGGTTCCGCCGAGTGGTGCAGCAACAGGCGGGAAATATTCCTTTCTGCCGTGCTACCTGTAAACTCGGGAATTTTTGGCTCCCCTGCGAAGGCGCGGGAGTATCGCACATTCGGACGCTGTCTGGCAGCGCCCTCTGTCCCTGGCGTGAATCTTTTCGATGAATCTGCTCAAATCCCTCGCTGCAGTCAGCTCCATCACCATGATTTCGCGGGTGCTGGGCTTCGTGCGCGACACCATCCTGGCCCGTGTCTTTGGTGCCGGTATCGCCACCGACGCCTTCTTCATCGCCTTCAAGCTGCCTAACCTGCTAAGGCGGATTTTTGCCGAAGGGGCATTCTCCCAGGCGTTCGTGCCGATTCTGGCCGAATACAAGACCCAACAGGGTGAGGAGGCGACGCGGACCTTCATCGCCTACGTCAGCGGCCTGCTGACCCTGGTGCTGGCACTGGTCACGGCGGTCGGCATCTTCGCTGCACCCTGGGTGGTCTGGGCCACGGCCCCGGGTTTCGTCGACAGCCCCGAGAAGTACGCGCTGACCACGGACCTGTTGCGGGTGACGTTCCCTTATATATTGCTGATCTCGCTGTCGTCGCTGGCCGGTGCGATCCTCAACACCTGGAACCGCTTTTCCGTTCCGGCGTTCACCCCGACCTTGCTGAACGTGGCGATGATCATCTTTGCCGTGTTGCTCACGCCTTACTTCAACCCGCCGATCATGGCCCTGGCCTGGGGCGTGCTGGCCGGAGGCCTGGCACAGTTGCTGTACCAGCTGCCGGCGCTGAAGAAGATCGGCATGCTCGTGCTGCCGCGCCTCAACCTGCGCGACGCTGGCGTGTGGCGGGTGCTCAAGCAGATGCTGCCGGCGATCCTCGGGGTTTCGGTGAGCCAGATCTCGCTGATCATCAACACGATCTTCGCTTCCTTCCTGGTGGCCGGCTCGGTGTCATGGATGTATTACGCCGATCGCCTCATGGAACTGCCTTCGGGCGTGCTGGGCGTGGCCTTGGGCACCATCCTGCTGCCGACCCTGGCCAAGACCTACGCCAACAAGGACCGCGAGGAGTATTCGCGGATCATGGACTGGGGCCTGCGCCTGTGCTTTCTTCTGGTGCTGCCGTGCACCCTGGCCCTGGCGATCCTGGCCGAACCGCTGACCGTGGCGCTGTTCCAGTATGGCAAGTTCACCGCCACCGACGCGGCCATGACCCAGCGCGCACTGATCGCCTATTCGGTCGGCCTGCTGGCGATCATTCTGGTCAAGGTACTGGCACCGGGCTTCTATGCGCAGCAGAATATTCGCACGCCGGTGAAGATCGCCATCTTCACCCTGGTCTGCACCCAGCTGTTCAACCTGGCACTCATCGGCCCGCTGCAGCACGCCGGCCTGGCCCTGGCGATCAGCCTGGGCGCCTGCCTGAATGCGGGCCTGCTGTTCTGGAAGCTGCGCAGCCAGCAGTTGTTCCAGCCGCAACCGGGCTGGGCGCTGTTCCTGTTCAAGCTGGTGCTGGCAGTCACCCTCATGGCAGCGGTGTTGCTGTTGGGCATGCATTACCTGCCGGCCTGGGAACAGGGCAACATGCTCGAGCGGTTCCTGCGCCTGGGCGCGCTGATCGCGGCGGGTGTGCTGACCTATTTCGGTTGCCTGTACCTGTGTGGTTTCCGGCCTCGGCATTTCGCCCGCAAGGCCCTGCATTGAGGTAGATGGCGGGTCACGCGTCGGTTTTTCACATTCCACGCCACCCCTTGGCGCTGCTGCCTGTCACCAGCGCCCGGGTGTGGTTATAATCGGCCACTTTATGAGCAAGAAGCGCGTTATGCAGCTGGTTCGAGGTCTTCACAACCTGCGCCCCGAGCACCGGGGCTGTGTCGCCACCATTGGCAACTTCGACGGGGTTCACCGCGGCCACCAGGCGATCCTGGCGCGCCTGCGCGAGCGCGGCCAGGCGCTGGGCCTGCCGACTTGCGTGGTGATCTTCGAGCCGCAGCCGCGCGAGTACTTCGCCCCGGACACCGCACCCGCCCGCCTGGCGCGCTTGCGCGACAAGGTCGAGCTGCTGGCCGACGAAGGCATCGACCGGGTGCTGTGCCTGGCGTTCAATCAACGTCTGAGCAAGCTCAGCGCCGATGCGTTCGTCAAGGCTATCCTGGTCGACGGCCTGGGTGTGCGCCACCTCGAAGTAGGCGACGACTTCCGCTTCGGCTGTGATCGTGCCGGTGATTTCGCCTTCCTGGTCGCTGCCGGCGAGCAGTACGGGTTTACCGTCGAAGCCGCCAACACGGTGATTCAGGACGGCCTGCGGGTCAGCAGCACCGAAGTACGCAAGGCGCTGTCCGCGGGCAACTTCGAGCTGGCCGAGCACCTGCTGGGCCGCCCATACCGTATTAGCGGCCGTGTGCTGCATGGCCAGAAGCTGGCTCGCCAGCTGGGCACGCCAACCGCCAACATCCAGCTCAAACGCCGCCGCGTGCCGCTGTCCGGGGTCTACCTGGCCAGTATCGAAATCGACGGCAAGGCCTGGCCGGGTGTAGGCAACATCGGCGTGCGCCCCACGGTGGCCGGTGACGGCCGCCCGCACCTCGAGATTCATCTACTGGATTATGCCGGCGATCTGTATGGCCGGCGCCTGACGGTGGAATTCCACCACAAGCTGCGTGAAGAGCAGCGATTCGCCTCCCTGGAGGCGCTGAAGTCGGCGATCGATGCGGATATCGCCGCCGCACGTGCACATTGGCACGCTCAACCGCTAACGAAGAGCCTGAAATGACCGACTACAAAGCCACGCTAAACCTTCCGGACACCGCCTTCCCCATGAAGGCCGGCCTGCCTCAGCGCGAACCGCAGATCCTGCAGCGCTGGGACAGCATTGGCCTGTACCAGAAGCTGCGCGAAATTGGCAAGGATCGTCCAAAGTTCGTCCTGCACGACGGCCCGCCCTATGCCAACGGCAAGATTCACATCGGTCATGCGCTGAACAAGATCCTCAAGGACATGATCGTCCGCTCCAAGACCCTGTCCGGCTTCGATGCGCCGTATGTGCCGGGTTGGGACTGCCATGGCCTGCCGATCGAACACAAGGTCGAGGTCACCCACGGCAAGCACCTGACTGCCGACCGTACCCGCGAGCTGTGCCGCGAGTACGCCGCCGAGCAGATCGAAGGGCAAAAGGCCGAGTTCATCCGCCTGGGCGTGCTGGGTGACTGGGACAACCCGTACAAGACCATGAACTTCGTCAACGAGGCCGGTGAAATCCGCGCCCTGGCTGAAATGGTCAAGCAAGGCTTCGTGTTCAAGGGCCTCAAGCCCGTGAACTGGTGCTTCGACTGCGGTTCGGCCCTGGCTGAAGCCGAAGTCGAATACGCCGACAAGAAGTCCCAGACCATCGACGTGGCCTTCCCGGTCGCCGACGAGGCCAAGCTGGCTGCCGCCTTCGGCCTGGCGTCGCTGGCCAAGCCAGCCGCCATCGTGATCTGGACCACCACCCCCTGGACCATCCCGGCCAACCAGGCGCTGAACATCCACCCGGAGTTCAAGTACGCCCTGGTCGACACCGGCGAGCGCCTGCTGGTGCTGGCCGAAGAGCTGGTCGAGTCGTGCCTCAAGCGCTACAACCTGGAAGGCTCGGTGATCGCCACCGCGCAGGGCTCGGCACTGGAACTGATCAACTTCCGCCACCCGTTCTATGACCGCCTGTCGCCAATCTACCTGGCTGACTACGTCGAGCTGGGTGCCGGCACCGGCGTGGTTCACTCCTCGCCAGCCTACGGTGAAGACGACTTCGTCACCTGCAAGCGCTACGGCATGGTCAACGACGACATCCTCACTCCGGTGCAGAGCAATGGCGTGTACGTCGAATCGCTGCCGTTCTTCGGCGGCCAGTTCATCTGGAAGGCCAATCCGGCGATCGTCGACAAGCTGAGCGAAGTCGGCGCGCTGATGCACACCGAAACCATCAGCCACAGCTACATGCACTGCTGGCGCCACAAGACTCCGCTGATCTACCGCGCCACTGCACAGTGGTTCGTCGGCATGGACAAGCAGCCAACCACTGGCGAGCCACTGCGCGAGCGTGCGCTGAAAGCCATCGAAGACACCAAGTTCGTCCCGGCCTGGGGCCAGGCGCGCCTGCACTCGATGATCGCCAACCGCCCGGACTGGTGCATTTCGCGTCAGCGCAACTGGGGCGTACCGATCCCGTTCTTCCTGCACAAGCAGACCGGCGAGCTGCACCCACGCACCGTCGAGCTGATGGAAGCGGTAGCCAAGCGCGTCGAGCAAGAGGGCATCGAAGCCTGGTTCAAGCTCGATGCCGCCGAACTGCTGGGTGACGAAGCCGGCCAGTACGACAAGATCTCCGACACCCTGGACGTCTGGTTCGACTCCGGTACCACCCACTGGCACGTGCTGCGTGGTTCCCACGACATCGGCCACGCCACCGGCCCGCGCGCCGATCTGTACCTGGAAGGTTCCGACCAGCATCGCGGCTGGTTCCACTCGTCGTTGCTGACCGGTTGCGCCATCGACGGCCACGCGCCGTACCGCGAGCTGCTGACCCACGGTTTCACCGTGGACGAAAGCGGCCGCAAGATGTCCAAGTCGCTGGGCAACACCATCGAACCGGAGAAGGTCAACAACACCCTGGGTGCTGACATCCTGCGCCTGTGGGTTTCGGCGACCGACTACTCGGGCGAGATGGCGGTTTCCGAGCAGATCCTGCAGCGCAGCGCCGATGCCTACCGCCGTATCCGCAACACCGCGCGCTTCCTGCTCTCCAACCTGTCTGGCTTCGACCCGGCCCGTGACCTGCTGAAGCCGGAAGAAATGATCGCCCTGGACCGCTGGGCGGTGGACCGCACCCTGCTGCTGCAGCGCGAGCTGGAAGAGCACTACGGCGAATACCGCTTCTGGAACGTCTATTCGAAGATCCACAACTTCTGCGTACAGGAGCTGGGCGGCTTCTACCTCGACATCATCAAGGACCGCCAATACACCACCGGCGCCAACAGTATCGCCCGCCGTTCCTGCCAGACCGCGCTGTTCCACATCAGCGAGGCACTGGTGCGCTGGATCGCGCCGATCCTGGCGTTCACTGCCGATGAAATCTGGCAGTACCTGCCGGGCGAGCGCAACGAGTCGGTGATGCTCAATGGCTGGTACCAGGGCCTGAGCGAGCTGCCGGAAGGCACCGAGCTGGACCGCGCTTACTGGGACCGTGTGATGGCTGTCAAGGCCGCGGTCAACAAGGAGCTGGAAAACCAGCGTACCGCCAAGGTCATCGGCGGCAACCTGCAGGCCGAAGTCACCCTGTTCGCCGAGGAAGGCCTGAGCGCCGACCTGAGCAAGCTGGGCGACGAA
Source organism: Pseudomonas urethralis (assembly GCF_021602465.1). Taxonomy (NCBI): domain Bacteria; kingdom Pseudomonadati; phylum Pseudomonadota; class Gammaproteobacteria; order Pseudomonadales; family Pseudomonadaceae; genus Pseudomonas; species Pseudomonas urethralis. The sequence goes on from NZ_BQIJ01000032.1 coordinate 9,619, forward strand.
CTGCGCTTCGTGCTGATCACTTCCGTCGCCAGCGTAGTGCCGTTCGCCCAGGCGCCGGCCGAAGCCGTGGCCACCGAAGTCGAAGGCCTCAAGCTGCAGGTGGTCAAGTCGGGTCACGCCAAGTGCGGCCGTTGCTGGCACTTCCGCGCCGACGTCGGCAGCCACCCGGAGCACCCGGAAATCTGTGGCCGTTGCGTCGACAACCTGACCGGCTCGGGTGAGGTGCGCCACTATGCCTAACCCTGCAGCAGGGCGCTTCGGGCGCCTTGCATGGCTGTGGCTGAGCTTGCTGGTCCTGGTCCTCGACCAGGCCACCAAGCTGTACTTCAACAACGCCCTGACCATGTACCAGCAGATCGTCGTCATCCCGGACTACTTCAGCTGGACCCTGGCCTACAACACCGGTGCCGCCTTCAGCTTCCTCGCCGATGGCGCTGGCTGGCAGCGCTGGCTGTTCGCCCTGATCGCCGTGGTGGTCAGTGCGGTGCTGGTGGTATGGCTCAAGCGCCTGGGGCGCGGCGAGACCTGGCTGGCGGTGGCGCTGGCCTTGGTACTGGGCGGTGCGATCGGCAACCTGTACGACCGCATCGTGCTCGGCCATGTGGTCGACTTCATCCTGGTGCACTGGCAGAACCGCCATTACTTCCCGGCCTTCAACCTGGCCGACAGCGCCATCACCGTTGGTGCGGTGATGCTGGCGCTGGATATGTTCAAGAGCAAGAAGTCCGAGGATCCGGTCCATGACTGACACCCGTATCGGCCAGAACACCGAAGTCACCCTGCACTTCGCGCTGCACCTGGAAAACGGCGACACCGTCGACAGCACCTTCGACAAGGCCCCGGCCACCTTCAAGGTCGGTGACGGCAACCTGCTGCCAGGCTTCGAGAATGCCCTGTTCGGCTTCAAGGCGGGTGACAAGCGGACCGTGGTGGTAGCCCCGGAGAACGCCTTCGGCCAGCCCAACCCACAGAACGTGCAAGTCATGCCGCGGTCCCAGTTCGAGGGCATGGAGTTGTCCGAAGGGCTGCTGATCATCTTCAACGATGCCGCCAACACCGAGCTGCCGGGTGTGGTCAAAGCGTTCGATGACAATCAGGTGACCATCGATTTCAATCACCCACTGGCCGGCAAGACCTTGACCTTCGAGGTGGAGATCCTCGAGGTCAAGGCCCTGTAAGCCTGGAGCCGAGCATGCAAATCAAACTCGCCAACCCGCGCGGTTTCTGCGCGGGGGTCGACCGGGCGATCGAAATCGTCAACCGTGCGCTGGAAGTCTTCGGCCCGCCGATCTATGTGCGTCACGAAGTGGTGCATAACAAGTTCGTGGTAGAAGACCTGCGCAATCGTGGGGCCATCTTCGTTGAAGAGCTGGACCAGGTGCCGGACGACGTCATCGTCATCTTCAGCGCCCACGGCGTGTCCCAGGCCGTGCGCCAGGAAGCCGCCGGCCGTGGCCTGAAGGTGTTCGACGCGACCTGCCCGCTGGTCACCAAGGTGCACATCGAAGTGGCCAAGTACAGCCGCGATGGTCGTGAGTGCATTCTCATCGGCCACGAGGGGCACCCGGAAGTCGAAGGCACCATGGGGCAATACGATGCCAGCAACGGCGGCGCCATCTACCTCGTCGAAGACGAAGACGATGTTGCCCAGCTGCAGGTGAGAGACCCGGACCACCTGGCCTTCGTCACCCAGACCACGCTGTCGATGGACGACACCAGCCGCGTCATCGATGCCCTGCGCGCACGCTTCCCGAACATCGGCGGCCCGCGCAAGGACGACATCTGCTACGCCACGCAAAACCGCCAGGATGCCGTCAAGCAGCTGGCCAGCGAAAGTGATGTGCTGCTGGTGGTGGGCAGCCCCAACAGCTCCAACTCCAACCGCCTGCGCGAGCTGGCCGAGCGTATGGGCACCCCGGCCTACCTGATCGATGGCGCCGAGGACATGCAGCGTGCCTGGTTTGAAAAGGCACAACGGGTGGGCATCACTGCCGGTGCTTCAGCCCCCGAAGTGTTGGTGCAAGGTGTGATCGAACAGCTCAAGGCCTGGGGCGCTACTGGCGCCGAAGAGCTGGACGGCCGGCCGGAGAACATCACGTTCTCCATGCCCAAGGAGCTGCGGGTTCGCTCGCTGATCTGAGTCAGCGGCCTGCGCACAAGGGGTTGGCTACCTTGACTGTGCGCAGGTCGACCCTGCCTTCGCTGGATATCACTACTTGGTACTTGTTGCTCGCCGGGGAACTCTCACACACTTCCAGCGTGGCGCCCAATTGCCCCACTGGCATTCCCAGCGCACTGAATTTCACCTGTCCCCTGGTGTTTTCGATGATCCGCATCGAACGCGTCAGCCGGTGTTCGCGTAGCGTTTGTTGATTGTGCTCCAACTGCACAAGCCAGCCCTTGCCCCAATCATTTTCCAACGGTCGCACAATCACCGGCTGGCTTTGCAGCAAGGCATGGCTGCGCGCGCTGCGCAGCGCCTGGGCCAGGTCTCGCGCTGCCGCAGCTCTGTGTAGGTCATTGCTCAGCCTGGCGTAGGCCGGCATGCCGAGTTGTGTCAGCAAGGCGGCGATGACCAGTGCAAACATCATTTGTATCAGTGTTACACCACGTTGCCTCACCGTGCATTCCTCCCTGGAAGTGCTTGGCTATAGCTTCACGGTCGTTGGACATGAGGTCCAGTCGACCTAGTTCAAGGCAATTGCGGGAAAAGTCGCAGGAGGTGCAGGGATGCCCAACAAACAGTGGGGGATGACGCTGATCGAGGTGTTGCTCGCGGTGCTTGTGGTGGCCGTTGGCATGTTCGCCGCGGCAGGTTTGCAACTTAAAGCATTGCAGGCAACGGACAGTGCTCGCCGTGATGCGCAGGCGGTGCTGGCGCAGTACAGCGAACAAGAGCGAAGCCCCCGATGAGCTGCCGGCAGCGCGGTTTCGGTTTGCTCGAAGTGACGCTGGCCCTGGCAATCGGGCTGATGGTGGTCGTGGCAGCCGGTCAGCTGTTGGTCTCCGCCCACCAGAGCTGGCGCCTGCAGGGGGCAGCGCTGCGCTTACAGGATGATGCCCGCCTGGCGTTGCTGCGCATGGCTCAGGATATCCGCATGGCCGGAATGTTCGGCTGCTTGCGGCTGGAACCGGCCGATTTTCAGGACCCGGCTGCACGGCAAGCCTTCAACCAACCCGTGGAAGTCGGCACGGCCAGCCTTGGCTTGGTCGTCGCGGAACTCTCAGGGCATGTCGGCTTGCCGGACTGGACGATACTTACCGACTGTATCGAGAAGGTGCGCGTACACAGCAAGCGCCCCGAGAACCCATTGAAGCTCATGGCAATCCCGGTCAGTCACCATCGCTACCTGCTGGATGGCACCACCTTGAAGCTAGAGCGTCACAACAAAAATCCACAGCCCATGGTCGATCATGTGCGTGAGTGGCGGATAGAGCGAGTCGAGTCTTCGGAAGGGCAACGCATAGACATGCAACTGACGTTGTATGAGCCGACCTTGATGCTCGAGCAGCGCCATGAGATGAGCGTGGCACTGCGCAACCCGGTGCCCATGCCATGAACCGCCAACGTGGCATCGTGCTGCTGCTGGCGCTGGTACTCAGCCTTCTGCTGGGCTTGCTCGCGGCTTCAGCCCTGCGCGATGCGTTGGTCGAAACGCGCCTGACCGGTGCCATGCGCGACGGCCTGCTGGCATTCACGCAGGCGCAAGCCATGTTGCAGGCCGGCGTTGATGAACTGCAGCAGGCGCAACCGGTGTCATGCAAGGGCTGCCCGCCACCACCCCGTCCCCATGACCTGCACGGTCAGTGGCAGCGTGGCAAACACGGCTATTTCCTGTTGCAGAACCTGGGTGAAACCGCCCGAGCTGCGCACATGCCCGAGGGCGAACGGTTCACCTTGTACCGGATAACAGCCGTCAGCGAGCAATTGGCAGCCCGTCAGGTCCTGGAGGCCGTCTACGCCCTTCCAACCGCTCAACCACAAGCCCCGCAGCGCATCCTCTGGCGGCAGAGACTGAGGGAGGACTGACATGCAGCAAGGTATCACCCTGATCGAATTGTTGATTGTCTTGGCCGTGACCGGCATTCTGGCAGCCATTGCCTACCCCAGTTACAGCGACCAGCTCAGGCGAGCCGCACGCAGCGAAGTGGTTGGCCTGCTGCATGACGCCGCCTTGCGCCTGGAGCGCCACCGCGTGCGCACCGGCCAGTACGCCGAGGGCGACCCGCAATTGCCCGCCGCCAACCGTCATTACCGCCTGCAGGCCCGACGCGACAGCGACACCTTCACGCTGACCGCCCGCCGGCTGCCCGATGGTCTGATGGCCGATGATCGCTGTGGCGACTTCCAGCTTGACCAGGCCGGTGTGCAGAGCAATCCGGGTGCCGCTGAAGTCAGCGAGCGTTGTTGGGGAAGCTGAAGGTTGAATGGTGCCCAGGCATCGCGGAATTACTTCAGGTGTTGGATCGACAGATGAGCAAGCAAGTAGTGGTGGTCGGCGGCGGGGTGATCGGCCTGCTGACCGCGTTCAACCTGGCGGCAAAGGTCGGCCAGGTGGTGGTGTGTGACCAGGGCGAGGTGGGCCGCGAGTCTTCCTGGGCTGGCGGCGGTATCGTTTCGCCGCTGTACCCATGGCGCTACAGCCCGGCGGTAACGGCCCTGGCCCATTGGTCGCAGGATTTTTATCCACAGCTGGGCGAACGCCTGTTCGCCAGCACCGGGCTCGATCCAGAGGTGCACACCACTGGGCTGTACTGGCTCGATCTGGACGACGAAGCCGAGGCGCTGGCCTGGGCCGAGCGCGAACGGCGGCCACTCAGCGCTGTGGATATCTCTGCCGCCTACGATGCGGTACCGGTGCTTGGTTCAGGCTTCAAGCACGCGATCTTCATGGCCGGTGTAGCCAACGTGCGCAACCCGCGGCTGGTGAAGTCGCTCAAGGCGGCGTTGCTGGCACTGCCAAACGTGACCTTGCGCGAACACTGCCAGGTCAGCGGCTTCGTGCATGAAAGCGGGCGCGTGGCTGGCGTACAGACGGCTGACGGTGTGCTCAAGGCGGATGAAGTGGTGCTCAGCGCTGGCGCCTGGAGTGGCGACCTGTTGCGCACCCTGGGGCTCGAGCTGCCGGTCGAGCCGGTAAAAGGCCAGATGATCCTGTTCAAGTGCGCCGAAGACTTTTTGCCGAGCATGGTGCTGGCCAAGGGGCGCTACGCGATCCCGCGTCGTGACGGGCACATCCTGGTGGGCAGCACGCTGGAGCATGCCGGCTACGACAAGACCCCGACCGAGGACGCGCTGGCCAGCCTCAGGGCTTCAGCCATTGAACTGCTGCCAGAACTCAAGGATGCGACGGTGGTGGGGCACTGGGCCGGGCTGCGGCCGGGTTCGCCTGAAGGCATCCCCTACATCGGGCCGGTGCCTGGGCATGATGGGTTGTGGTTGAACTGCGGACATTACCGCAACGGGCTGGTGCTGGCGCCGGCTTCGTGTCAGCTGTTTACTGACCTGCTGACCGGGGGCGAGCCGATCATTGATCCGGCGCCGTATGCGCCGGCGGGGCGTTTTAGCTGAGAACCCTGCAGCGACATCACCCGCGAACACCGGCTGGTCTACCTCTTCGAAGGGGCCAGATGACAATCCTGCAGTGCCGGTATCACTACGACGATTGATCTGCACCGCCTTCGCATCGATGGGGTGAGGACTCAGCCCTGTCGGCCAGGCCCTTGCTGCAGGTGCGCCTGGCTGCAATACCAGTCATTACCTTGCTGCAGCGCCCGGTCGTCGGGCAGGTGCACGCCGCAGTGGGCGCAGCGCACCATCTTCAATGGTGCATCGAGCTTGGGCTCGGAGTGCGACTGCTGATTGACTTTGAACTTGCGCCACAGCCAGAACGCGGCGGCGATCAGGGCGATCCAGAAAAGTAGGCGAACCATGGTGTCCAGCTTGTTGGTTGTAAAAGCCAACAGTCTAGGGTGCGGCCATAAAAAAAGGGAGGCCTCGGGCCTCCCTTTCTCATAGCGCCTGGATCAGTCGAACAGACCAAAGGTCATGTAGCTGAACCACGAGCGGTCTTTTTCAGCTTCCTTCGGACCTGCTGGCACGATCGGGTCGCCGTTCTCGTCCTTTGGCAGCAGTTCTTGCGGCATCTCGTCGCGTGCGTCCTGGAACTGCTTGACCACGTCCTGGTTGGCGCGGGTTTCACCCGGCGGCAGCGGGGTGTCGGTCTCGATCAGGCCCAGGGTGGCCTTGGACAGCCAGCCGCGGCCGTCAGACTCGGTCTGCTTGGGCTGGAACTGGCCATCGACCAGGCTCGGGTGGTCGGGGTAGTTGAGCTTGAGGGTTTCCAGGCTGGTGGCCGCCAGGTCGTCCAGGTGCATCTTCTGGTACGACTCGACCATGATCGCCAGGCCGTCGCCGACCGATGGCGTTTCCTGGAAGTTCTCGACCACGTAGCGGCCACGGTTGGCAGCGGCCACGTAAGCCTGGCGGCTCAGGTAGTAGTCGGCCACGTGGATTTCGTAGGAAGCCAGCAGGTTGCGCAGGTAGATCATGCGCTGCTTGGCGTCCGGCGAGTAGCGGCTGTTGGGGAAGCGGCTGGTCAGCTGGGCGAACTCGTTGTACGAGTCGCGGGCGGCACCCGGGTCACGCTTGGTCATGTCCAGAGGCAGGAAGCGCGCCAGCAGGCCGCGGTCCTGGTCGAACGAGGTCAGGCCCTTGAGGTAGTAGGCGTAGTCGACGTTCGGGTGCTGCGGGTGCAGGCGGATGAAGCGCTCGGCGGCCGATTTGGCAGCCTCAGGCTCGGAGTTCTTGTAGTTGGCGTAGATCAGCTCGAGCTGCGCCTGGTCGGCGTAGCGGCCGAACGGATAGCGCGACTCCAAGGCCTTGAGCTTGTTCACGGCGCTGGTATAGCTGGAGTTGTCCAGGTCAGCCTGAGCCTGTTGATAGAGCTCGGCCTCACTGAGGTTCTCGTCAATGACTTCCTTATTGGAGGAACAGGCCGCGGTGAGCCCGAGGATGGCGATCAGCAGCAGGTGTTTCACTTGCATGGCGGCTTGCGTCCCTTTGACGGCCGCTGTCTTGGGCGGTGCCGTCCTGTTATGATGAGCGCCCCGGCCAACCCCGGGACAAAAGAAGCCGTATTTAACCACAAGCTCGCAGCCGAAACCAAAGGCTGTGCGCCCGCCGAATCGAGCATGTCCGAGATCATTCAACTTAGCGCAGAGGTCCCGTCCGAACTGGGCGGCCAACGCCTCGACCAGGTCGCCGCCCAATTGTTCGCCGAGTATTCGCGTTCGCGGCTTACTTCGTGGATCAAAGAAGGCCGCCTGACGGTCGATGGCGCCGTCGTGCGCCCTCGGGACCCGGTCCACGGTGGTTCGCAACTTATCCTGGAGGCCGAGCAAGAGGCCCAGGGTGAGTGGATCGCAGAAGATATCGAACTCGATATCGTCTACGAAGACGACCATATCATGGTGATCAACAAGCCTGCCGGGCTGGTCGTGCACCCGGCTGCCGGGCATGCCAGTGGTACCTTGCTCAACGCGCTGCTGCACCATGTGCCGGACATCGTCAACGTGCCGCGCGCCGGTATCGTTCACCGCCTGGACAAAGACACCACGGGTCTGATGGTGGTAGCCAAGACCTTGCAGGCGCAGACCAAGCTGGTCGAACAGATGCAAGCGCGTAAAGTCAGCCGCATCTACGAGTGCATCGTGATTGGTGTAGTGACCGCTGGCGGCAAGATCGATGCGCCGATCGGTCGCCACGGCGGCATGCGCCAGCGTATGGCGGTAACCGACGGCGGCAAGCCGGCGGTCAGCCACTATCGTGTGCTCAAGCGCTTCCGCTCGCACACCCATGTGCGCGTGAAGCTGGAAACCGGCCGTACCCACCAGATTCGCGTGCACATGGCCCATGTCGGCTTCCCGCTGGTCGGTGACCAGACCTACGGCGGGCGCTTCCGCATTCCGCCAGCTGCCAGCCCAACCATGGTCGAGGCGGTGAAGACCTTCCCACGTCAGGCCCTGCATGCGCGTTTCCTCGCGTTGGCCCACCCGATTACCGGTGAAATCATGAAGTGGGAGTCGCCGCTGCCGGACGACTTCGTCTGGTTGTTGTCGCTGCTCAACCAGGACCGCGAGAGCTTCATCGGATGAGCGGCCTGACGCAGTCGCTGTTGTTTCCCGACTGGCCAGCCCCGGCCTCGGTTCGTGCCTGCGTCACTACCCGCGAGGGCGGCATCAGCCTGCCGCCCTACGAATCCTTCAATCTCGGCGATCACGTGGGCGATGACCCGGTCGCGGTTGCCGAGAACCGCCGTCGCCTGAGTGACACCTTCACTATCCGGCCAGCCTGGCTCAAGCAGGTGCATGGCCAAGTGGTGGCGGATGCCGACCCGGCCGTGGTGGCCGAAGCCGATGCCAGCTGGACTGACCAGCCAGGTATCGCCTGCACCGTGATGACGGCCGATTGCCTGCCGGCGCTGTTCTGTGATCGCGCCGGTACTCGGGTGGCGGCAGCCCATGCTGGCTGGCGCGGGCTGGCGGGCGGCGTGCTTGAGGCGACCCTCGATCGCCTGGCCGTGGCGCCTGAAGAGGTGCTGGTGTGGCTCGGGCCGGCCATCGGCCCCAAGGCTTTCGAAGTGGGGCTGGAGGTGCGCGATGCCTTTACCACCGTGCATCCTGAAGCGGCCAGGGCCTTCGTCGACGGCGAACGGCCGGGCAAGTTGCTGGCCGACATTTACGAGCTGGCGCGCATTCGCCTGGCGGCGCGTGGGGTGACGGCTGTTTATGGCGGTGGTTACTGCACGGTCAGTGATGGCCGCTTCTTCTCCTATCGCCGTACCCCGCAAGGGGGGCGTTTCGCTTCGCTGGTCTGGCTGGACCCGCGCTAGCCTGTACTGGCCTCTCGCGGATAAATCCGCTCCTACAGGGAACGCGAAACCTGTAGGAGCGGATTCAAGCGTTAATCCAACAGGTTGATCAAGGTCAACCCCGCTACGCTTGAATCTTCCAGAATCACCCTTATCTATAAGGTCATCTCAGGCAGGTTTCTTCATAAACAGGCGCTGTCCATCGCTCCGACCTGCCCTTTAAAGGAAGGTACACCATGCGAATAGACCGTTTGACCAGCAAGCTCCAGCTTGCGATATCCGATGCCCAATCCCTGGCCGTTGGCATGGACCACCCTGCCATCGAGCCCGTGCACCTGTTGCAGGCCTTGCTCGAACAGCAGGGCGGTTCGATCAAGCCGCTGCTGATGCAGGTCGGCTTCGACATCAACAGCCTGCGCCAGGCGTTGGTGAAAGAACTCGACCAACTGCCGAAAATCCAGAACCCCACGGGCGACGTCAACATGTCGCAGGACTTGGCGCGCCTGCTCAACCAGGCCGACCGCCTGGCCCAGCAAAAGGGCGATCAGTTCATCTCCAGTGAACTGGTGCTGCTTGCCGCCATGGACGAAAACAGCAAGCTCGGCAAGTTGCTGCTCGGCCAGGGCGTGAGCAAGAAGGCCCTGGAAAACGCCATCAACAACCTGCGCGGCGGAGCGGCGGTGAATGACGCCAACGCCGAGGAGTCGCGCCAGGCCCTGGACAAGTACACCGTCGACCTGACCAAGCGCGCCGAGGAGGGCAAGCTGGACCCGGTGATCGGCCGTGACGATGAAATCCGCCGGACGGTGCAGGTGCTGCAGCGCCGGACCAAGAACAACCCGGTGCTGATCGGTGAGCCTGGCGTGGGTAAAACCGCCATCGCCGAAGGCCTGGCCCAGCGCATCATCAACGGCGAAGTGCCCGATGGCCTGAAAGGCAAGCGCCTGCTGGCGCTGGACATGGGCGCGCTGATCGCCGGTGCCAAGTACCGTGGCGAGTTCGAAGAGCGCCTCAAAGGCCTGCTCAACGAACTGTCCAAGCAGGAAGGCCAGATCATCCTGTTCATCGACGAACTGCACACCATGGTCGGCGCCGGCAAGGGCGAGGGCGCCATGGACGCTGGCAACATGCTCAAGCCGGCCCTGGCCCGTGGCGAACTGCACTGCGTTGGCGCCACCACGCTCAACGAGTACCGCCAGTTCATCGAGAAGGACGCGGCGCTGGAGCGGCGCTTCCAGAAGGTGCTGGTGGAAGAGCCGAGCGAGGAAGACACCATCGCCATCCTGCGTGGCCTGAAAGAGCGTTATGAAGTGCACCACAAGGTGGCCATCACCGACGGCGCGATCATTGCCGCGGCCAAGCTCAGCCACCGCTACATCACCGACCGCCAGTTGCCAGACAAGGCCATCGACCTGATCGACGAAGCGGCCAGCCGCATCCGTATGGAAATCGACTCCAAGCCGGAAGTGCTCGACCGCCTCGACCGTCGCCTGATCCAGCTGAAGGTGGAGTCCCAGGCGCTGAAGAAGGAAGAAGACGAGGCGGCCAAGAAGCGCCTTGAGAAGCTGACCGAGGAAATCGAGCGGCTGGAGCGGGAGTATTCCGACCTGGAAGAGATCTGGGCGTCGGAGAAAGCCGAGGTTCAGGGCTCGGCGCAGATCCAGCAAAAGATCGAGCAGGCCCGTCAGGAACTGGAAACCGCCCGTCGTAAAGGCGACCTGAGCCGTATGGCCGAGCTGCAATACGGGGTGATCCCCGACCTGGAGCGCAGCCTGCAGATGGTCGACCAGCACGGCAAGACCGAGAACCAGTTGCTGCGCAACAAGGTCACCGAGGAAGAAATTGCCGAAGTGGTGTCCAAGTGGACCGGCATCCCGGTGGCGAAGATGCTCGAAGGCGAGCGCGAGAAGCTGCTGAAGATGGAAGAGCTGCTGCACCAGCGGGTGATCGGCCAGGGCGAGGCGGTGACCGCGGTTGCCAACGCCGTGCGCCGTTCGCGTGCCGGGCTGTCCGACCCGAACCGACCCAGTGGTTCGTTCATGTTCCTCGGCCCGACCGGTGTGGGCAAGACCGAACTGTGCAAGGCGCTGGCCGAGTTCCTGTTCGACACCGAAGAGGCCATGGTGCGCATCGACATGTCCGAGTTCATGGAGAAACACTCCGTGGCTCGCCTGATCGGCGCTCCGCCAGGCTATGTCGGTTATGAAGAGGGCGGTTACCTGACTGAGGCCGTGCGCCGCAAGCCGTATTCGGTGGTGCTGCTGGATGAGGTGGAAAAGGCGCACCCGGATGTGTTCAACGTGCTGCTGCAAGTGCTGGAAGACGGACGCCTGACTGACAGCCATGGCCGCACCGTGGACTTCCGCAACACGGTGATCGTGATGACCTCCAACCTGGGCTCGGCACAGATTCAGGAGCTGGTGGGGGACCGCGAGGCGCAGCGTGCGGCGGTGATGGACGCGGTGGGTTCGCACTTCCGTCCGGAGTTCATCAACCGGATCGACGAAGTGGTGGTGTTCGAGCCACTGGGCCGCGAGCAGATCGCCGGTATCACCGAGATCCAGCTTGGCCGCCTGCGCAGCCGCCTGCTCGAACGCGAGCTGTCGCTGAGCCTGAGCCCGGAGGCCCTGGACAAGCTGATCGCCGTGGGTTACGACCCGGTGTATGGCGCACGGCCGCTGAAGCGGGCGATCCAGCGCTGGATCGAGAACCCGCTGGCGCAGCTGATCCTGGCAGGCAAGTTCATGCCGGGCACGGCGATTACCGCCAAGGTGGAAGGCGACGAAATCGTCTTTGCCTGATCACTGCTGCAAATGAGCCCCGCATCTGCGGGGCTTTTTTTTCAATTTATCTGGGTCGGCCTCTTCCCAGGCCTGCCCGCGCCCACAAGGACTGCACGGGTCTCAGGGCTTGTGGCGACCCTGTGGGAAGCGGGTTCACCCGCGAAGAGGCCGTACAGGCCCAGCAAATTCGGGGCTTTCCGGGCTTTCAGGCTAACCTGCTGAAATTTTTGAAATTTCTGCTTGCATCAACAAACGAGTGCCCCTAATATACGCCGCGTTGTCAGGCACTAAGCGAATCACCAGCAACATCGGTGACCGCAAAACAACTTACAAATCAGTAAGTTGAATGAAAAAAAGTGGTTGACAAGCAAAACGAAGAATGTAGAATAGCCGGCCTCAGCAGCTGCAACGCGAAAGCGAAGAAGCGCAAGAGTCCGAAGCTAACACAGGCTTCGAGGTTGTAAAGATGTGCCGAAGTTCAGTTCCGCGATAGCTCAGTCGGTAGAGCAAATGACTGTTAATCATTGGGTCCCTGGTTCGAGTCCAGGTCGCGGAGCCAATCTCGGGGTGTAGCGCAGTCCGGTAGCGCGCCTGCTTTGGGAGCAGGATGTCAGGAGTTCGAATCCCCTCACCCCGACCATTTTCAGGGTCGTTAGCTCAGTTGGTAGAGCAGTTGGCTTTTAACCAA
>NZ_BQIJ01000033.1:0-16082 GCF_021602465.1 Pseudomonas urethralis
GGACCAACTGAGCGGCATGGAGCGCGTAGAGCTCCGCCGAAATGACCCCGCCGAGCATGCACGCCTCAAGGCGGCGCATGAAGCGGCCCAGCAAAAAGGAAAGTAAGCAATGCCAACCATCCTCTCCGATGTGGTCTTCCGCGACGAACTGCGCGACTACATGCGCGTAAACACCGTCGAGAAGACCGCGTTCTTCCAGTCCGGCATCCTGGTCAACAACAGCGACATGTCCAGCCTGCTGGCCAGCCCGTCCAACACCTTCACCATCCCGTGGTGGGTCGATCTTGACGCGTCCATCGAGTCGAACTACTCGAACGACGTGTACACCGACATCGCCGTGCCGCTGGCGGTGACCAGCGCCGAGATGCAGGCCCGTGCCGCCTACCTCAACGAAGGTTGGGCAGCCATGAGCCTGGTGAAGAACATCACCAACCAAGACCCGCTGGAGTTCGTGGCCAGCCGCCTGACCAGCTACTGGCAGCGCGTGGCCCAGCGCCGCACCATCGCCACTGTCGTGGGCATCTACAACGACAACGTGGCCGACAACGGCGGCGACATGGTCGTGGACGCTGGCGGCCCGATCACCGCTGCTGCGGTCATCCGTGCCCGGGCGACCATGGGTGACTACACCCCGCAGATCGTCACCCCGAACGGCACCAAGGCCCTCAGCGTGATCGCCATGCACTCGGCCGTGTACGCCGAGATGTCGATCCTCAACCTGATCGACTTCACCCCGATCGCAGACCAGGTGCCCGAGTTCGGCCGCTACCAGAACATGCTGGTGGTGATCGACGACGGCCTGCCGGTCGTCGGCACTGCGCCCAACCAGAAATACCTGTCGATCATCTTTGGCCCTGGCGCCATCGGCTATGCCGAGGAGCAGGACGAGGACGACATGGAGTACGACCGCGAGCCGGCCCGCGGCAACGGCGGCGGCGCTGAAACCCTGTGGACCCGTCGCAACTTCGTTGTGCACCCGCTGGGCTACTCGTTCCTGTCGGCGACCATCACCGGCACTCCAGGCACCACCCGCCCGGTATCGGCCAACTGGTCCGACCTGGCCCTTGCCACCAACTGGGAGCGCAAATGGGCTCGCAAGCAGGTGCCTCTGGCGTTCATCACTTCCACCCTGGGCTCGTAACAGAGCCCTTTCGAGGAGATCACCATGGCACTCGCAGAAGACAACCACATCGACCCGAACAACAAGGCACGCTGGGGCTTCGGCGGCAGCGTCGGCAAGATCACGGTCGGTCCGCAGACTGTCGGCGAGACTGGCGGCGTCGAATCGGTTCTCACCGAGCCCGACAACTCCGGTGCGCACAACAACGGCGGCGGCACTGGCGACGGCGAGCAGGTCAAGCAGTTGCAGCAGGCCAACGCCCAGCTGGCGGCCGAGAAGGAAGTCGAAGAGCTGAAGGCCAAGCTTGACGCCGCAGGGGTTACCTACCGCGCCAACGCCTCGAAAGAGTCGCTGCAGAAGCTGGTAGAAGACCTGCCCAAGTAACACCGGGGCTTCGGCCCCACTCATTCAAGGGAGGCCTGATGGCTACCTACATCACCGTCGCGGACGTCGACGAAATCCTGGGTCCGACCTGGGCGCCCGACGACAAGAAGGCCATGGCGGTAGCGCAGGCCAACGCATACCTCACCTCGCTCCGTCTGTGCGGCATAGACATGTATGCCGTGCCGGAGGAGGTGAAGCAGGCCGGGGCCCAGCTGGCTCTGGTCGCGTCCACGGGCCAGCTGTATCAGCAGCAGACCGAGGGATCGCTCGAGGCCAAGAGCGTGAAGGCCGGATCGGTATCGACCAGCCGCACGTATGCCGCGCTCGACCGGACCAGCGCAGGCGCGCAGCCGGAGGGCGTCCAGTTCGCCCTGGCCCTGGTGTCGCCCTGGCGCTGCAACCCGTTCACCTTTGCCGTGGACAGGGGGTAACCATGGGCTTGCGAGACGAAGTCCAGGCTGACCTGGCAGCGGCGTTCGACGACGACCTTGCGGATGCGGTGTTCTCGTTCACCGGTTCCTACATGGGGCCAGGCGATTGGGACCCCGTGAGCGAGACAAACACGGCCCAACCGGTGACCTACACCGGGCGAGGCGTGTTCGACAGCTACGACGCCCGCCGGATCGACAACATCAACATCCTGGTGGGTGACGTGCTGCTGATCTGCCTGGCCAATGAGGTCACGGACAAGCCGGCGGTAGGCCACGAGATCATCGCCAACGACCTGATCACGGGCGAGGCGGTGGCCTATCGAATCATTAGTCCTGGCATCGACCCAGCCAAGGCGCACTACGAGATCCAGCTGAGGAAATAGCCATGTCCAGACGAGGCTGGAGCACACCGCCGAGCCTGTTCGCGGGCGTCGTCGAGGAGCAGCTGAGCCAGCGCGTTCGGGTAATCGCCATCGCACTGCTGAATGAGATCGTGCTGCGCTCTCCGGTGGATACTGGACGCTTCCGCGGCAACAACATCGTCAGCGTGGGCACGCCGGTCTACACCAGCGCCACGCCGGCAGACCAGAGTGGCGGGCCTACGATCCAGCGAGGCGTCGGAGCCTTGACAGGCCTTGAGCCATTCACCCAGGTCTACATCCAGAACAACCTGCCATACGCCTCAGCGCTTGAGGATGGCCATTCGCAGCAGGCGCCCGCCGGCATCTATGAGGTGTCGTTCAACGGAGTGGCAGAGGCCTACCGGACATGACCTTCGAACAGATCCGCGCCGTCATCATCGGCCGCATGCAGCAGTGGGCCGGCATTCCCGCTGACGCCATCGACTATCCGAACAACCCTCAGGGCCCATTCAGCCCTGCCGGGAAATCCATATGGGCCAGGCTGGCGGATATTCCCGGCCTGTCCAGCACCCCAGAGGTCGGCAACGGCCCAAGTGTGCGGCGAACCGGGATCATCGTCATTCAGCTGTTCGTGCCGAGCAACAAGGGCACATTAGCGATCGCCAAGGCTGCCGACACCCTGGTTCAGCACTTTGAGTACTACAGCGCGCCAGAGGGCCCGCTGGACTTCTTTGCCGCATCGCCCAGCAACGTCGGCGACGACGGGAATGGCTGGTACCAGGTCAATCTCTCGCTCCCATACCGGGCCTACTAAGCCCACCACTTGCACCGCCGCATGGCGGTTTTTTTACGCCTGTCGATAGGAGAAACACCCCATGTCCAGTGGTGCCAAGCGCTCAACCGCGTGGATTCGCGAGCTCACCCCGGGTATCACCCCGGCGGGCCCATGGAACGTGCTGACCCGCGTCAGCTTCGGCCTGGTGCCCACCTACAACACCGAAGAGAACAACGAAATCGGCGAAGACCGCATGGCCCAGGGCACCGCCCAGACCACCGTGGACGTCGGCGGCGATATCGAAACCAAGTTCCGCTACGGAGCGCTGGACGAGTTCCTGGCCTCCTGCTTCGGCAAGGACTGGGACAACAACGTTCTGACCATGGGCAACGACCGCATCTCGTTCTCCATCGCCGCCTATGATGCGGACGTTGGAATCGCCGGCATCGCCCGGGGCGCTCAGGTTGACTCGATCAACATCGAGGTCCCGAACGACAACGAGATCAGCGTCACCACCACGTTCATGGCCACCTCGTGGGATGACAAGGCCGACAACAGCTCCTTCATCGTCAGCCCTGCGCCAGAGGCAAGTCAGCGGCGCTATGGGTTCAAGGATGTGACCGGGCTGAAGATCAACGGCGTGCAGCTGGGCGAGGACAACGCCTGCGTGGACAGCTTCAACCTGCAGTTCGCCAACAATGCTCAAACCCAGCGCTGCATCGGCAACGGCAACCCGTTCCCTGGCAACATCATCCCGACCACCTTCACCCCGTCTGGCTCGATCACCATGAGCTGGTCCAAGACCGCTTACCAGTACTGGAAGGCGCAGCAGACCAGTGGGGCGCTCAGCTTCGAGTTCACGCTCAACAATGCTGATGGCGGCTATACCTTCTTCATCCCCGAGATGGAAGTGAGCGGCGATTGGCCGGACGGCGGCGCTACTGACATCATCCAGGTGGAGCTGGCATACACCGCCCGACGCGTGCCGCCGACCATCACCCGCCTGCCTGCGCCGATCGCCATTGCAGCGGTGACCGTCACCCCGGACACCCTGAGCCTGGAAGTAGACGAGACCGCCGACCTCGAAGCCGCGGTAACCCCTGTCGGCGCAAGCCAACTGGTCACCTGGACCTCCTCGGCGCCAGCCATCGCCAGCGTCAGCGCCACCGGTTTGGTCTCCGGCCTGGCCGCCGGTACCGCCACCATCACCGCGACCAGCGCTGCAGACGGCACCAAGACCGACACCTGCGCTGTCACCGTTACCGTTTAAACCTTTGCCCGGCGCGCCCTGCGGTGTGCGTCGGGCCTTTTACCGCAGAGGATTACCATGGCTCTTGTCATTTCCCAGGCTCCGAAGCTGGACGTTGAAGGCACGCGTTGGGTTGAAATTGCCCCGAGCGTGAAGATCAAGATCGGTTCGGCAGCCAACCCGAAGTTCAAGTCGCACCACGCCTTGATCCAGCGGCATCAGGCCATTGTTGACTCCCGCTATGGCGTAGGCACCGATGGGTTTGACCCAGCGAACGCCGAGATTCCGGAGATCGAGAGCATGGATGACATGCTGGTCGATCTGGTGTGTAAGCACATCATCCTTGGCTGGGAAGGTGTCGAAGAGGCCGAACAGCCTGGCGTTGACGCCCCGTACACCCAAGAGCGCGGGAAGCTGCTCATTGCTCAGCGGCCAGATGTCTACTTCACCGCCCTGCAAGTGGCTTCTGATATCGCCACCCGGGCCGAGGAGCGGGCCAAAGAGACGGCAAAAAAGTCCTCGAAGCCTACTGCTGGGGGCGCGACTGGGCCGGCGAAGCCAACGAAAAAGCGCGCTGGAAGCGAGAGCGTCTTAAAGGCGTAGAGCCTGTTCCGCCGGCTCCAGAGATCGACCCGGTAACCGCAGAGATCCTTGAAGCCTACGGCCACATCGGGAGATCGCGCCAGTACGTCGGCATGGTTGGCGCGCCTGCGCCGATCTCTCCAGCCATCATCGGCCAATACCTGGAGCGATATCCTTCGGCAATCTGCCGTGAGGAGTTCGACGCTGCCATATATGCGCTGGACGACGAGTTCCGTCGCCACTGGGATGAGCAGCAGGAGACGGCCAAGCCACAGCCGCCCAAGAAGCGCTAGAAGCCTGGAGGGTTTTGGCGCTTCCTGCTAGAGATGATAGATTTCCGCCACCATATGGAGGTGCTGGAAATGACACTTATTCGAACGTCGCTTATCGCGGCGCTGCTGGTCTCGCCTTTTGCTCAGTCGGCAGAGGAAGACCCTTGCATGGCATACGATACGGCGGCAAAGGGAGCGATGGAGTACAGACAAAAGGGTAAGAATTTGTCCGAGGCGCTGGCAGTCCTAGATAAGCAGGCCTCAAAGATCTCTGACCCAGCGGAGGTAAAGGTTAACTCGATTGTTCGCATTGCATTCGTCGAGGCATTCAAGCTGCCAAGGTATAGCACTGAGCCAATGAAGGCTTCCGCAGTTAGTGACTTCAGGAATGATTTCTATAGCGGCTGCTTGAGGGCAATCGCAGAAACAAGGCCAAAGTAGGCCGACAAAACATGACAACCCGCTCCGGCGGGTTTTTTTACGCCCGGAGAAAGGCATGGCCCAGGAATCCCGCCTCGCGATAGTCATTGACTCGCGAAACGCTCGGCAGCAGATCGACCAGCTGCGGACCAGCCTCAATAGCTTGGGTGATGCAGGTGGCGAGGCAACGATAAACGTTCGCGGCCTCGGAACTGCAGCCAAGGCCGCCGGCAGTGCGCTGGCAGCCATGGGCGTGGGCGCTGTAACTCGCGAGGTCTTGCGCCTCACTGACTCGTTCAAGTCCATGCAAGGCTCTCTGGCCCTGGTCAGCACCTCGACGACGAACGCCAATGAGTCGTTCCAGAAGCTGTTGGCGATGGCCAACAACACTGGTAGCTCGCTGGAGGCCACTGTATCGCTGTACACGCGCCTGGCAAACGCCACTCGCGGTGCCGGCTACACGCAAGAGCAAATGCTCAACGTCACCGATGCGCTCAACAAGGCCTTCGTGATCTCTGGCGCAACGATGCAGGAGGCGTCGAACGCTGCAATTCAGCTTTCTCAGGGTCTCGCCTCCGGCACGCTGCGCGGCGAGGAGCTGAACTCCGTCATGGAGCAAGGGCCGCGTATAACTCGCGCTCTGGCCGATTATCTGGGGGTAACGAACGGAGAGATTCGCAAGCTTGCGGCAGAAGGGAAGATCACTGGCGATGTTGTAACGAACGCGCTGCTCAAGTCGCTGACATCGCTAAACGCTGAACTGGCGAAGATGCCGCGCACGTTTGAGCAGGCATCTCAGGCGCTCAAAAACAACTTCCTCGCCGCAATCGGTCAGATCAACGTTGATCCGGTTGTCAGCTCGGTCGACGCCCTTGCAAAATCCTTGGCTCAGCCAGAAGTTGTAATGGGTATCCAAAACATCGCGAATGCGCTCGGCAGCCTTGTTGCTGTCGGCGGCGATGGGCTGAAGACCGTTGCAGAAAACACTGACGCTCTGATGGCAATCACCGGTGCCTACGCCACTAGAGTAGGCACAGGGCTGGTGGTATCGCTTGCTGCCGCTACCAAGGCCAGGTATGCCGACCTTGTCGCTACTCAGCAGCAAGTGGTGGCCGAGAAGCAGGCCGAAGTTGCTTCGACAGCTGCAGCTGCCCAGGCTGCCCGCAAGGCAGTGGCCGACGAGACCGCTGCAGTTGCTGCTACTCAAAGATCCCTTGCCGAGACGGCGGCGGCTCGCGCGGTGCAGGCCAATACCATTTCCCAGCTTCAGGCTGTCCAGCAGCAGCTTGCTGCGGATCGTGCGCTTGAGACCCAGCGGCTGCAGGCGCAGATCAATGATGTTGGGCGTCAGCAGTCACTGACTCGTCTTGGCGAAATTCGCCGGGCCGAGGCTGCGATAACCTTGCAGCAGGCGGCAGCAGAGAGGGCTCTTAGCCAGGCGGCGGGGCAAGAGGTCATCATCCAAGGGCAGCTTGCGGCCAGCCAAGCAAGGCTTACCACGCTGCGTGAGGCTGATACAGTTGCGGTTGCTGCTCAAAACGCGGCCCAAGTCGGCCTGAATACCTCGCAGTCACTTGGCGCCCGCGCCTCGGCCGGGCTCATGGCGCTAGCAGGCGGCCCGGTTGGGCTGCTTACAACAGCTCTGACCGTGGCTGCCGGGGCGGCAATTTACTTTGCTTCAAGTACCGACAGCGCCACCCAGTCGCTGATCGATCAGAACTTGACCCTTGATGATTCGATTTCCAAGTTCAAGCAGCTCAGCGCTGAACAGCAGCGCTTCCAGTCTGCGAAGTGGATGGAAGCCCAGCGAGACGCGACCAAGGAAGCCAGCAGCGCGCTTGATGAGTATTTCACGCGCGCATTCGATGGCTTGAACTCGCTTGGCGCCAGTGGCGTCGAGTCGGCAGACGCCTTCAAGCGCATGTTTGAAGAGGTCAGAAACGGCCAGCGCTCACTGGACTCGCTGACCGGGTGGCTGACCAGCAACACGCAGATCTCCAGCGTGTACCGTGACGAACTGGTAAAGATCGGGGCCGAATACTCGGCTAGCAGCCAGAAGGCGGACGACTATGCGCGGTTGCTGGATCGCAGCAAAACCGCGACCGATGGCGCGGCCAGCTCGGTTACATCGCTGGGTAGCGCGCATCAAGCGTCAGCCGCGGCAGTCAGCGGAGGCGCGCAGGCCTGGGAGAAGTACATTTCCCAGCTGACCCAGACTCGTGACTTGGTTGGTGCAAACACCGCCCAAGAGGCCGCGTATACAGCAGCGAAGGCTGGATTCAACAGCCAGCAGGTCGAATACGCGCGCTTGATCGGTGAGCAGACCGACCTCCTCAAGAAGTACGAGGAGGCCGTCAAGGAAGGCAAGAAGGAAGACCAGGAAAGACTTCGGGTTCAGCTCACGGCATCGATCACCGCCTCCGAAGCCATCAAGACTCAAATGGAGAGCCAGGGGCGCTCCATGAAGACCATGGCCGAGAACGCCGAGTCGAGTGCCAAGCGCCAGGTTGACGCCATCCAGACGGTGATTGATCAGACTGTCCGGTACGCCAAAGGCCTTTCCCTGGTCGAGAAATATGAGCCCAAGCAGAACCTGCAAGGGGCTAGCCTTCTCACCTTTGGCCAGGCCCAGCCTGCTACACAATCGCAGCCATCAGCAAAAACCAAGACGGTTGCCGAGATGGTTCAAGATGTTTTGGATCAGATCGACGGTAACACCACCGAGAAGACCAAGACGCCCACCGGGCAGAAAGGCCTATCGAGCAAGCTGAACGAGGCCCAAACAGCCTTCGACAACCTTTACAAGGCCGCACAGCCTGCCAAGTTCGCCCTGCAAGAGTACGTCGAGCGGCAGTCTCAGCTTGAGCTTCTGCTGTCGAAAGGGAAGATCAATCAGCAGCAGTACAACGAAGCACTGGCCCAGTCGTCGATCAACTACGCCTCCGCCATCAAGGGCGCCCAAGGCCTTACCCAGGCCGAGCAGTACCGGGCACAGCTGCAAAAGCAGTTGGATGGCGAGAAATCGCAGTACGACCTTGATGCAGCAAGCGTTGGGATGGGCAGCCTTCAGGCTGAGCGGATGCAGCAGCGCATCCAGCTGGAGCAGCAGGTCAATGACCGGATCAAGCAGCTCAGGACTGAACTTGCGAATGCTACGACAGCCGGGCAGCGCCAGGAGCTTCAGACGCAAATTGATCAGGAGAATGAATTTCTCCAAAAGCGCATCGCCGCTCAGCGTGACGGCTGGACCAAGATCGATCAGGCTCAGGCCAGCTGGAGTGCAGGGGCGCAGGGGGCATTTCAAGATTACCTGGACAGCGCCAGTGATGTGGCAGGGCAAACTCGCGACCTGTTCAGCAACGCCTTCGGCAACATGGAAGACGCCGTGGTCAACTTCGTGAAGACCGGCAAGCTTTCCTTCAAGGATTTCGCTGACCAGGTTGTCGAAGACCTCATCCGTATTCAGGTGCAGCAGGCAGCAGCAGGCTTCCTTGGGTCTGCGCTTGGGTTCCTGGGTGGGGGAGGGGCGGCGGCATCCGGCAGCGGCACCATGACCGGATTCAGCGAGACGATCTCTCGGTCTGGCTTCGCGACTGGCGGCTACACCGGTGACGGTGGCAAGTTCGAGCCGATGGGCGTGGTCCACGGTGGCGAATACGTCATCCGTAAAGAGGTGGTAAGTCAGCCGGGAGCTCGCGATTATCTGGATCGCTTGAACGCCAAAGGCTACGCCAGTGGCGGTTTCGTCGGGGTGAGCCCTGCGGTTGCTGCTGCATCGGTTCCTGCAGCACCCTCTAATGGCGCCATGCCATCCATCATCCAGCACATCATCGTGCAAGGCACCGCAGATGAAGCGACCCTGGCCCGCATTCAACAGGCAGCCCAGAAGGGCGCGCAGGACGGCTACAACCTGGTGCTGCGCGACTTCAAGATGAACGGGCCGGCGCGGCAGCTGATCGCCCGCAACCGATAGCAAGAAGGAGTACTGCATGGCTATCCAATGGCCGGCATCGCTGCGCCCGTCGGAAATGACGTGGGGCTTAGTCAACAACAGCCGCGCCTTTACCTCGACGCTCTCGAACGCCCAGCAGATCGTCGGGCAGCCGGGCGCGTATTGGCAGTGCACCCTCACGTTCGGCCTACTCACGCGAGAGCAGGAGCGCGAGCTGTCGGCGTTCCTCGGACGCCTGGACGGACTGTTCGGCACGTTCAACCTGCCGGCGTTCACCCGAACCCGGAAGGTTAGTGTGGGAAGCCTCACCGTCTTGTCAGGCGTGGCCCAGGCCAGGGCCATCACGGTGGCCGGCGCCGCCGCGAACACCCCAGTTTTCGCCGTGGGGGATTACCTCACAGTGGCCGGGGAAATGTTCGAAGTGGTGGAACCTGCTACCTCCAACGCCCAAGGCCAGGCCATCGTGTCGGTCAACAAGCGCATCCGCAAATCGCTGATCGCCGGGACGCCGGTCGAATACCTCAACCCCTACGCCGAATGCCGCATGACCCAGGACACGTGGAACATGACGGTGCGGCCGGTGGTGGCCAGTGGCAGCTACCAGTTCAGGGAGGCCTTCTGATGCCCTCGACGTTCCCATTCAGCCAGAGCGTGGTCGATATCATCGCCACCGGCAAATTCCTCAGCGTTTACGCCTGCCAGCTCGACTTCGAGGATGGCCCGGTTTACGCGCACACAGGCACCGGTGACCTGGTGATTGGCGGCATCACCTATCTGGGGGTAGGGCAGTTCGGCGAGGTCGGGCAATCGCAGGAGAGCGACAACTCGAACTCGCCCATGTCGATCGACCTGGCCCTTACCGGGCTGGACAGCTACATCATCACCGAGACCAACATCCGGGGATGCCGAGGTCGATCCGGCAAGCTCATGTTTGTGGTGTTCGACGAGCAGGGCAACTATGCAGCCGACATTCTGTTTTCCGGCCGCATGGACGCCGCCACCTTTTCCTACGCCGGCAACGGTGAGGACGGCAACAAGATCACCGTCCCGATCGTTGACCGCATGGCCGAGTGGAGCCGC
Source organism: Pseudomonas urethralis (assembly GCF_021602465.1). NCBI lineage: Bacteria > Pseudomonadati > Pseudomonadota > Gammaproteobacteria > Pseudomonadales > Pseudomonadaceae > Pseudomonas > Pseudomonas urethralis. The sequence continues at coordinate 10,628 of NZ_BQIJ01000033.1, forward strand.
ACGGGCACCGAGCGGTTTACCGATGAGAACCACCGGGCACGCCACCAGGGCGACCGGTTCTTCTACGCCATCGCCCAGATGTCCGAATGGCCCATCTACTGGGGCTCCAAGAAGGACGCCCCGACGTTCACCTACGAGAAATAGCCATGCGCTACCGAGACTGGACCACACGCCTCAGCGAAGTGATCAAGGCCGCCTTAGAGCGGCCTTTTTCATGGGGCGAATTCGACTGCTGCCTGTTCGCTGCGGACTGCGCGGTAGCGGTGTGCGGTACCGACCCGGCCGAGACGTACCGCGGCACCTACAAGACCGAGTCGGGGGCGAAGCGGGCGCTGAAGAAGCAGCATGGAAGCCTTGAAGCGGCATGGGATGCCTGTTTCGCCCGGGTTGCGCCGGCATTCATCCAGCGCGGCGACATTGCTATGTACGAAGCGCCTGGCGGCCGGTCTATGGCCGTGTACTGGGCAAACGAATTCTGGGCGGCCACTGACGACGGGGTGGCCCGCGTGGTGTGCGACCCTCTTGCAGTCTGGAGAGTTGAATAATGTCCGGTGGCGTCAGGAAGATTGCTCAGGTCGCCGTTGGCGCGGTCATTGGCTTTGTGCAAGGTGGCCCGGTGGGCGCGGCCATTGGTGCCGGCCTGGCGTTCTACATGGCCGAGCAGCAAGAGAAGCTGAACACCAAGTCGCCGATGCGCGACAACGAGCCGTCAGCCCAGACCGTGCGCTCCTCCAAAGCGCCTGCGCGCTTCATCCTTGGCAGAGTCAGCACCGGTGGCGTGCTTATCTGGGCGCAGGAGCAGGTCGGCGACCAAACCGATGGCGAGTGGCTGCACCTGGTGTACGTTCTCTGTGAAGGCCCAGTCGACGCCCTGGAGAACATCTACCTGGGAGAGGAGGAGATCGCCACCTATGGCGAGCATGCCTCCTATGAGCTGGTCGTCAACCCGACCCAGGTGAACGCCTTCCTGAAGGCCAACTGTCCTGACTGGAAAGACGAGCAGATCGGCCGTGGGCTGTCGTTCGTGCGTCTGTCGCTCAAGTACAGCGCCGAGAAATTCCCGTCCGGCATCCCTGACGCACGCTTCATCGTCCGTGGCCGCAACGATATCTACGACCCGCGCAGCGGCATGGCCGTGTACACGGAGAACACCGCGCTCCACATCCTCTGGTTCCTGCGCAACCGCTGCGGCGTGCCCGACGATGAAATTGTATTCGAGACCTTCGCCAGCGGCGCCAATATCTGCGATGAATCGGTCGCCAACCCTGATAACACCACCAGCCCGCGCTATCGCAGCAGCTGCGTGATCGGCGCCGACGAGCAGCGCACCAACGTGCTGCAGAAGCTTGAGGCTGCCTGTGGTGGCAGGACAATCCGCGTCGGCGGCCGCTGGATGTTCCAGGCCGGGGCCTACTATGGCCCGTACGACTTCGAGGTCACCGAGGACATGGTGATCGGTACCATTACCGGCAGCACCGAGCCGACCAATGATGCCGCGATCAACACTGTGCGCGGCACGTTCATCGACACCTCGCAGTCGTGGACAGAGACCGATTACCCCGAGGTCAGCGTTGCCGAATGGGTGGTCGAGGACGGCGGGGAGGCGGCTGAAACGCTGACCTTCTCCTACGTCACGGATGCCTACCAGGCCCAGCGCCTGGCGAACATCGAGCTGCGCCGTCGGCGTGCGGGTGGCACCATCAGCATTCCCATGAATTTCCTAGGCTACAACTGCCGGCCGGGTCGCGCCGTGCGCGTGAACCTGCCGTCGCTGAACATCCTTGGTGAGTTCATCGTCACCAACTGGAGCATGGGCGCTGACCAGGGCTGCACCGCCCAGCTGCAGCAGTACGATGCAGCGCAGTTCGACGATGCCGTGGGCCAGCCGTACAACCCGATCGGCTTCATCAACCTGCCGACTGGTGGACTGGGCAGTCCTACCAACCTGGCCTGGGAACCCGACGAGACTGCCGAAGTCACCCAGGGCGTGCTGAGTTGGACGCAGCCGGCCGGCATTGTCACGGGGTATGCGGTCACCATCCGTCAAGGCGGTACCGCGGTGCAGGCCCAGCAGGTGCCAGAGACCACCCTGCAGCTGCCGATCGCTGGCCTGCCCTCGGGCAACTACACGATGAGCGTTGCCGCACTCGGCCCGCTGACCCGCTCCGGCGAGGCCAGCATCACCGTGAACATCGATGGCCCGCCTATTCCAGAGGCGTGCACGGTGCAGTCCACGATCGACACCATCACGCTGTTCCCAAGCAACGTGCAGCACGGGCTGAACGGAGGCACCTACGAGTATTTTTACAGCGAAGACCCGCAGGCTCCCGCTGCTCAGGCGACTTACCTGGGGCAAGGACTCAGCCTGACGCATACCGGGTTGGCCTTCTTCACCAACTACTTCTACTTCATCCGCTCCCGCAACGCCTACGGGGTTAGCGGCTTCCTCAAGATCGCCGCGTCCACGTCGAACGACGTCACCGCCATGCTGGCAGCTCTGTCGGGCAAGATCACCGAGAGCGAACTGGGGCAGGAGCTGCTGGAGGAAATCCAGAAGATTCCAGGTCTGGAGGAGCAGATTGCTGCGCTGGATGGGCTCAAGGCCTACGACAAGGATGAGACCTACCAAAAGGGTCAGATGGTCGTGGTTGATGGACGCATCTACCAGGCTCTGCAGGCTGTTCCCGCAGACGCGTCTGGTGCGAATGCTCCGCCAAATGCCGCTCTTTGGGGCGACGTTGGCCAGTCGATCGAGGCTGCTAATGGCCTGGCCCAGCAGGTGGCCACCAACACAGCCGACATTGCCGAGGTCGACGGCAAGGTCACCGCTACGGCAGGCAGCCTACAGGCGCTGCGCGCCTCTGCCCGTGATGACAACGGGGAAGGGGAGCTGCTGGATGCTCTGAAGGGCTGGGACAGCACCGCCAGCTACGCCCAAGAGGTAAAGGTGCGGGCCGAGGCAGACTTTGCGCAGACCCAGCGGACCACCACTCTGGAGGCCCGAGTCGGTGGCAATGAAAGCCGTATCACCACGGTTGAAACCACGGTTGCAACCAACCAGCAGGCTACGGCCACGGCGATACAGCAGCTGAACGCCTCGGTTGCCGACAACTCTGCTGCGATCCAACAGACCTCTTCGGCCTATGCCGACACGGCTGGCAAGCTGACCACGATGTGGACCGTGAAGATGCAGCTCAACGCCCAAGGCCAGTACGTGGCAGCGGGTATCGGCTTGGGCATCGAGAACGGCCCGGCCGGACTGCAAAGCCAATTCCTGGTCAGCGCCGACAGGTTCGCGGTGGTGAACGGGGTAAATGGCACGCTCTCTTCGCCATTCGTGGTGCAGGGCGGCCAGGTCTTCATCAACCAAGCGTTCATCAACTCGGCTTACATCCAGACGATCGTGAACAGCGGAACGCTCAGGTCCCAAGCCGTGGACGCTCAGGGCCGGCCATTGATCGAGCTGAACATGGTCACCGGCGTGTTCACCTTCCGTGGCCAGGATGCCAGCGGCAGCGTGCTCATCAACAACGGCGGGATCTACGTTTATGACGCCAACGGCATCGAACGCGCCGCGCTGGGGAGAATGACCTGATGGCTGACATTTATGGGCTCCGGACGAAGGACGCGTCCGGGGCCATTACCCTGGACACCACCATCACGCCGATCCGGTCTCTGAAGATGATGCAGGTCGTGGGCAATAACGCTTTCGACCAGTACATCGCGATACCGGAGATCCAGGCGGCGTCCTTTGTCGTGGTTGATGCCCTGTTTGACGGCGGTGACAACACCTGGAGCCCGCCTGCTTGGGCAACTACCGGACAGCTGCGGCTGCGACAGCCCGGTACCAGGACCTGGCAGGTGATGATCCTGTCGCAGGGTGGCGAGCCGTTTTCGGCAGCAGGCAGTTATGGGGTCAGGGCCGCAAACAACAATATCCGCACGCAGATCGACTCGATCAACCGGGTGCTCAGCGTTCGGTACAACGGACGCATGAACATAGGGTTCCAGGGATCTGGCAGCGGAACTCAAATTCAATACGGAACTGTGACGTTTCCTCAGCCTGTCACCACTTATGAGCGTCCGCTGATCTTCCTGAATGCTGACAACTACATGATGGTCGGAAACTTCTTCGTTACCGGATCCCCCGGAAACTGGACCGGGTTCCGCATCAAAGCCTACAACAACCAGCCAGCACACGGCAGCGTTGCGTTGAGCCCGATGATGATCAACTGGTTCTGTGCTAGCTACATGACGCCGAACACACCAGTGGATGCTTACGGAGCTTCGGTGCGGGACGCGGCAGGTAACAGGACATTCGTCACGTCGGCCAACTTGGCCTTGCTTAACAGCCAGCCAGCCAACAACTCATTCGCGACCGCAGGAACGCCCATCACCGGTGCAGGTTATTACGCCTCGCCGGCGCAAATGGCTTGGACCGGAAATTATGCTGATTACGTTCTTGCGAACGCGCTGTTCTCTGTGACAAACGTTGTGCAAACCACCCAACCATTCAGGGCGAATTTCGGAGGATTTCTGCCTGGAAGGCGCGACGTGCTGCAGATGTACTGCGAAAACTTCGACGGCATCAACGCGCTCAGCGTGAATGGCCGAACCCTCTTTGCATCCCGCCCAATGAAACCTCTTTGAAAGGAAACACGCATGCCATGGTACAGATCAGGCACGGTCGCGATCACGACCGGCCAAACGTCGGTGGTCGGCACGAACACTGACTTCGCCGCGAATGCCAGGGTGGGGGATGCCTTCCAGGGGCCTGATGGCCGCTGGTATGAGGTGGCCAACATCGCGAGCGCGACGGTGCTGAGCATCCTGCCGGCCTACCAAGGTGCGACCGTATCCGCTGGCGGTTACGGCCTAGCCCCGATGCAAGGCTACGTCAAAGATTCTGCGGACGCCCTGCGTGCCTTGGTGAATCAGTACGGGAACAAGCTCGCTGCTCTGGGAACTACGGGCAACTATGAAATCCTTCCAGTCGCCAAGGGAGGGACAGGCGGCGCAACTGCGGCAGACGGGCGAGCTGGCCTTGGGCTGGGTGCTGTCGCTGTAGAGAGCGTGCTCCCTGTGGCTAAAGGAGGTACTGGCGGCACCACTCCTGCCTCTGCAAGGGTCGCCCTCGGGTTAGGTACGGCGGCTGTCGCGCCATTGACTACCTCGAACTACGACCCTTCAGTGGGTAGCGTGCTCAGGGTGGGCGATTTTGGTCTCGGAGGCTCGAGCGGCGGTGTTCTTCGCTCACCCAACCTGACCTACATCCCCGGGTTTTCTCGATTCAATGGTGAAGAGGCAGGAGTTCCACACCCAGGAACTGGCGGATCGGTCCTGACAAACACCCTGGGTGGTTCCTATATCCAGCAGATTGCCCAGGACCCATCTGCTGGTATTTACAACCCCTACGTAGCGGTTCGGCATTTCTCCGCACAGGGCAGCCCAGGCC
>NZ_BQIJ01000034.1:0-13383 GCF_021602465.1 Pseudomonas urethralis
GCCGGCCTCTTCGCGGGTGAACCCGCTCCCACAGGGACGGCGTCGCACTCGAGATCTCGCAACGCCCGTGGGAGTAAGCAGGGCCGGCCTCTTCGCGGGTGAACCCGCTCCCACAGGGACGGCGTCGTACTTGAGATCACGCAACGCCTGTGGGAGCGGGTTCACCCGCGAAGAGGCCGGTACAGGTTGATCACTGCGGCTGGTTCTGGCTGAGGAATTTGTCCACCTCTGCCTTGCCTTCCCCCGGTTCCCCCGCCACCTGCCACAGCCGCCGCTCGATCCCCTGGGCCAGCAGGTGCCCCACCGCTGCCTCGATCGCCGACAACACGCACAGCTGCGCCGGTTCGTTGGTGGTGTAGCCAACCTCGGCTTCCAGCAACTTCTTGAACTCGATGAACTTGAACACCCCGGCATTACGGCCGATCGAGTAGATGGTCTTGCTGGTCATCACGTTGGCCAGCACCTGCCCGGTACGCACGTCCACCGCACGCAGGTTGACCGTGACCTGGTCGACCCGGTACTCGCGGGAGATGTCGACGCCCAGGTAACGGGCGCCCTCGCCGCCACTGCGCACGTTGGTGTCGTAGGCGATGATGCCGCCTTCGAGCATCAGGTTGGCGGCCTGCAGCGGTGGCAGTTCGCTCATGATGTTTTCCGGCACGTCGGGCTTTTTCTGCGAAGCACGGATGATCTTGCGTTCGGTCAGCAGGTTCTGCAGGCCTTCACGCTCCAGCACCACGAACCAGCCGCTGGCATTCAGCGCATCCATCAGCATGCTCGCCGCCCCCTGGGTGACGCTGGTGGAGAACGAGCTGGCCGGGGTCGGCTTGTATTGCCCGGTCTGGTCGCGGAAGCCATACACCACGGCCATCAGGCGGCCCTTGGGGCGCGGCATGTTGATCAGGTCGTAGTAGGTCGAGGCCCGCGGCGTCAGGGTCGGGGTTTCGCTGTCCTGCTCGGCCGGCATCGGCTCGCGCAGGCCACAACCTTGCAGGCCGGCAAGTGTGGCGACAATCACTAGAGTGCTCAGCAGACGTTTCATGGTGCTCTCTCCCCAGCTAAACGACCCGTCCCGCTCAGGGGTTCAGGCCACTGACCTCAATGAGCGACGTTTCCCCTGTGGCGCGGTCGGTGACCTTGATGCTCAGCGCACCGGAGTCATCGATCACATCGATCAGGAACGCGTCGGTGGCCATGCTGCCGGTCTTGCCGTTGCTGATGTTGTCCATCAGCTGCGACAGCATCCGCGACTCCAGCTGGTTGCTGAAGCGCTCCAGGGCCGAGGTCCCGTTGATGGCGGACGCGCGATCCTTCAGGTCCGGGTCGTCATGGTCGTTCTGCGCCTGGGCGTTGTTGAGCAGCCAGGTGCCGTTCAACGGGTTGCCGCCGAACGCCGGGTTGACCGGGGTGTACACCAGTTCGGTGGCGTGGACGGCGCAGGCGCCGAACAGCAGGCCAGCCGCAAGGCAACGGGGTATGCACGTGTTCATAGCTCATCCCTATCCAGATCAGTGGTGTCCTGCAGCAGCCGTTGCAGCTTGCGCTGGATGACTTCCTGCTTGACCAGGTCGGCGGCCGCGACGGCCTCTTCTTTTAATTGCGTGACGTTCGGTGGCAGAAAGCGCCGGTACAGCACGTCACGGTCGAACTCCACGGTCACCAGGCTGCCCCAACGGGCATCCGGGCGCTCGCGTACCACCAAGTTGAAATCCAGCCGGCTGGTGGCGCGCAGGCGGTCGGCGAAGTAGTAGTAAAAGTCGTGGCCGATGTGCGAGATGGTGTTGTCGACGATGAAACCCTTCATCTCGTCCTCGGCGTCGGCCATGGCTGCGCCCGGCGACCCGGCTGCCAACAGCAGGCTCAGGCACAGGGCGTGCAGGCATTTCATGGCGTGTCTCCCGGGCCGGCATGGGTACGGGCGCCGCCGGCGCTTTCGTTGAAAGCCTGCTCGGCAACGAACTGCCAGTCGCTGTAATGCTCCAGGCCTTCGAAACCGGAAAACTGCATGTCGAAGCCACTGCGCTTGAACGGTGTGGCGTCGGAGCGGCTGTGCACCCCGGTGATACGGCCATCGATGGCGCGCAGCAGGCCCCAGTCGTCACTGTTGGTGATCGGGTCCGGGTACAGCCGGCGGATGTGCCGCTTGGCCTCCGGGAAGCGGTTGTCTTCGAGCAGGTCGGCCAGCTCCTTGGGGTACTGGGCCAGGCCTGGCGAGGCGCGATAGTAGCTGCGCAGGGCCTGGGCATACTGGCCACCGACCCACAGCAGTTCGCGTTCATGCTCGCGCTGGGCAACGCTTGACCACACCGTGCCGGTAGCGGCCAGGGCCACGCTGCTGATCGCGATCAGCAGCAGCACGCCCAGGTAGGTGAAGCCGGCGCTGGCCTTACCATTCGGCGAACAGGCTGCCATCACGCGCCCTCCCTGTGGCACCGCTCTTGATATCGGCGACGCCGCCGGCCACGCCTTCGGGCGGTGGCACCAGCTGCCAGGCGTCGCTGCGCTCGGTGATCGGGTCGATCGGGGTATTGCGCAGGTAACGCTGCTCGACCAGTTGCTCCAGTGAATCCGGGTAATGGCCGGTGTCGCCGTAGTAATGGTCCAGGGCTTCGCGCAGCACCGCCAGGCTCTGGCGCAGGGTGGCCTCGCGGGAGCTGTCCAGGCTGTTGAAGTAGCGCGGCATGGCGATGGTCATCAGCGTGGCGATGATCGCCATCACCACCAGCAATTCGATCAGGGTGAAGCCTTTGCTGCGCTTCATGGCTGTCACCATTGCCCGTAAGGGATGTTGTTGAGGCCTTTGCCGCGGGCCTTGGAATACACGTCGAAGACGTCCTCGCCTTCACGCGGGTTGTCCGGGCTGCTGGCGTACGCACGCAGGCCCCAACCGCCTTCGTCCTCGTTCCTGGCCGCCACCAGCGGGTCGTGGGGAATACGCCGCAGGAAGTAGAACTTGGCGCCCTTGGCACTGCGCACATCGCGCACGCCGTCGACCAGCACCTGCAGGTTCGGCGGGTAGCCGCTGGCATCCAGGCGCTTCTCGATGTAGCCGGCGTCAAAGGCGCGCTTGTAGGCGTCGATGGCGTCGCGGATCTGGTACAGCGCCTCGCGCAGCTGCTGCTCCTTGCCACGGCGCACCACCGTCTCGGTCAACGGTGCAGCCATGCTCGCGAGCATCCCTAGCAGGGCCAGGGTCAGCACCACTTCGATCAGGCTGAATCCCTGCTGGCGGCGTTTCATGGCCGTGGGCTCACAGTGACGGTGGCTGGGGCAGTGGCCACTTGGCTCTGGATCGCCGGGGCGCTGTCCTGGCTATCGCTCGGCACGTCGCCTGGCACATCACGCACGGGCAGCGGCGCCGCCTGGCGCACCTGCATGCTCGACTCGGTGCCGGTGCCGAACTCCATGTCCGAAGGGCTCTGGTACGGCAGGTTACGCACGATCCGTGGGGTGATCGCCAGCACCAGCTCGGACTTGCTCATGTCGTCCTTGTTGCTGCCGAACAGCCGCCCCAGGCCAGGGATGTCGCCAAGGCCGGGGATCTTGTTGCCGGCGGCGTTGTGGTCGTTGCGCACCAGGCCGGCCAGCACCTGGGTTTCGCCGTCGTGCAGGCGCAGGCTGGTCTGCGCGTTGCGGGTATCGACCTGGACCGGGATGGTGCCCTGGCGGGTGGCCTCCAGGGGGGTGGCGTTACTCACTTCCAGGGCAATCTTGATCGCCACTTCGTTGTTCAGGTGCACCGTTGGCTGTACTTCGAGCTTGAGGCCGACGTCCAGGTAGGTCACGCTTTCGGTGATCACCGGGCCTTGAGTGGACGGGACCGAAGTGGCACTGATGATCGGTACCCGCTGGCCGATGTGGATACGCGCCTGCTCGCGGTTGCTGACGCGGATCACCGGGCTGGCCAAGGTGTTGATGTCCTTGTCCTGGGCATTGATCTTGGCCTGCGGTGCCGGCGAGATGCTGATACGGCTGGAGTTGATGCCGCGCAGCTGGTCGAGCACGCTGACCGGGTTGCCGTCGTCGGTCAGCACACCGAAGGTGTTGGGCCATTGCAGGCCAAGGTCGAGGATGCGCGAGGTGGCGACTTCCATCACCTCCACTTCCAGCACCACTTCGGGGTTGGACTGGTCCTGCGACTGCAGCAGCTTCTCGGCCATGCGCACGGCGTCGGGGGTGTCACGCATGGTCAGGGTGTTGAGGCGTTCGTCGACGAACACGTCACGGGTCTTGAGCATGGTCTTGACCATGTTCAGCGCGGTATTGGCGTCGATGCTGGTCAGGTAGAAGGTGCGCATGACCAGTTCCTGGTAGTCCTTGGTCTTCTGCGGTGAATCGGGGTAGATCAGCAAGGTGTTGTCGTTGACGATCTTCTGCCGCAACTGGTTCTGCTCCAGCAGCAGCGCCACGGCATCCTCGATGCGCACGTCACGCACGAAGATGGTGGCCTTCATGTCCGGGCGCAGGTCCTTGTCGAAGATGAAGTTGATGCCGGCGACCTGCGACAGCACCTCGAAGATGGTCTTCAGGCCGGCGTCGCGAAACTCCAGGGTGACCGGGCGCTCCAGCTTGCTGCGCAGCTGCGGGTAAGGCGTTGCAGTGCGGGCCTGGACGTTCTCGATGTCGGTGCGCAGGGCCACGCCCTTCTGGTTCTGTGGGTCCAGGCGCAGCACTTCGCGCATGTAGCGCTCGGCGCCGAACAGGTCGCCCTGGCGCAGCGCAGCCTGGCCCAGCGCGACACGCTCGTCGAGGGTGCGGATCAGCTCCAGATGGCGGATGCCTTCCTGGGCACGGCGGTTGTTCGGCTCGAGGGTCAGCACCCGGCTGTAGCCGGTGCGGGCGCTGCTGAAGTCGTGGCGGATGCGGTCGGCATCCGCCTGGCTGATCAGCGCTTCCACCGCTGCCTGGCGGCCGTGGGCCAGGGCGATGTTCAGCTCCGTGTCGCGCGGGTTCTCGCTCAGGGCCTCTTCCAGGCGGGCGATGCCGGCCTCGTACTGGCCCTCCTTCATCAGCTCGGCGCTGTCCTTGCGCACCCCGCTGGAGCCGCAGCCGGCAATGGCCACGCACAGCGCCAGGAGCATGAACGGAGCAGGCTTGCACAGTTTCGACGACTTCATGGTGCGCTCCCTACAGACAAGGTCTGTGACTGATGCAAAGGCAGATAAACCAGGTCCAGCTCATTGGCCGAGACTCTGTCGAGGCGATAGGTACTGTCGATCACGTCGCCCTTGCGCACGACGTAGAGCTTTTCGCCGCTCTGCAGGAAGATCTGCAGGTCGTCGCGGTCGCCCATGCGGCCGACGAACTGGAACGGCAGCGCCGGGGCGGTTGGGGTTGCGGCTACCACGGGCGCGGCGGCTACGGGTTGCTCGGTGACGGTGGCCAAGGTTTGTGGTTTGGTCCATTGCTGGGGTGGGAACAGATCTCTGGAGGCCTGTTCCGGCCCTTTCGCCGGCTCACCCGCTCCCACAGGTTGCGCATGCGACGCCGACCCTGTGGGAGCGGGCTTGCCCGCGAAGGGTGCGACGCTGTCTTCCTGGTTGAACCAGTGCCCCGGCGCCCATGCCAGCGCTGCCGACACGCCCAGGAACCCGACCCATATCACTGCGCGTTGTGTATTCATCACGACCTCGACAGGTAGAGGGTCAGGCGCACCCGGCCGGTGAGTTCGGTATCGCCGATGGTCTTGCGTTGCAGTTCGAGGTCTTCGAGCACCAGGGTCGGCAGCTGGCCGATCAGCCCGCGCAGGAAGCCGCGGATCTGCGGATAGCTGCCACGTACTGGCAGGATGATCTGGTAGCGCGACAGCTGGGTCTTGGGATCGACCCCCAGGGCGTATTCGCCACGCGCCAGGCTGATGTGCTCGGCACTGGCCAGGTGGTACAGGCGCTCGATCAGCTCGCTCGCTTCAGGCTGCCCGGGCAGCTGCTGGCGCAGGCTGTCCAGCGCCTGTTGCTCGGGCTTGACGGCAATCTTCAGCTCGCCGCGCTTGACCCGTTCGACCTGCACGCTGGCATCCGCTTCGCTGGCACGCAGTTCGCGCACGGCCTGCCACTCGGGGGCTATGCCAAGCATGGCGACACCGACGGCGAGCACGGCGACCGCGGCGGCGCCCAGGCCGACCGGTCCGATGCGGCGCAGTTGCTCATGAATGATCAGACTAGGGACGCGCATGGCCAATCTCCCAGGTCGCAGTAAGGTTGAAGCGCACCGGGTGCTCGGGTTGCCCGGCCAGCACTTCGTGGTTGAGCAGCGAGACATCGCTGAGCGCGTCGCTTTGCTCCAGGCGTTGGTGGTACTGCAGCATCGCTTCCAGGTTGCGGGCCTCGGCCGTGATGCGCACCTGGCCCTTGCGCGCGTCCGGGGTCAGGGTCAGCAGTGCCACGTCGTCCTGTGGCTGCGCTTCGAGCATGGCGAACAGCTGTTGCCAGGGCCGTTGCAGTTGCTGCGAGACGCTGCGCATCTGCGCCAGGCGTTCGGCCTGTTCGCGGCTGGCGGCGCTGTTCTGCGGGGCGACCGGGGCCGGGCGGCGGCCCAGTTGCAGTTCCAGGCTGTGCAGCTGGGTTTCCAGGTCTGCCTGCTCGGCCTGCAGCTGCTGGTGCACCAGCACCAGCCCGGCGACTGCGACTGCGCCCAGGGCCAGCAGCGACCAGGCCAACGGGCCGCTGCGACGGGGCTGAAATTCCAGGTCGAGGCGGCGCATGTCAGGCCACCGCCCGCCACATGGCGCACAGCGGGTCGCTGTCGCCAGCCGGCTGGCACAACTGCACGGCCGCCAGTTGCGGTACGTCGCCGCGCCCTGCGGCATGCAGGTACACCCGTGGCAGTCGCTCGCCGTACAGCTCACAGGTGCGTTCGATCAGTGCCCGCAGGGCCTGGTCGCTGTCAGCGCAGCCTTGGGTCAGCACCTGTTGCCAGGCACCGCCAGCGGCCAGCAGCAGCACGCTGCGGCGGGGTTCGGCGAGCACGAACAGGAAGTCGCCCTGCTCCAGCTGCGCTGAGCAGCGGTTGTAGGCAGCCATCAGGTAGGGCTGCACCGAGCGCAGGCTCAAGCGGCTGTCCCGCCCCAGGCTCTGCAGCCCCAGCAGCAGGGCTTCTGGCAGCGCGGTGGCGATACGTGCGGCCCCGGCGGGCTCCGGCGAAAGGACGATGCGCCAGTCACCGAGCGACTGGCCGTAGAGCTGCTCGAAGCAGGCCCGGGCGTAGGCATCCAGCTCGCGAGGCTGGCCGATGGCATCGCTCCACGGCACCAGACAGAAGCGGCTGTAACGGGCCGACAGCAGCACGCGCAACGGGGCGCTCTTGACGGCGTGTTCGGCCAGCAGTGCAGCCAAGGCTTGCAAGGCCGCTTCCCAGGCCGGTTGCGCGGCATCGCAGGTGAATGCGCGGCTGCCAAGCCACTGCATTTGATTGCCGCACGAGCGACCCAGGCCGACCCCGTCAGCGCCAAGCACGGCGCTGTACTTGCAAGAGCCACGATCAGATGAATGTGACACGGTTGATCTCCTCGAGTGTGGTGCGGCCATCACGGACCAGGTCCAGGGCCGAGGCACGCAGCAGGCGCAGGCCGCGTTGGCAGGCCAGTTGCTTGATCTGCGACAGGGGGCGGCGTTCGACGATCATCTGCCGCAGGTCGTCGTCCAGGTGCAGCAGTTCGGCAATCGCGCTGCGGCCGCGGTAGCCGCTGCCACGGCACTGGCCGCAGCCCTGGGCGCGAACGAATGTCCAGCCGCTGACCGCTTCGCGGGTCAGGCCCGAGGCGGCCAGGGCCTGGTCATCGACCTCGCACGGCGTGCAGCAGTGCGGGCAGGCCAGGCGGATCAGGCGCTGGGCCAGCACCGCGTTGAGGGCGGAGACGAAGCTGTAGGGGTCGACCTGCATCTGGCTGAAGCGGCCGATCACATCGAAGACGTTGTTGGCGTGGATGGTGGTGAACACCAGGTGGCCGGTCAGCGCCGACTGCACGGCGATCTGTGCGGTGTCCGGGTCGCGGATCTCTCCGACCAGGATCTTGTCCGGGTCATGGCGCAGGATCGAGCGCAGGCCACGGGCGAAGGTCAGGCCCTTCTTCTCGTTGACCGGAATCTGCAGCACGCCGGGCAGCTGGTACTCGACCGGGTCTTCGATGGTGATGATCTTGTCGACGCCATGGTTGATCTCGCTGAGCATGGCGTACAGGGTGGTGGTCTTGCCGCTGCCGGTGGGGCCGGTGACCAGGATCATGCCGTAGGGCTCGCAGGCCAGCCGGCGCAGGGCGCACAGGGTTTGCTCGGCAAAACCGAGGGCCTGTAGCTGCACGCCGCTGACGCGGTCGGACAGGTCCTGCTTGTCGAGCACCCGCAGCACCGCATCCTCACCGAAGATGCTCGGCATGATCGACACCCGGAAATCGATCTGCCGCTCGCCGATGGCGACCTTGAAGCGGCCATCCTGGGGCACGCGTTTTTCACCGATGTCCAGCTCGGCCATGACCTTGATGCGCGAGATCACCTGATCGGCGAAGGCGCTGCCACTGGCCTTGCCAGCGCCATTGAGCACGCCGTCGATGCGGTACTTGATGACCAGGCCTTGGCCAGTCATCCCCAGGTGGATGTCGCTGGCGTGCTGTTTGAGCGCGTCGTACAGGGTGGAATTGACCAGCTTCACCACCTTGCTCTGGTCTTCGCTGATGCTGGTCAGCGACAGGCGTTGCAGCGGGTCGCTTTCACCGCTGGTTTCCGAGTCATGATCAAGGGCATCGACGGCATGGAAGCTTTCTTCGTGGCGGGCCAGGAAGGTGGCCAGGTCGGCAGCGTGGGCCAGGTACAGCGGCGCGCCTTGCAGGTTGTCGTCGATCCAGGCCAGGCGGGCGTGGTCGAAGGGGTCGGCGAACACGCCGATCAGTTGGCCGTCCTGCTCGATCATCACGAACTCGTGCTTCAGGCACTGGGCCAGGCTGACCGTGTCGAAGCGCGCAGTGCTGGCCAGCAGTAGCTGGGTGGCCAGCACCGGGTAATGCAGGGTCAGGCCAAGGCGCTGGATGAAGCGGTCGGGGGTGTCGTTGGCCAGGCGCTCCAGGCAGTTGAGCAGACGCTCGTCGCCCGCTTGCAGGCGGGCCTGGGCCAGGAGGTCGCGGGGATAGGCGCTGTACTTGCCTGCACCTGTTTCGAATACGTCTGCCATGGCCTGCGACTCCGCTCAGGGGCGCGTCGCGGGCTGGCTTGGCCAGGGCAGCGGGCGCCGCTATTCCCCGGTGAGCAGTTGTTCGTCGTCAGGTCCTGGGGGCTTGGCGCCATTACGGCGGCGATCGGCCAACACCCAGCTACCATCGTACAACTGCAAGGGGAACGACTCGTTCCTGTTCTGGCGTCGTTCGACAAACCCTTCGGCTGGATCGTCAGTGGCCCTGCGCCGGCGCTCGATGCCCGTCAGGTCGAAGATCGCGCGGGCCAGTTCGGCCAACGGGAACGGCTTGAACAGGACATGACTCACGCCAAGTTCGGCAGCTCGCTCACGGACTTCGGCAGTCGGGTGGGCGGTGATCAGCACGAAATGGCACTGCCTGTTCTTGCGCACGGTCTCCAGGAGTTGGAACCCCACCATGTCGGGCAAGCGGTAATCCAGCACAATCACGTCCGGTGCCAGGCTTTGAGCCTGCTCGATACCACTGGCACCGTCGTGGGCGACGTGAACTTCCAGGCCTTGCGCCTGCAGGTACGCTTGCAGGTTTTGCGCAAGGGTCTGTTCGTCATCGACTACCAATACTCTGTTCACCAAGGTCGACTCCCAAATACTGCCCGGTTACCCGGGTTGCGAAGTGCGGCCTCGACAAGGCTAGAGCAGGCTTCGTGCCAGGCATGAATTGTCATCTCGCACCACTGTAAGTCTTTGATCCCGCTAGGTTGCAGCAAACACCACGACACAGGCGCAGGCCTTGTTCCCCACATACGGGGAAACTGATGGCACTTTGCCAAAGTGCTATTCCCCAGCTTTGGGGAAACCCATTCAAGGGCGTCAGTCGGCGATCTCCACTGTAGCGGATTGGCGCAAACGTTGGCGCACGGATTGGCGCGCCTGCGCCTGCAACTGGCCGATGAGCGCAGCCTTGGCCCGTTGCAGGGCCGGTTCGGGTATGACCGATGGACTAACACTTTGGTTCTGCGCTCCTTGCAGGGTTTGCCGGTTGGCCTGGTAGAACGCCGCGACTTCGGCCTGGCTGGGTTCGTCAACCGCGCTGAGCTGAGCATACACCCGCTGCGCGGCCATCTCGCGGCGCATGTAATCAGCGTACTCTGCACGATCGAATCCTGCATCTGCCAGGCGCCTTGCGAACAGTGCCGGGCTGGCGAAGGCTGCTTCGATTTCGCTGACTTGCGCTGATACCTGCTCATCACTGATGTGAATACCCTGGCGCTGGGCTTCCTGCCAGAGCAATTCCTTGTCGATCAGTTCATCCAGTGCTTGCTCGCGCAGGCGCTTGTACAGCGTCGGATTGCGAATGCTGGCCACTGCCCTGCCCTGTGCCTGCAGATATTCGGAAAAATAGCGCTCAAGGCGCAGCAGGTCGATAGTCACGCCGTTGACCCGCGCAGCGGGCACGTCGGCCCAGCTCGCCTTGGCGGCCACCAGCAGCAGGCACAGCAACAGGAATCGCATGAGCACCTCCGTTCAAGGGCTGTCCGGCAACGGCCGGTACGCGGCGACGGCGCTGAAGCGCGGCCCAGGCAGCGCCACCGCGACGACATGGGCGCCAGCCATACCCTGGCGCCTGCCGGGGCCGAAGCCCAGCGCCGGGGTCAGGCCGGTATCGATATCGTGCAGGCGCTCCAGGGCGCCCACCAGCCGTTCGCGGCTGGCCTCGCGCCCCACCTGCTTCAGGGCTTCCGACAGCAGTTTGAGGGCACACAGGGCGTTGACCTGCAGCGACACCTGGCGCGGGTCGAGGCCCTGGCGCTGTTGCAGGCCAGCCAGGGTCGCCATGCCCTGCTCGCTCCAGTCATCGGGCAAGAACGGATAAGCCAGGAACAGCCGTTGCGACCATCGCGCTGGCACGCTGGCCACCGCTGCGGCCACCTGGCTGGAGGCGGCGAGCAGGTATGGCGCACGCCCTTCGGCGTGCAGCGCCTGGGCTAGCGCGGCGAAGGCCTGGGCACGGCCGACGAAGACGATGCCCTGGCCATCGACGGCCTGGCCGTCGAAGGCCAGGATCGGTGCGGGCGTCCAGCCTTGCTGGAGCAGGCGTTGGCGCACCTGCTCGGCCAATGCCGCCTGATCGTTGCCGGCATACACCACGCGCAAGCCATCTGGCGGCAAGCCGAGGGCGCCCTTGGCATGGGCTGCCAGGCTCAGCAACTGGCTGGCGACACCCGGCAGCGGGTCGAAAATCAGGGGGCTGCCGCCGCTGCGTGGCGTGCTGCCGATCAGCGGCACGCCCCGTTGTTCGAGCAGTGTCGGCAGTTGCTGATCGAGCATGGGCACCAGCGGGGTGATCAAGGTGAACACCTGCTCCTGGTCCAGCAGGCGCTGCAAGGCGTGCTCGGCACTGGCCGGGTCGGTGCCGGTATCGGCGACCACCAGCTCCAGGTGTCGGCCATGAATGCCGCCCTGCTGGTTGATCTGAGCCAGGCCATCCTCCAGCACGGCACGCACCACATGCCCGGCTTCAGCCAGTGGGCCATGGGCCGGGAGCAAGGTGCCCAGGCGCAGCACGCCTGCTTCCACCCCGGGGTCACGTTCATCGCCCAGGCGTTTGAGGTAAGCCGTGAGGTTGCGCTGGTCAGCCAGGGTCAATTCGAAGCGCGGCATGGCGGTGTCCAGTCGCTGCCCCGCGGGGTCGACGCCGTGCTGGATCGCGCGGGCCAGCGTGCCGTCGCGGTAGGCCGGGTAGCGGCGACCGTTGCTTTGTCGCTCGCCCTGCCCGAGCGCCAGGCGTTGCCAGTCGAGGCTGGGTGGATGTACCCCGCCTTCGGCGCGCCCACGCCCGTCAAGCCCGTGGCAGCTGGCGCAGGGCAGCACGCTGGCGGGTACGCTCATGTCGCTGGCGCCGACCCGAGCCATCAGCTGTGCGTCGCTGCTCGAGACCCCGTACCGGTACAAGCGTTTGCCGGCTTGTTCAGTCGGCGTAAGGTCGAGTGCCTGGGTTGCACCGCAAGGCGCAAGGAAAACACTGAGTGCCAACAGCAATGAACAGGTTATGCGAAACCCTGTGGGAGCGGCCTTGCGTCGCGAAAGGGGCGCGCAGCGGCCCCCGTTTTCAGCGTCAACGCAGCAATCCCCGGGGCTGCTGCGCAGCCCTTTCGCGACGCAAGGCCGCTCCCACAAAAACCGAGCCATGGCTGCTATCGCCCAGCCAGCGGTTGCGCCAGCAGCTGCATGCGCTGGGCAATGGCGGCCGCTGGTGCATCCGGGCGGATCTTGCTCCAGCGCTTGCCGGCCACGTCACCGGCAATCAGCTGGGTCGAATGCTGCTCGGGGCTGGGCAGGAACTGGCCGATGCGCCCCAGCACCAGGTCGATAGCGGCCTGGTCGCCGGTGAGGAACAGCCAGTTGGCGCTGTCTGCACCTTGCTTCTCGGCGAAGGCCTTGAGCGCTGTCGGGGTGTCGTTGAGCGGGTCACTGCTGATCGACACGAAGGTCATCTGGCTGGCCAGCGCTGGCCCCATGGCGTCGCGCACCTCACGCAGCTTGCGGGTGATCAGCGGGCAGGCGTCGGTGCAGCGGGTGAAGATCACGTTGAGCATCACCACCTTGTCTTTGAGCACATCGCTGTAGAAGCGCAGTTCGCGGCCGTTCTGGTCCTTGAGCACGGTGTCGGTGAACCAGGCCTGCGCATCGCGGGTGCCTCCACCGCTGGTCATGGCCGGCGGTGCCGATTGCGGGCTGGGCCCCTGTGGCCCATGGCCCTCATGGGCAAACGCTACCGCGCTGAGGATCCACAGCACGGCCACCAGGGCCAGCCAGTCAGTGCTGCGCATCGTGGTGTGGCGGGTTGTGCTGCTCATGGCTGCACCTCACTGCGTTCGGCGATGGCGGTGCTCTTGGCGTGGACGCGGCGAGCACTCAGGCGGTTGATTTCCTCGACCAGCACGGCCGGGTCGGTGAAGCCGTAGTAGCGTGTCCAGTGGCCCGTGCGGCCGTCACCCACCAGAATCAGCGGCGGATGCTGGCTGAGGTCGGCACTGAAGCTGCCGAGGCCCTTGAGGGTTTCGGTGACTGCATACTGCGAGCCGGTCAGCCAGCTCCAGCCCGGGCCATGCTGGAAGGCTTTGGCGTAGCTCTGCAGGCGCTTGGCGTCGTCACGTTGCGGGTCGACGCTGATCGACACCAGCTGGATCTCCTCGCCCACCCGCCCCCCCAGCTGTTGCTGCCCCTTGCCCATTATCGACTACACCACCGGGCACACCG
>NZ_BQIJ01000035.1:0-10658 GCF_021602465.1 Pseudomonas urethralis
TGGCTACCTACATCACCGTCGCGGACGTCGACGAAATCCTGGGTCCGACCTGGGCGCCCGACGACAAGAAGGCCATGGCGGTAGCGCAGGCCAACGCATACCTCACCTCGCTCCGTCTGTGCGGCATCGACATGTATGCCGTGCCGGAGGAGGTGAAGCAGGCCGGGGCCCAGCTGGCTCTGGTCGCGTCCACGGGCCAACTGTATCAGCAGCAGACCGAGGGATCGCTCGAGGCCAAGAGCGTGAAGGCCGGATCGGTATCGACCAGCCGCACCTATGCCGCGCTCGATCGCAGCAGTGCAGGCGCGCAGCCTGAGGGCGTGCAGTTCGCCCTGGCTCTGGTGTCGCCCTGGCGCTGCAACCCGTTCACCTTTGCTGTGGACAGGGGGTAGCAATGGGCTTGCGAGACGAAGTCCAGGCAGACCTTGCCGCGGCGTTCGACGATGACCTGGCCGACGCTGTATTCCCGTTCACCGGCTCTTACATGGGGCCGGGCGAATGGGACCCAGTGAACGAGACCACTACCGCCCAGCCGGTGACCTATACCGGCCGCGGCGTGTTCGACAGCTACGACAGCCGCCGGATCGACAACATCAACATCCTGGTGGGCGACGTGTTGCTGATCTGCCTGGCCAACGAAGTCACGGGCAAGCCAGCAGTAGGGCACCAGATCACCGCCATCGACCTGATCACGGGCGAGCCAGTAACCTATCGCGTCGTCAGCCCCGGCATCGACCCTGCCAAGGCTCACTACGAGATCCAGCTGAGGAAATAGCCATGGCGAAAAGAGGCTGGAGCACACCCCCCAGCCTGTTCGCGGGCGTGGTTGAGGAGCAGCTGAGCCAGCGCGTGCGCGTCATCGCTATTGCGATGCTCAACGAGATCGTCCTGCGGTCTCCGGTAGACACCGGGCGGTTCCGTGGCAACAACATCGTCAGTGTGGGCGCTCCGGTGTACACCAGCACCCTGAACGTCGACCCAACAGGCGCTGAGACCATCCAGAACGGGGCACGAGCGGTTTCCGGCCTGGAGCCGTACACGCAGGTCTTCATCCAGAACAACCTGCCGTATGCAGTACCGCTTGAGGATGGACATTCCCAGCAGGCGCCTGCCGGCATATACGCGGTGTCGTTCAACGGCGTCGCCGAGGCCTACAGGACATGACCTTCGAACAGATCAGGGCCATCATCACCGGCCGCATGACGCAGTGGGCGGGAATTCCCGCTGAGGCTGTGGACTACCCGAATAACCCCAAGGGACCGTTCGATCCGGCCGGCAAGCCGATCTGGGCCAGGCTTGCGGATGTGCCAGGGCTGTCCAGTGCGCCCGAGATCGGCATCGGCCCATGCGTGCGCCGCACCGGCATCATCATGATTCAGCTGTTCGTGCCCAGCCACAAGGGCACCCTGGCCATCACCAAGGCAGCCGACACGCTGGTGCAGCATTTCGAGTTCTACAGCGACCCGACCGGTCCGTTTGAGTGCTATGCGGCCTCGGCCAGCACCATTGGTGACGACGGCCACGGCTGGTACCAGGTAAACGTCAGCGTCCCATACCGGGCCTACTGAGCCCACCACTTGCACCGCCACATGGCGGTTTTTTTACGCCTATCGATAGGAGAAACACCCCATGTCCAGTGGTGCCAAGCGCTCAACCGCGTGGATTCGCGAACTCACCCCGGGGATCACCCCGCCGGGCAACTGGAACGTGCTGACCCGCGTCAGCTTCGGCCTGGTTCCTACCTACAACACCGAAGAGAACAACGAGATCGGCGAAGACCGCATGGCCCAGGGCACCGCCCAGACCACCGTGGACGTCGGCGGCGATATCGAAACCAAGTTCCGCTACGGCGCGCTGGACGAGTTTCTGGCCTCCTGCTTCGGCAAGGACTGGGACAACAACGTCCTGACCATGGGCAACGATCGCATCTCATTCTCTATCGCCGCCTATGATGCGGACGTGGGCATCGCCGGCATCGCCCGTGGCGCTCAGGTTGACTCGATCAACATCGAGGTCCCGAACGACAACGAGATCAGCGTCACCACCACGTTCATGGCTACCTCGTGGGATGACAAGGCCGACAACAGCTCCTTCATCGTCAGCCCTGCGCCAGAGGCAAATCAGCGGCGCTATGGGTTCAAGGATGTGACCGGGCTGAAGATCAACGGCGTGCAGCTGGGTGAGGACAACGCCTGCGTGGACAGCTTCAACCTGCAGTTCGCCAACAATGCTCAAACCCAGCGCTGCATCGGAAACGGCAACCCGTTCCCAGGCAACATCATCCCGACCACCTTCACGCCGTCTGGCTCGATCACCATGAGCTGGTCCAAAACCGCCTACCAGTACTGGAAGGCGCAGCAGACCAGTGGGGCGCTCAGCTTCGAGTTCACCCTCAACAATGCTGACGGTGGCTACACCTTCTTCATCCCCGAAATGGAAGTGAGCGGTGACTGGCCGGACGGCGGCGCTACCGACATCATCCAGGTGGAACTGGCATACACCGCCCGCCGCGTGCCGCCGACCATCACCCGCCTGCCTGCGCCGATCGCCATTGCAGCGGTGACCGTCACCCCGGCCACCTTGAGCCTGGAAGTCGACGAGACCGCCGACCTCGAAGCCGCAGTTACCCCGGTAGGAGCAAGCCAACTGGTCACCTGGACATCCTCGGCCCCGGCCATCGCCAGCGTGAGCGCGACCGGCCTGGTCACCGGCCTTGCGGTAGGCACCGCCACCATCACCGCGACCAGCGCCGCAGACGGCACCAAGACCGACACCTGCGCTGTCACCGTCACCGCTTAACTCTTTGCCCGGCGCGCCCTGCGGTGTGCGTCGGGCCTTTTACCGCAGAGGAATACCATGGCCTTCACCATCGCAAAGAAGCCTGAACTGGATATCAACGGCGAGCGCTGGGTCGAATTCGCCCCGGGCGCCCAGATTCTGGTCGGCTCGATCGCCAACCCGCTCTACAAATCGCACCAGGCGCTGATCAACCGTCACCTGGCCCTGATCAACCAGCAGACACGCGTCGGCACCGCAGAGTTCAGCCTTTCCGAGATCCCAGATGTCGAGCTTGAGACCGATGACGACCTGTTCATCGAGCTTGCAGCCAAGCACCTGATCAAGGACTGGAAGGGGGTCGACATCGAGGAAAAGCCGGGCGAGCCTGCCCCGTACAGTCCAGAGCTGTGCGTCCAGCTGATCAAGCAGATGAACAGCGTCTATTTCCTTGCCCTGCGCACCGGTAACGACATCGCCCGCCGGGTAGAGGAGAAGACCCAGGTCACCGTGGAAAAGTAGTAGCGGCATACCTGTGGGGGCGCGAGTGGGCCGGAGACGAGAACGAGAAGAAGCGCTGGAAGCATGAGCGATTCGGTCTGGACATCCCGGCGCCGCCAGAAATCGACGGGGTGACCGCCGAGATATTGGAGGCCTACGCCTATATCAGCAGGTCCCGGCAGTATGTCGGCATGGTTGGCGCCCCAGCGCCGCTATCACCGGCATCGATCGCCGAATATCTCGATCGCTACCCCTCGGCGATATGCCGCGAAGAGCTTGATGCTGCAATCTTCGCCCTGGACGACCAATACCGGAAGAACTGGGACGAGCAGTACGAAAAGGCGCAGGCCGAATCCGATTCGAAAGACAG
This sequence comes from Pseudomonas urethralis, assembly GCF_021602465.1. Classification (NCBI taxonomy): domain Bacteria; kingdom Pseudomonadati; phylum Pseudomonadota; class Gammaproteobacteria; order Pseudomonadales; family Pseudomonadaceae; genus Pseudomonas; species Pseudomonas urethralis. The sequence goes on from NZ_BQIJ01000035.1 coordinate 3,647, forward strand.
ACCGAAAAAGCGGTGAGAAATGCTCAGTAGGGGTGTGTTAGATTCTGGCCATCTTTACGGAGGAAGCCATGAATCGACTGCTATTGATCGCCGTTATTGCTTGCATGCCGTTGTCGGCTCTCGCCGCTAGCGGCGAAGAAACCTGCAAAAAAATCTCGGCCATGGCCGGAAAGGCAATGGAGGCGCGACAGGATGGTGATCTTCTTGAGGACGCCATGGCATCCGTAGGCGACCAAAGTAAGTTCTCTAATGCGATGGTTGTTAAAGCCTACACGCTGCCAGTAGCTACAAGCTCTGCCGGAAAGGAAAAGTATGTTTCAGAATTCAGAAACGCCGCATATGCAGAGTGCTATCAAAACTTAATTGAGCCAGTGAAATAACAAAACCCGCTTCGGCGGGTTTTTTAACCCCCGGAGAAAGGTATGGCGCAGGAATCACGCCTGGCGGTAACGATCGACTCGCGGGGCGCCAAGCGCAATGCGGATGATCTGACAGGATCCCTGGAGCGCATGGAACGCGCCGGTGAAGGGGCAACATCGAGCACGGACGGCCTGTCGTCCAGCCTTGACGATCAGCGCAAGGAACTTTCGCAGCTACTTGGCCAGATCAACCCAACGGTTGCAGCGCTCGGCCGCCTGGATGACATGCAGGAGAAGCTGGCCAAGTTCAAGGGCACCAAGTTCCTCGACGCTGACACCTTCGCAGAGTACAACCAGCGCATCAACGCGCTGCGCGAAGGTATCGGCGAATCAGCTGAAGGCATGAACAAGGCGGGAATGTCGGCCAAGGCCTACCAGGCGGCGCTGCGGGGCGTGCCGGCCCAGTTCACCGACATTGCGGTCAGCCTACAGGGTGGCCAGGCTCCACTGACCGTCTTCCTGCAGCAGGGCGGACAGCTCAAGGACATGTTCGGCGGGATTGCGCCTGCGGCGAAGGCCCTGGGCGGCTACATCCTCGGCCTGGTCAACCCGTTCACTGTCGCCGCTGCAGCTGCTGGCGCGCTGGCAGTGGCCTATTATAAGGGGTCCGAGCAATCGGACGCTCTGCGTAATAGCCTGATCCTGACCGGAAACTACTCGAAGGCATCCGAAGCACAGCTGATCGCCCTGGCCGATTCGGCAGACCAGGTGACCGGTACGTTCGGCCAGGCAGCTGGAGCTCTGGCGCAATTGACTGCCGCCGGAGAGAACACTACCGGCAACCTGAAGCTGATCACCACTACCGCTGTCGAGATGCAGCGCGTAACCGGAAAGGCTGTAGAGGAGACGGTCGCCGAGTTCATCAAGCTCGGCAAGGACCCGGTCGCCGGCATCGTTGAGCTGGACGAGAAATACCGGTTCCTGACCGCGTCGGTGTATGCCCAGATCAAGGCTCTGTCGGATCAGGGAAATGCTGTGGGTGCTGCCGACTTGGCGGAACGTACATACGCCGAAGCGATTGGGCAGCGCACCTCCAAGATCCGCGAGAACCTCGGCGCCATTGAGCGCGGCTGGCTGAACATCAAGGACGCCACCAATGAGGTGCTAGATGCATTTGCCAGCATCGGCCGCAAGAGCGCTGAGAGCGAGCAGTCCGCTATTACTCGACTGCAGCAAGAGCTCGCATACAGAACGAGCCTGCTCAACACTGCCTTTGAAGATGATACAACCCGATCACGAATAGCGCAGATCGAGAAAGAGATCGCCCAGCGAAAGGACATCCTCACTCTCAACCAGAAGACATTGGAGGAAGAGGAGAAGCGCCGCCGCATTCAGGAAGAGGGGCGCAAAGGACTCCAGGACCTGGACACCACCTACAAAAGCGCGCTGACGCAGACTCAGCGCCTGAACAAGGAGTTGAGCGATCTCGACAAGGCCCGGGCCAAAGCAGTAGCTGCTGGGGTGTTCACCGCATCGGAGGAAGCGAAGTACGCCCAGTCCCGCAAGAACATCGAGAAAGAAATCGCCGACATAAAAGAGCGTGAGGCGAAGAAGAACACGCCGAAGGGGGCCAACAAGGGCGTATCCGAGGCGGAAACGACGTTCGCCCGCCTGTACAACCAGTACGATCCTGCAGCCCAGGCAGCACGAGCCCTGACCAAGGAACAGCAGCAGCTTGACTTGGCCTTCCAGAAGGGCAAGATCAGCCAGGAGGAATACGGCAAAGCGCTGGCGCAGGCCTCCACGAACTATGCCGCCGCGATCAAAGGCGCCCAGGGCCTGACCCAGGCCGAGCAGTACCGCGCGCAGATGGAGCGGCAGCTGGCTACCCAGCGCATGGAGTACGCCGCCCAAGCGGACGCCGTGGGCATGGGTCAGAAGGACGCCTATCGCATGCAGGAGCGCCTGCGGATCGAGCAGGAGACGAACAATCGAATCTTGCAGCTGCAGACTGAGCTGGCCAACGCCCAAGGCGAGAAGCAGCGCCAGGACCTGCAAGCCCAGATCGATATCGAGCGCGAGTTCTTGCAGAAACGGGTTGCTGCGCAGCGCGATGGCTGGGCCCAGATCGATCAGGCCCAGGCAGACTGGAGCAACGGCGCCCGTGGCGCTTTCCAAGACTATTTGGATAGCGCCAGTGATGTGGCAGGGCAGACTCGCGACCTGTTCAGCAGCGCCTTCGGCAACATGGAAGACGCCGTGGTCAACTTCGTGAAGACCGGCAAGCTTTCCTTCAAGGATTTCGCTGACCAGGTTGTCGAAGACCTCATCCGTATTCAGGTGCAGCAGGCAGCAGCAGGCTTCCTTGGGTCTGCGCTTGGGTTCCTGGGTGGGGGAGGGGCTGCGGCATCCGGCAGCGGCACCATGACCGGATTCAGCGAGACGATCTCTCGGTCTGGATTCTCGACTGGCGGCTACACCGGTGACGGTGGCAAGTTCGAGCCGATGGGCGTGGTCCACGGCGGTGAATACGTCATCCGCAAAGAGGTGGTAAGTCAGCCCGGGGCTCGCGATTATCTGGATCGCTTGAACGCCAAAGGCTACGCCAGTGGCGGTTTCGTCGGTGTGAGCCCTGCGGTTTCGGCTGCATCGGTTCCGGCAGCACCTTCTACTGGCGCCATTCCATCCATCATCCAGCACATCAGTGTGCAAGGCACCGCAGATGAAGCGACCTTGGCCCGAATTCAGCAGGCAGCCCAGAAGGGCGCGCAGGATGGCTACAACCTGGTGCTGCGCGACTTCAAGATGAACGGGCCGGCGCGGCAGCTGATCGCCCGCAACCGATAGCAAGAAGGAGTACTGCATGGCTATCCAATGGCCGGCATCGCTGCGCCCATCTGAAATGACGTGGGGCTTAGTCAACAACAGCCGCGCCTTCACCTCGACGCTCTCGAACGCCCAGCAGATCGTCGGGCAGCCGGGGGCGTACTGGCAGTGCACCCTGACGTTTGGTCTGCTTACCCGGGAACAGGAGCGCGAGCTGTCGGCGTTTCTCGGGCGCCTGGACGGGCTCTTCGGCACGTTCAACCTGCCGGCGTTCACTCGAACCAGGAAGGTGAGCGTGGGAAGCCTCACCGTCGTGTCTGGGGTGGCCCAGGCCAGGGCTATCACGGTGGCCGGCGCCGCCGCGAACACCCCAGTTTTCGCCGTGGGGGACTACCTCACGGTGGGCGGGGAGATGTTCGAAGTGGTGGAGCCTGCAACCTCCAACGCCCAAGGCCAGGCCATCGTGTCGGTCAATAAGCGCATCCGCAAATCGCTGGTCGCCGGTACGCCGGTTGAATATCTCAACCCCTACGCCGAATGCCGCATGACCCAGGACACGTGGAACATGACGGTGCGGCCGGCGGTGGCCAGTGGCAGCTACCAATTCAGGGAGGCCTTCTGATGCCCTCGACGTTCCCATTCAGCCAGAGCGTGGTCGACATCATCGCCACCGGCAAATTCTTGAGCGTGTACGCCTGCCAGCTCGACTTCGAGGGCGGTCCGGTGTACGCGCACACGGGTACCGGTGACTTGGTGATCGGCGGGATAACGTATCTGGGGGTAGGGCAGTTCGGAGAGGTCGGCCAGTCGCAGGAGAGCGACAACTCGAACTCGCCCATGTCCATCGACCTGGCCCTGACCGGCCTGGACAGCTACATCATCACCGAGACCAACATCCGGGGATGTCGCGGGCGTTCAGGCAAGCTCATGTTTGTGGTGTTCGACGAGCAGGGCAACTACGCCGCCGACATCCTGTTTTCCGGCCGCATGGACGCCGCCACCTTTTCCTACGCCGGCAATGGCCAGGATGGAAACAAGATCACCGTCCCGATCGTTGACCGGATGGCCGAGTGGAGCCGCACCGGCACCGAGCGGTTCACCGACGAGAACCACCGGGCCCGCCACCAGGGCGACCGGTTCTTCTACGCCATCGCCCAGATGTCCGAATGGCCCATCTACTGGGGATCCAAGAAGGACGCCCCGACGTTCACCTACGAGAAATAGCCATGCGCTACCGAGACTGGACCACACGCCTCAGCGAAGTGATCAAGGCCGCCTTAGAGCGGCCTTTTTCATGGGGCGAATTCGACTGCTGCCTGTTTGCGGCGGACTGCGCGGTAGCGGTGTGCGGTACCGACCCGGCCGAGGCGTACCGCGGCACCTACAAGACCGAGGCGGGGGCGAAGCGGGCGCTGAAGAAGCAGCACGGAAGCCTTGAGGCAGCATGGGACGCCTGCTTCGCCAGGGTTGCGCCGGCATTCATCCAGCGCGGCGACATTGCCATGTACGAAGCGCCCGGCGGCCGGTCCATGGCCGTGTACTGGGCAAACGAATTCTGGGCGACCACTGACGACGGGGTGGCCCGCGTGGTGTGCGACCCGCTTGCGGTCTGGAGAGTTGAATAATGTCCAATGGCGTCAGGAAGATTGCTCAGGTCGCCGTCGGCGCGGTCATTGGCTTCGTGCAAGGTGGCCCGGTGGGCGCCGCCATTGGTGCCGGCCTGGCGTTCTACATGGCCGAGCAGCAGGAGAAGCTGAACACCAAGTCGCCGATGCGCGACAACGAGCCGTCGGCCCAGACCGTCCGCTCCTCCAAGGCGCCCGCGCGCTTCATCCTTGGCCGGGTCAGCACCGGTGGCGTGCTGGTCTGGGCGCAGGAGCAGGCCGGCGACCAAACCGATGGCGAGTGGCTGCACCTGGTCTACGTCCTCTGTGAAGGCCCGGTCGACGCCCTGGAGAACATCTACCTGGGCGAGGAGGCGATCGCCACCTACGGCGAGCATGCCTCCTATGAACTGGTCGTCAACCCGACCCAGGTGAACGCCTTCCTCAAGGCCAACTGCCCTGACTGGAAAGACGAGCAGATCGGCCGCGGGCTGTCGTTCGTACGCCTGTCGCTCAAGTACAGCGCCGAGAAATTCCCGTCCGGCATCCCTGACGCACGCTTCATCGTCCGTGGCCGAAACGATATCTACGACCCGCGTACCGGGATGTCCATCTACACCGAGAACACCGCGCTCCACATTCTCTGGTTCCTGCGCAACCGCTGCGGCGTGCCGGACGATGAGATCGTGTTCGAGACGTTCGCCAGCGGCGCCAACATCTGCGATGAATCGGTCGCCAACCCTGATAACACCACCAGCCCGCGCTATCGCAGCAGCTGCGTGATCGGTGCCGACGAGCAGCGCACCAACGTGCTGCAGAAGCTTGAGGCTGCCTGCGGCGGCCGGACTATCCGCGTCGGCGGACGCTGGATGTTCCAGGCTGGGGCCTACTACGGCCCTTACGACTTCGAGATCACCGAGGACATGGTGATCGGCACCATAACCGGCAGCACCGAGCCGACCAATGATGCCGCGATCAACACGGTTCGCGGTACGTTCATCGACACCTCGCAGTCGTGGACAGAGACCGATTACCCCGAGGTCAGCGTTGCCGAATGGGTGGTCGAGGACGGCGGGGAGGCGGCTGAAACGCTGACCTTCTCCTACGTCACGGATGCCTACCAGGCCCAGCGCCTGGCGAACATCGAGCTTCGCCGCCGGCGCGCAGGTGGCACCATCAGCATTCCCATGAACTTCCTGGGCTACAACTGCCGGCCGGGTCGCGCCGTGCGCGTGAACCTGCCGTCGCTGAACATCCTGGGCGAGTTCATCGTCACCAACTGGAGCATGGGCGCTGACCAGGGCTGCACCGCCCAGCTGCAGCAGTACGATGCAGCACAGTTCGACGATGCCGTGGGCCAGCCGTACAACCCCATCGGCTTCATCAACCTGCCGACTGGTGGACTGGGCAGTCCTACCAACCTGGCCTGGATACCCGACGAGACTGCCGAAGTCACCCAGGGCGTGCTGAGCTGGACGCAGCCGGCCGGCATTGTCACAGGTTATGCAGTCACTATCCGGCAGGGCAGCACTGCGGTGCAGGCCCAGCAGGTGCCCGAGACTACTTTGCAGTTGCCGATCGCTGGTCTGCCTTCGGGCAACTACACGATGAGCGTGGCCACGCTCGGCCCGCTGACCCGCTCCGGCGAGGCCAGCATTACCGTGAACATCGACGGCCCGCCGATTCCAGAGGCGTGCACGGTGCAGTCCACGATCGACACCATCACGCTGTTCCCAAGCAACGTGCAGCACGGGCTGAACGGCGGTACCTATGAGTACTTCTACAGCGAAGACCCGCAAACTCCCGCTGCGCAGGCAACATATCTTGGACAGGGCCTCAGCCTCACCCATACCGGCCTGGCGTTCTTCACCAACTACTTCTACTTCATCCGCTCCCGCAACGCCTACGGGGTCAGCGGCTTCCTCAAGATCGCCGCGTCCACGTCGAACGACGTCACCGCCATGCTGGCAGCGCTGTCGGGCAAGATCACCGAGAGCGAACTGGGGCAGGAGCTGCTGGAAGAAATCCAGAAGATTCCTGGCTTGGAGGAGCAGATTGCTGCGCTGGATGGACTCAAGGCCTACGACAAGGATGATGCCTACCAGAAGGGCCAGATGGTCGTGGTTGATGGCCGCATCTACCAGGCGCTGCAGCCTGTTCCAGCAGACGCCTCTGGTGCGAATGCTCCACCCAATGCCGCGCTTTGGGGCGACGTTGGCCAGT
>NZ_BQIJ01000036.1:0-6527 GCF_021602465.1 Pseudomonas urethralis
ATCTGGCGAGGCTCCTTCTCCATGCTCTTCGCCTGCACCTTCTTCATGCTCGCCAGCGCACTGGCCGGCAGCATCACTTCCTGAACACACACCCGAGCCCGGCGGGCCCTTAGGGGATAACCGGACCTACCCGGAGCGTAAGCGGCGAGAGCGCGCAACCATCCACCGCAGCCAGGGCCTGGTGGTACCTCCAATCCGGGTGACCTGGCATTTCCCCTTTCAACTAACGGCGCCGGCCTGGCGCGAGGTTTTCTAATGTCCGCAGAACAGAAACTGATCGCGATCGAAGAGATCAGCGAGGAGAACGCCCCGGCCATCTACGTGGCCGGCGGCCTGAAGCAATTTATCGACCTGGTGAAGGCTGAGGTCGAAGGCGAAGTGCCCGACCTGACCACCCGCAAGGGCCGCGAACGCATCGCCAGCCTGGCCGCCAAGGTCAGCAAGTCGAAGACGGCCGTCGAGAAGCCCGGTCGCGACTACCTGCGCCGCCTCAAGGAAATGCCGAAGGTGGTCGAGGCCGAGCTGCGCGAGTTCGTGACCAAGATGGACACGCTGCGGGACGAGACGCGCCGGCCGCTCACCGAGTGGGAACAGGCCGAGGCCGAGCGAGTTAAAGGGCATGAGATGCGCATGCTTGGCCTTCGTTCAGAAGCCTCTGATCTCGGATCGCTCAGCAGCGACGAGTTACTGAGCAGCATTGCCAGAGTGGAGGCCGTTGCCCTGGATGAAACCTGGGAAGAGTTCGCAGCCGAGGCCGGCCAGGCTAAAGACCAGGTTCTGGCCGCTCTGCGTGAAGCTCTGACCGCGCGGCAGAAGTACGACGCCGAGCAAGCCGAGTTGGCCCGCCTGCGCCGCGAAGCTGAAGAGCGCGCCGAGCAAGACCGCATCAGGCTGGCACAAGAGGCCGCGGTTGAGGCCGAGCGCCAGCGCGTGGCCCAGCAGCAGCAAGCCGAGCGCGAAGCGGCGGCACGCCGCGAGCAGGAACTGATTGACCAGGCCGCTGCGCAAGAGCGCGAAGCCGAGAACCAGCGTCTCCAGCTCAAGCTACAGGCAGAGCAAGCCGAGCGTGCCCGGGTTCAGGCTGAAGCCGACCGCGTTGCCGCCGAGCAGCGGATGGAGCAGGAGCGCCAGGCCGCAGCGCGCCGGCAAGAGGAAGCCGCCGAGCAGGCCCGCCAGGACGAGCGCCGCCGCGCTGATGCCGCTGCCTCGGAGATCCTTCGCCAGCAGGAAGCTCGAGAGGCCGACAAGGCGCACCGGGCGAGCATCAACCGCGCCGCCCTGGAAGCCTTCATGGCCGAGGGCATGCCTGAAGCGTGCGCCAAGCAAGCGGTCACCCTGATCGCCCAGCGCAAGATCCCGAACATCGCCATTTCCTACTGAGGTCGCCATGAGCCAAGCAGTAGCCATCATCTCGCAGGACATTTACGCGCAGCGGAACCAGTTCGCCAATGTGCTGACTGACCGCTCGCTGAACTTCGAGCGCGAGGCCGAATTCGCCATCCAGGTGATCACCTCGAGCGAGTACGCCACCAAGGTGGCCATGCAGAACCGACAGTCTGTGGCCAACGCGATCACCAACATCGCCGCCATCGGCATCAGCCTGAACCCGGCCAAAAAGCAGGCGTATCTGGTACCGCGCGACGGCCGCATCTGCCTGGACATCAGCTACATCGGTTTGATGGACTTGGCCATGTCGACCGGAGCCATACGCTGGGCCCAGGCTGAACTGGTCTACGCCGCAGACGCTTTCAGCCTGAACGGCTTCGACAAGCCTCCGACCCATTCCTACAACCCGTTCGCCAAGGATCGCGGCGAAGTGATCGGCGTTTACGTGGTAGTCAAGACTGCCGATGGCGATTACCTGACCGAAACCATGAGCATCGAGGATGTGAACGCCATCCGTGACCGCTCCAGCGCATGGAAAGCTTGGGTCAGCAAGAACAAATCCTGCCCGTGGGTCACCGACCCGGGCGAGATGGCTAAGAAGACCGTGGTGAAACGCGGTTACAAGTACTGGCCGAAGACTGAGCGACTGGAGCAGGCGATTCACCACTTGAACACGGACGGGGGTGAGGGTCTGGCCAGTCTGGCTGGCTCGGCACCCACCGACCCCGAGATGGTGAACAACTGGATCGCACTGGCACAGAAGGCCGGCAGCCTGGAAGCATTGACCGATGTGTACCAGCAGGCAACCGCAGCCATGAAACAGGCAAAGGATGCGACCGGCCATGCCCGCTTCAAGGCAGAGGTCACCAAGCGCGCCGACGCCATCAAGGCAGAGGCGGCGCCCATCGAAGGCGAATCTGAGGAGGTGTTAGATGGAGCAGCGTAGCGCTGAATGGTTCGCGGCACGCCTTGGCTGCGTTACCGCTAGTCGAGTGAAGGATGTGATGGCCAGCGGCCGGGGCGGCGCACCATCTGCCACCCGGAAAAACTACATGATGGAACTTCTGTGCGAGCGCCTCACCGGCCAGTCTGGCGGCGCCGACCTTTCCCGCAATGCTGCCGTGCAGCGCGGCGTCGAGCTTGAGCCGTTTGCTTGCATGGCCTACGAGGCCGACAAAGGCCTGATGGTGGTTGAAACAGGCCTGGTCATGCACCCGAGCATTTCGGGTTTCGGGGCTTCGCCGGATGGGCTGGTCGGTGATGATGGCGTGCTGGAGATCAAGTGCCCAAACACAGCCACCCACATCGCCACAATGCAGTCCGAACGGCACGACCCGCAGTACGAGTGGCAGATGCTGGCCCAGATGGCATGCACCGGCAGGGCCTGGGCAGATTTCGTCAGCTACGACGACCGCCTTCCTGAGCCGCTTCAGTACGTGTGCCACCGCTTCGAACGAGATTTCAAACGCATCCGCGAGATGGAGTCAGAAATCAAGGCATTTCTGGAAGAGCTCAGCGACCTGGAGAAGGAGATGCGCGAGCGAATGAAGGAGGCAGCATGAACCCATCAATCGACCTGGAGGCAGCGAAAGCTGCCTTCTTCGCGTCTGGCGGCCAGCTGATCGTGCTGGAGGGCTTCACCTACCGGCCGCTGCCGCAGCGCAAGCACCCTGAGCCCAAGCCGAAGCGGGCCAAGCCTGCTGCGCATAAGTCGGAACGCCCGCAACAAAGCCGGGCCAGGACTCGCGCCGCACAGATCGCCGAGCTTGCCAAGACCATGACCTGTGGCGAGGTAGCGAAACTCCTTGGCGAGACCAAGGGAGCGCTTTGGGGCGTAGCCGCTCGCGAAGGATTCAAGTTCTGCAAGCCGCCACGCCAGGCGCAGCCAGTAAAGGACGCCGCCGCTCAAGAGGCTGCTGATCGGGAATTGGCAGACCGGATCATTGCCTTGCGCGACGAGGGTATGTCCCGCTGCCGGGCAACTGCAGTACTCGGAATCGGAAATCGCAAGCTGGAGAGAATCCTGGCTGCCTACGAGATCAACTTCCCGCTTCAGCGGCATAGGGGTTAGGCCATGAACGACCACGGCGAGCACCCCAGCGTCTACTACCTTGGCCGGGAATGCCGCCGCAACGGTGGCGGCAAGATGGCCAACCCATTCGCCTCTCACACGTTCCACGGCTCCTGGTTTTTGGCGGGCTGGAACGACATGGATCTTGAGATTGAACAGAAAAATCCGAAGCGCGCTGCAAAGAACAAGGCGGCGTGAGCAGTTCAACCTACCGCCCAGCGGATTGAAGGAGGTGCCGTATGGCGATGACATCACAAGAGCGCGACAAGCGACGGCGCGAGAAGGCCGAGCGCCTACAGGAAGAAGACCTGCGCTTGAAGGTTCGGCCAGGGACTAAGCAGGCCCTGCTGGAGCTGATGGAGTGGGCCGGGATCGAGGAACAGGGCGAGGCGATGACGCTGATGATTCATCACATCGAAGCGCTCGGGCATCACGCATTATTCAGGATCGCGCGCCACGAAGTCGAAGCTCACCGAACCGTGGCGCGCAGTGAGTCGCTGCGGCTATCAGCTAGGAAGCGAACCGGCCAGCATCTGCGCGCAATATCCGGTTGGGCAGACGCCTCGGCCAGCCAGATGATCGAGGCGCTGATCCACGGCATTCATGCCCTGGGCCGGCTGCACGCAGCGAAGTTTCTCACCCCGCCGCAGCACGAAATCAGCATATCGCCACGCCTGGCACTGGCCTTCGACCGGAAGAGCATGCTGATGATTCAGCAGGATCCGGGGGATGAGGTTTTAGCCCCGAATCTTCAATCCTTCTGACTCAGCAAAGGCCTTCGCGCGGGACAGAGCCGCTTCCTTTGCATCTTCCTCGCTGTCGAATTCGCCTTTTCGAGTAGGAGGAACCTTGCGCCCCTTAACGCTTACTGACTGGATGTCCCAGCCGCCCGCGGGACCGGCGATAAGAGAGACCTCAATGTCTCCTTCCCTGAAGTTACTGCTGATCTTCATTTTCAGTTCCTCTGTCCGGCCCCATGCCGGTCATCCGTAATACCCCATCCCAAACCAAATTGCCACCATGCCGCCACCAGCACGGAGGGCGGCGCATGCCCAGGAGATCGACATGAAGGTCGAAACCTCGACAGTAACCAAGCTCGTCATCAGTGACGTTCCGCGCCTTGATCCGATCAGTGTGTTTCTGGAGGACTTCAGTCGTCGCGACTGTCCGACCGAGAAGGATCCGAATTATCAGACAGCTCAGGGAAAGATCACCATTAGCTGCTGGGACAAGAGCTGGAATGCCTACTGGGGTGGCATGGGTCCGCGCACGGTTGCCGAGTTCGTCACCAACTGCAATGCCAGCTACGTGCTGAATTGCCTTGACCGTGGCATCAGTTCGACCAGGTTCAGTGGCAGCGCTCTGGAGGCGCTGGCAAGGAGAACTGTGATTAAAGCGCGTCGCGACCTATCCATGGACAAGGACGAGGCGCGACGTCTGTTCGACCAGGTAGAGATCCTCGGAGGCCTGGAGGTGCCAAACGAGACTTGGCACCACAACGACCTGCTCACCGATATCTTCGGAGAAGAGTGGTGGCACACCCTCCAGGAAGAGGCGGTCGAGGAAAACCACGAATACACCTACCTGCTTCGCATCGTCGAGGCAGTTCAGAAGGCGCTAGCCCAGCCGTTATCCGCGGCTGCCTGACCCCGCGCTGCCCGCCAGCGCCTTCCCCTATTCAACGATAACGCCTCCCCGGCGAGGGCGGCGCCTGCAATGGAGATTGCCGTGAGCATCCCTGTGAATGCCCTGAAAGAAGATGAGCTTCTGCACTACGCCGCGCTCGAGCCGGGCGCAGCAGCGGAGCTCGCGCGACGGATCACCGAGCAAGGCCTTGACCCAAGCGCAGCCGCAGAAGAGCTGCGCGAGGAAATCCGCCGCCTGGAAGATCAGCTCGACGAAGAGTCGCGCGATGCCGATGAGCTGCGAGACAACGCCGAGGACGCATGCTGCTGGATACGGCGCGCACTCGATACGGATGACCGCGAGCTTTCGGTGGAGCAGCTGCTCCAGAAGGCCTTGGACTGCCTGGAGTGAGCCATGAGCACTTTTGCAGTTTTTGGAATGACCGCCGCGCAGGCGCTGGCCGATGCCAGGAAAAGCACCAAGAACACCAAGCCTAGCGGCAAGTCAGGGGTGCCACCTGTTGAGATCACGCTCGAAGAGTGGATTGAGGCTGTACAGCGCAATGCAGACGCCATCATGGCCGGCGTAAAGGTAAAGCAGCTCAGCGCCCTTTTCGACACTCCGCAGCACGCACTGCAGCTCATCGAGCTGGCCAAAAAGGCCGGTGCCTGTCGCGACCTGAAGATCCGCTGCAAGGCAGCCCTGCTCGACGAGAAGGGAAAGAAGATCCTCAGCCCCAAGACCAGAATGCCAGTTATCGGCTGGGCTGACTGGACACCCGAAAGCCACAAGGCCGCCTGAGCCGGAGTTACCCATGCCTACAAAAAGCAGATCAAGCGCTGACAAGTGCAGAGATCACAACGCTCCGCTGCTCTACGCGCTTGAGCATTTCGGTCTGTGGCGCCTGAGCAAAGACAGGCAATCAATCATCTTCATCTTCGCTGACGACAGCAAAATTACTTTCAAGGCCTCATCCCGGCCGCAGGAGGCAGTATGAGCAGCACCGAAATGGTCAGCTTCCCACGAGAACTGTCCGATGATCTCGCGGAACTGATCGCTACCCGAGCCCGCGTGTGCGGAGGCGGAGCCTTCGAAATCTGGGAGGCCATCTGCGAAGGCTTCGGAGCGCCAGCCTCACAACGCCACGACCCTATAGCCTGGATGGTTGGTACTGCCTTCTGGTGGACAAAAGAAGAGGCAGAGCGGGATGCGGCGGCGACGGGGCTGCCGATTGTTCCGGTTGGGCCGCAAGCAACCATCCCCGACGGTTATTGCCTGATGCCCACGCGGCTCACGGCCGAGAACGGCGCCAAGGCTCTGCTTCTCGGTGAGTTCAAGCTGGAGGTCACCCAGGAATGCCCGGAATGCCGCGAACTGGATGATCCGGTAGAAGGCTGCGAGATATGCGATGGCGAGGGTGAGTACGGCCAGCGCCACACAGTCC
>NZ_BQIJ01000037.1:0-5998 GCF_021602465.1 Pseudomonas urethralis
GCAGCGGCAACCAGATCGGCGGCCGGCACTTGGGTCTGGACCACGGCGGTGACCACCTGCCCCAGCATGCGAGCGCTGAACGATGCCTCATATCCAGCGAACTCTCCCAGATCCAGCATGGACTGGCCTTTGAGGTCGCTGTAGATGCCCTGCAGGTCACGCTGCAATGCGTCGATCTCGCCCGTGTACCTTCGCGTGCCGTAGGCGCTCAGTCCGCCTCGTACCACCGCCTTGGCGGTGTTGATGGCCTTGGTGATGAACTTGGCCACCCGCTTCAGGTTGCCGGCGGCGTACCGCTGGACGTAGACCTGGTGGCGGGTGGCTGCGTCAGCCAAGTAGCCTTCACTGCTCATTTACGTCACCTGGTGGCTGGCCGCCCGTGTCGCTGCCGGCCACTGGCGGCTGGGCCTCGATGTCTTCGTCGATGTCGTCGTCCGTGCGATCAGACTCGATGGTGCCGGCCTGGCGCAGGTTGGTACGGAGGTCCTTCTTCGCGATGATGCCCTGCTGCCACAGCTGGACCTGAGCCATGATCATCTGCGCATCCATGGCCTCGTCGAAGAACTCCTGATTGAGCCAGAACACCGTCCCGGTCATGTCAGGCTGGCCGATCATGAAGCGCTCCGCGTCCAGAATGGCCAGTTTCAGCGCTTCGGACACGTTGCCGGCGATGGTGCCCAGCACGCTGTTGTCTGAGCTGTAGCGGATCCGCACGGCCTCTGCCGTCTCGGCGCCGCCGCCCTTCTGGACGATGCGGGCGCCGATCATCAGCATCTGATCCTGCTTGTCGCGCATCAGCTCCAGAGCCAACTGGGTTTCCTTGGCCTGCAGCATGGTCGCGCTGCCCTGATTACCGAGCATGATCCCGCGGCGCGAGCCAATGTGCACTCCGTTCGGGTTGAACTTGGCGAAATCCTCGGCGGTGATGCTGCTGGTCATGAACAGCGTGGGCTGCGAGCTGATAAACCCGGCCTCCTCCACCGTGGCGCTGTTGCCGTAGTGCAGGATGTTGACGTCGGCGATGTCTTCCAGCGGCCCCTTGTCCACGGCAGCGTCATTGTTCTCCGAGCCGTAGAAGTGGAACGGGATGTGATCGAACTGCTTGCCGGCCTGGTCGGTGGGGATGCTCTCCTCACCATCAGGGATGTCATCGCGGTACAGGCGCTGCTTGTAGACGCCATCCTCCAGCACCAGGGCGCGGTACTGGTCGACGATTTCGAACTCGAAGCCGTCGCCGCTTTCCTTGCTGATCTGCTCGTGCAGAACCACCAGCACCAGGTGCTTGCGGCCTTCGATGACCTTCTCGCGCCAGTTGATGATGCTCAGCGCCGGGTAGTGGTGAATCCAGGCCTGCTTACCGGCTGATTCGGCGGCGGTGCGCGGTCGCCCGGGCTCGCCTTCCAGCTTCGGATAGTCGGTCAGGAAGCCGCCCCGGCCTGTATCCAGGCACTCGCCAACCGCTTCCTTGGACAGCTGCTCCAGGCTGGCACCGTCGCCGCTGGCGTTCTCCAGCAGATACTGGACGCCTGATGGCAGCTCAACCTCAGCCGTCTTGCGGAACACTGCTCCCAGCAGCCCGGTGCGCGTGCGCCCGGTCACGTTGAGGAACATGGCCCGCTTCTTCAGCTGGCGGTACCGCTCCAGATTCTCCTCCGACTGGTTCGTCGGGTCTGGCATCGGCAGGTATTCGTCGTACTTCCGGATCTCCCGGGCTCCGGCCACGCATCGCTTGACCAGATTCCAGCCCGGCAGAGCAGCGGTGTACTCCTTCCGGGTTGCGCTGTAATTCGGCATGCTGGCCTCAGAACGTGAATGTGACAGGTATGTGCTCCACCCTGGAGCGCTTGGTTTTGGCTACGGCGAAGTAGCGGAAGGCATCGGATGGGTGGGATGACCAGTCGTGGAGCGGCTTGTCTTTCCAGCAGCCGCGCTTGTCGTCCCACTCCTTGCGGTAGCTCTCCAGAGCAGTGATGCCCTCCTCGCACTTGGCTTCGTCGAAGGCGCAGCGGGGAAGAATCTCCCGCGCCTGCTCTATGCCCTCGTCGATGCTCAGCTTCGGCACCACCTGGAAGGTGAGCGAATAGCGCTGTCCGTCGATCTCGTAGCCCTCTCGCGCGATTTCACGTCGAGTCTTGCCATCGCTACCAAATTCCCGGTTGTCGATGTCGTGAGGGCCCCAGTGCTCGCCGTAGGTGTATCCGCGATCCTTGAGCACCTTCATGTAGTGCCGCAGGCCCTCGCCGCTGTTCTGGTAGAAGTCGATGACGTGGAATTCCTCGCCGACGATCCGCACGAACCAGATGGCGGTCGAGTCGCCCACGCCGATGTCCCAAAAGGTGTGCACCGGCAGGTGGCTGTTGTCAGGCAGCTTGCCGATGCGTTGGGTGGCGTAGAGCTTGGTGAACTGCTTGGCGTAATAGGCACCCTCGATCGTCTGCTGGAATGCCTCGGCAGGGATCGACGGGTACTCGCGCTTCATGTCGTCGCCGAGGGTCTTTTCCTTGGCCGTGTACCAGGCGCGCTGGCCTGGATTGGTGACGATGCCGTGCTTGGCGGTCAGGTCGTCGAAATACTTGGTCAGGCGGTCAGGGATGACCACGCCAGTCGGGTCCAGCCAGTACAGCGGATTGCGCCACCAGCTGAAGAAGAAGAACTTCCAGTCGAGCAGACCAAGAGGCACGCCGGCCAGTTGCTGCTTCTCGGCAGACTGGCTGTAGTCGAAGAAGTAGCCGGCCCTGCCCTCGGCAGTTGATTCAATGGTGACGAAGCACTCGGCAGCCACCGCTTCGAATGCACCGGTGACGATCTCCCGAGCCTTATGCGGGAACTTGGCGCAGATCTTCCCGAACTCGGAAACGTGCAGGTAGCGCAGCGTTCCGCCCCGGAAGGAGGTGGATACGTACAGTGACCCGCCCTTGCTGAACACCAGCTCGCCCGCAGCGTCGTTTCGCGCCGGGTTGGCTGCCCTGATCTCCTTAGGCAGGTGGCCGTAGGCGTACTTGATCTTCTCCCGGAACAGGCGCTTGGCATCGTTCAGCGTGTGAGCGATCAGGGCGCACTTGGCAGCCTCAAACAGCGCGGCATCCAGCTGGACGATGCAGACCAGCGTGGTGAACCCCAGCTGCCGGGCCTTGAGGATGATGTTGCGGGTGTGCATCCCCTGGAAGTAGTCGATCTGCTCCTGCGTCATGCGGAAGCGGACCTTCTTGCCCTGCTTGTCGGTGATGAAGTACAGGTTGTTCAGCCGCCAGAACCGATCCCGGAGCAGTTTCATGTGCTCGGGCTTCATGATCAGGCATCCTTCGATAGTTCATCCATCAGCTTGGATAGAGTCTCTTCCTCGCTGCCGCCTTGCTTGACATCGAGGTCATAGGCCTGGCGCTCCAGGGCAACAAGCGTCTTCAGCGTCTCGGCCAGTTCCTTCATGGTCTTGGTTCGACCAGGCAGACCGATCACCTTGTTGTAGAGGTCATTGCGCTTGTCGAAGCCATTGTCGTCAGGTTCACGCATCAGCTCTCCAAGCTCTTCGAACAGGTGGCGGTTGTCCGTCAGCCCTTCGAGTTCATCCAGCAGCTTGTTGGTCAGCCTGCGACTACGGGATATGTCACCCCGGTGAGCCATCCGGATGTTGGCGATAACCTCGGCGTTGAGCTCAATGATCTCTCTTTCGGTTTCCGCCTGTTTGCTGGAAACCTCTGTGGAAACCTCGCGCTTGGAAACCAGCGCATCGGCTTTAGCCTTGATCTTCGCCTTGAGGTCTCGATCCCAGCCTTCACGCTTGGCGCGCTTGTTGATGGCGGTATGGGATACCTCATGGGCTGCTGCGATCTCTCGCACGGAAAGCACGCCGGCCCGGTAGGCTCGCTCGATCGCCTCCCAGTCGGGTTGCTTGGCACTCATGTGGATTCCTTACTGGTCGCGGGCGATTCGAACTGTGCGAACCTTGCCGCCGGTGTAGACGTCACGCTTCATAGCTGCGCGCACGGCCTCTTCAGCGCTTGCGCCCATGTCCATTGCTGCAAGGGCATAGGCATAGCCGCTGCCGATGGCATCGGGGTTGGCCAGATCAAGATCCTGCTTCCAGACTCCAGTCTTGTCGTCATGGCCGACCATCTGCAGCCTGCCGCCATCAACCACGTAGCCCGAGCACTCGACAGGAACCGGTGATGGCGTACCGAAGTAGGCCGCAATCAGGGCCTTCTCGTCGCACACGGCACCGGACAGGAAGAAGCTGACGCCATCCACGACGGTGAGCTTTTGGCAGTCATCGGAAACGATGGAGCCGCTGCGGGTCTGTCGGGAGTCGTAGGCGATTACGCCGTCCTTGTAGGCGATGGTGGTCATGGCTAGCCTCAGGCGAACGGATCAGCTGGCTTGGCGATCGATCGCACAAACCACATGAAGCCCTGCTGCAGGTTGGTCTTGGCAAGGGCCAGGGTGCGCTGGTCCACTCCCTCGATCTGGCCAATCTGCTTGAACAGTTCGCCGGCGTCGGCCTCCAGGGCCTTGATCGAGTTCATGCCGTCGATCTCGCTTTGGGATAGGTCGCGGTAGCCGGTGATCTTCTTGTGCTGGTTTTCCATGGGTGATCCTCAGATTGTCGCGCCACGAAACGGCGCAACTCGATTTTGTGGCGCCGATCACTCAACCGGCTTGCAGCGATCGCAGTCCAAGTGCCGGCAGATCCAGCGCTTAACCCGTGGCCAGTAGGTGAGCATGAACATGTGCCGCATCCCAGCCAGAGCGAGGGATACCATCAGCGTGGCCCACGCCGTGTTGGCGGTGAAGAACATACGCTCGGACCGGGCCAGGATGGCGTAGCCGCTGATGGCGATGACCGCGTACAGCACCTTGCCGATCACCCCGTCGCGCACCTTTCCACTCAGCACGCACCAGGTTGCCCAGATGGCGATGGCGCCGGCCGCGATGGCGTTGATGTATTCGTATGTCATGAGCTAGGCCCTCCGAACTTGGACCTGATGACAGACCATAGATCGGCGGCTTTGATCGCTCGGTTGATGGCGGCAATGAGAGAGCCGCCGAAGGTGCCGAGAAGAAAACCCACGCCCGCAACGCTGCGGGGCTCGGTGATACCGAAGTAATTGCTGACCATTCCTGTGAGGTAGTGGGCGCAGGCCATGCCGGTGAACAGGAAGAGCAGCCAGGCCTTTCGGTCGGTCAGGTCGTCCTTGTGCCAACGGGTCGCGACCAAGGCCCCCAATAGGCCCGCAATCATCCAGTCGAACTTCTCGAGCAGTCGGTGGAAGAACTCCATGCTCGACCTCTCGCTGTGCATGAACGAAAAAACCCGGCGCGATGGCCGGGTTAATTTGGGTATTTGCCGAAGGCAAAATTATCAGGATGGCGAAATCATGCCACCAGCCGCACGGGAACGCAATAGGCCCTCAAGCGGCCCTACGCATTTCGTAAATCGCGGCTGCCACGGGGCTCAATGCCTCCTTGTCCAGGTCCTCGCAGCAGTCGAACGCCAGGCGCACTGGGCCGGCCCAATCACGCTCCCAGTTCGTCGATTCGAGCCTGACCCCATAGTGGGCATCCAGCCACGCCCGAAACGCCTCAGGCGACGCCAGAGGGTCCTCGTTGGCCGACTGGCCGCCCTGATGCATGTACCGATACCGAGTCATGACACCCTTCACCACGTACTCGAGTTTCTCGCGCTTGGCGGCGGTCATGCGGGGGGAGCGCTGCATCACCATGATGAAAATCGATTCCTCGGCGATCTCTTGGGTGTCAGCGTCCAGCCGCGGGGCGTACATGTAATGCCCGAAGGCCTTCACGTGCGTGGTCAGCCGGTCGATGGCTGCCTGCACGCCGCCGGCCAGGGCCTGATGCACGGCATGACTCGCCTTGCGCTGCTTCTCGGTGGTCTGGACCATGGTGCCCAGCAGCCCGAGTTGCTCGATAAAGGAGCCCTGGCTGTCCCAGGCGGTGTACAGGCAGTCGTGCCACGCCTGACGCGCGCTGTTCAGTTGCATGG
>NZ_BQIJ01000038.1:0-5731 GCF_021602465.1 Pseudomonas urethralis
GCCAGCCTTTGCTGCCTTGTAGGTGCAAGGAAAATTAGCGCTGAAGGCATCTTCAAATTGTTTTCGGATCAGGTCATCGCTCATGCTGCACCCCGCACGGCCTTGTCGTGGGTGTGCAGGCCGTCCCAGTTCTTCTTCATGGGCAGCTCTCCGGCCAGGTACAGCTCGTACAGGCGCACCGCGCCCTTGCGCAGCAGGATCGGCGTGTAGCTGATGAACGCCTCTTTGCCGTGCGGGGCGATCTCCTGCTGGTGCTCGGTCATGTACTTGTCGCGGGCGTAGGCGGCCACACGGTACCGGGTGCCGGACTTGCTTTCGTTGTAGAGCCAGTTGCGGCCTTCGAGGAAGTGCCCCACCTGCATCACGTTTACCCCATTCAGGCTCTTGCAGAACTGGACGTGGCTCATGCCTTCCTTGAACAGGTTTTCCAGGTGGTCGATCTTCTTGGCCTGGGCCTCGACCTGGACGGTGAGCAGGACACGGGCTTTCTCTGACTCTAGGGCCATCTGGAGAATTTCCAGCTTGCTGAGGTCGGCGGGCTGGGCCGGGGCGGTGTAACCGCCAGTTTTGCGAATGCTGGGAAGTACTTCGCTCACCACCCACTCCTCGAAGCGTTCGGCTTGAGGCATCTTCGAGCGCATCACCAGCCGGTAGACGTCACGTTCTGGGATGATGTTTGCCGAAGGACCCAGGGTGAACGAATCGTTCACCCCCACCGGGCGCGGGCTTTTGCAGTGGTCGCGCACTGCTTTCTGTGGATTGGTGTAGCCAAGACGTTCGGCAACGTCCCTAGCAGAGAACCAAGGCTCACCATCAACTAGCACGACACGGACGTCGAAGCCTTCGAAACTGAACAGGTTCACTGTGCGCGCCACAGAATCGTAGTTCGCGTTTTGTGGCGCGAGATTCGATGGGGCTTGTATACTGATGTCCTGCGGATGCATAATTCACCTCAAGAGTTTTATGTGAAGCAGAGAGCCGGGGCGCAATCCCGGCTTTTTTGTGCCTGATTGTTTTGTGTCCCTTATGAGTCCCTCGCTCTGTATGGGAGGCGCGCAATAGTCGCCTGCCCTTTCTCACTCAATGCCTGTCGCACCTTCGGTGCTGATCGGCGCGCTGCCTCCCTGATCAGTTCCCTCAGAGATTCCGGGATGACCCGTTCAACTTCACCCGGATCAAGACCCGTTACGGCACTCGTCATGCCACCTTCCTCCTCATTAGGCCCTCAGACGTTTGATACCCTTCTCGTCAAGCAGGGCCTTCAGCTCCTGCGCGCCCTGGCTAACAAGCTGTTGAACCAGAGCAGTTGTTGAACACTTGAGAGTTGCTGCAAGACTTACGATTTCTGGATCGCCCAGAAGCTCTGCGCCCATCTCCACCAGTTCTCGACCAAGCACTGCTGGCTGCAGGCCGAGCGACTGCGCAACCCTGCGTAGCTGGGAATCGCTGTAGTGATTGAGTCGCACCTTGTGGACGTTGTCCCTGCGGTGACTGGGGTCGATGTACATGCTTAAGTGGCTCCTTGCGGCTAAGAAATTGGTTATGCGACCGACTTGGCGTCAGTAGCAGCAATGGCTGCGAGCTTTGGAAAGAACGAGAAGGCCGAAACGCGACCACCAGTTGCGTTATGCAGGTTTGCGGCGACGTCTTCGGATGGCTTCCGATGCCCTCCAGCGATCAGCCACAGGTAGCCGACCGAAATTCCTGAAGCATCGGCCACACGCTGACGCTCATCTGCGCTCGCGCTGGAAAGCCAGGTCTGCATTTCAGGGATGGGGGTTTTCATCTGAGTCACCTTTCCGGGAGATAAAGCAAATTTATCTCAGTGATAATTTTTAGGCAACCAGAGATTCATCAGGAAGATTATTTATCACATGGATAAAAGCGGCCATCATCCGCGCATGGATACCAACACCATTCGACGCGAAAATTTGCGAGCCCTTGCGGCCCGCTACCCAACCCAGGCTGAATTTGCCGCTGCGTGCGGTACGGCTCCTTCCGTTATCAGCCTGATCATTTCACCCAACCCAAAGCGAAATCTCGGCCCACAGCTGGCCAGGAAGATCGAAGCGGCGGCCGGCCTGGAACATGGCTGGCTGGATCAGCCGCACGATCTGCCTGCCGGCAGGCGCTCCGTGGAGGCTAACGCAAGGATCGAATCCGAGGGGATCGACCAGTGGGCCGACGATACGCCGCTGGATGAAGATGAGATTGAGCTGCCATTCCTGAAGGAAGTGGAGCTTTCCGCAGGAGGCGGCAAGACAGTGATCGAGGTAAGCGGTACCCGCAAGCTGCGCTTTGGCAAGTACACCGTTCGCAATATGGGCGTACAGCCCGACCAGGCTGTGTGCGTCTCGATCTCTGGAAACTCCATGGAGCCCGTTCTTCAGAATGGCGGAACCGTGGCGGTCGATCGGGCCAAGAACAAGGTTTCGGACGTTGTGGACGGGAAGATGTATGCGCTTAACCACGCCGGCCATGTCCGCGTGAAGCAGCTTTACCGAACCGCTCGCGGCGGATTGCGCCTACGCAGCTTCAATCGGGACGAGCATCCCGATGAGGAATACACGGCAGACGAGCTGGCTG
This sequence comes from Pseudomonas urethralis, assembly GCF_021602465.1. Classification (NCBI taxonomy): domain Bacteria; kingdom Pseudomonadati; phylum Pseudomonadota; class Gammaproteobacteria; order Pseudomonadales; family Pseudomonadaceae; genus Pseudomonas; species Pseudomonas urethralis. The sequence goes on from NZ_BQIJ01000038.1 coordinate 2,587, forward strand.
CAGAGGAAATAAGCATCATTGGCCGCGTCTTTTGGGGCGCGTCGTTCTTCTAGGGAGGGTTGCAAGTGAACAAAATTACGGAGAAATCTCGTCGAGACGACCCGGACGATCTTGAGAAGATAATCGCTCTTCCAGCAAAAGCAGTGAAGTCCGCCCTGACCTCGCTCGGCCATCTGAAGCCTTGCTGGACTTGCGAACAGGAGGCCTGGGTGGTTGAGACGCTTAAAGGCAAGCCCACGCCTCTTCGGTTTGATGGCATCGTAGATGGGTACACCGTGGCTTACCAGGTTACATGCACAGCCTGTGGAAGCATTCGCCTAGCTGACGCTCAGACTGTTTTTTCCAAGGCCTCAGCCAGCTGATCCAGTCCTCATAAAAAATAAGCCCGCCCAGTGCGGGCTTTTTTTCGCCTGGCAAAAGGCATCCTGATAAACGACCGATCATCGACCGGAGATAAATTTATCAAATTGATATTGACAGCCATTTATCGCACAGATAAATTTCACCTCAAGCAGTCACTCACGAGGGACTGCAGAGGCCCTCACAGGCCGCCGCTCTTTCACATTGATGGGAACCTCGCGGATCGATCCCGGCAACGGCACAGCGCGAGCAATAAATTCGATCCCCATGCCAGCTCTGGAACTGGCCAGCTCGAAATCAGGCGGAACGTCAGCACGGCAGGAGCACAGGCCGGCCACGGAAAGCGGATGGAGGGTTGCGCTGCAGATGCTCCCTGCCGGGATGCCCTCAGAACGGGCGTCGGTACCTGGCAAAGCGCGAGCAGCGATTAACCAAGAGGAGGAACCTGCCCATGAAGTAGATAGACCAGCCGGAACGCGGACCGGCAACCCACGACGGACTGCCCCACCCAGCTGGCCGCAGAGCTGCAGTCGGCCGTCGTGTAGCGAACACCTTACCCAGCGACCACCCCGCCGAGGCCGATCGACGCGAGGTGATAGGGAAGCTCAAGGCCAACCGAACTGAGAGCATGGCCGTCGGCGGCTGAACTCGAGCGATCACCGCTGACGCAATGCCCCGGCCTGTCGCCAGTAGCGAGGCCGGACCAACCGATTCACCTCTGCCGGTTCAATGAGCCGGCTTTGGGAATCCACTGGAGGAACACAGCATGAACCTGACCGACACAAAACAGGACGAACGAATCCGCTCGGCCCTGCGCAATGCGGATCGTCGCGGCCAGCTGCAAGTGGTTGCAGCGGTAACCGGCATTGCCGGTGGCGTCGAGAAGCTGCGCGAGATCATGAACGGCACCGACGAGCTGCACATCATGGATCGCGGCATGCTGGCCCTGCACTTGGGCTGACAGACGATTCCCCGGTGCGCCTCAAGTGGGGCGTATCAGGGGGAATCCACTTAATCAACCGCCCTGGAGGGTAAGACGATGCAGATAGAAATTGATCTTGAGGGTCGACCTGTTCCTCATCCTGCAATCGCCCAATGGCTGAAAGCAGCTGAAGAAGCTGAACGCGCAGGCGTTTCCGGCTACGCAGCACGAAGGGCCGCTCGAGCTATTGAGATCGAGCAGGAGACCGGTGTGGCCGTCTGCGCTTGCTGCTTCAAGCCATATGGCCGCGGCGCGCTGCAGCACTGAACAACCAGCGCCACGACAGCCTGACGTTAACTGCCCGATGCCCTGCTCCCCATCGCAGGGTTCATCGGAGATTGATCGGAGCGTGCTCAAGCGAGCTGCAGCGCTAGGATCGCAAAGACCCGTGAACCTCCTGAGCCGGTATATGCGAGACGGCCAATACCAGAAACGCGGCGGGAACCAAGCAGGGGTAGCGCCCTGGTGTTCCGATCAATCTCCGATGCATCCCGCATCCCATCCCTTCACTTCGACCGCATCGGCAGGCGCCAGGCCACCTTTCACGGTGGGTTTGGTCACCCGCGCCTGGCTCCTGGCCAATGCGGCCGCATAACCTATCTGGAGGACGCCATGGGCGCACTTCGAGCAGCACAATGGCAGTACGACAACCAGTTGCCTCCGGCGGTGAGCGAAAGCGCGGCTGAGCAGGCGGAGGCACGCTGGATCGACGACGGTATCGCAGAGCTGATGGCGCGCCGTGACGTAGTGTTCCAGCGCAACTTCCGCCAGCGTGGCGTGACATACGAACGCTTCGCTCAGGCGGTGGACGAGTTCGCGATGGGCCAGCTTGGCCTGTCTGGGATCAGCAACTCGGTCCTCGGGCGCCTGATCCTGTCCGCGCGTTGCAAGGTCACCAGCGATGCCGCGGCAGCTGCCGACGAAATCATGAGCGTGGCGAGCCCTGAGGCAGCACTACAGGAGATCGCCCGCCAGCTGCTCACGCCCTTCGCCAAGGAAGCAGTGCTGGCCCAGGCCGAGGACGCGGAATGAATCCTCACAGCGTGGCGGTTCGCGCCATCGAGGCCGCGATCGAGACGATGCTTCTGCCGGGCTCAGGCCCGGTGGAGGATGCGAAGGCCGAATCCATGGTGGTCGCCTACTTTTCCATCCTCGTCATCGATGCCGAGGAATTCAAACACTACTGCGAGCGCATTCGGCGTATTGCCGTTCGGCGCAAGGAGGCTGCATGACTACGCCGATCTTCCCGTCGCTCATCGACGACCAGGTGGCCGAGGTTGCCCAGGCCGTGCCAGACGATCGAATCCTGCTGGTATTCAAGGGCCTGACCATGGAGGACGCCATGAATCAGGCGCGACTGGCTCACATCGAGAACCCGGCAGCATGGTCGGGCCGTGCCTACCTCTGCGGCATGTGCACGCTGGCCTACGAGGTTCGGGCATGAAATTTCTGACAGTTGTTTTCCAGCTGGATGATGCTGAGGAATTCCGCAGTGCGCACCCTGAACTCTTCTGCCTTGGCGGAGAGATAGATGGCGCTGAAATTACAGCGCTGTCGGTTGGTAACCAGGTTGGCCGAGTTTTCGCGCTTGAAGAGCTCCTTGAGCGCGAGGGCATCGATATTCCCCCGATGAGGGATGACGAATGACCAGCTACCAGCGCGCCCGCCGTCTGGTCATCTGGCGAGGCTCCTTCTCCATGCTCTTCGCCTGCACCTTCTTCATGCTCGCCAGCGCACTGGCCGGCAGCATCACTTCCTGAACACACACCCGAGCCCGGCGGGCCCTTAGGGGATAACCGGACC
>NZ_BQIJ01000039.1:0-5400 GCF_021602465.1 Pseudomonas urethralis
CCTCGCTCCGGCCTTGCTCCCGGGAGGACCGCGCTGAACGGCCCATCCTGGGCCGCAGCGCTTGACGGGCATCCATGCCCGTCACCTCCCTCCGCAAGACCTGCGCTCGGCCTCCTGAAGTCGCATTCGGCGTTTGCTGAACTACCGCGCGCTTAGAAGCAAAAGCAGAGCAAAAGCAGAGCAAAAGCAGAGCAAAAGCAGAGCAAAAGCAGAGCAAAAGCAGAGCAAAAGCAGAGCAAAAGCAGAGCAAAAGCAGAGCACTTACTGGTGGGTCAGTCGCCGCTGACGAGCTCGTAGGCCAGCTGGTTGTGGCGTTCCAGCACGCGGGGCAGGTCGATGGTGGTGATGCGGCCATCCTGCAATACCACGCGACCGTTGATCACACTGGTGTCGACGTGGGTCGGGGTACAGAACACCAGGGCTGCCAGTGGATCGTGCAGGGCGCCGGCGTAAGCCACATGACCCAGGTCGAAGGCGACGAAGTCGGCGATCATGCCCGGCGCCAGGGCACCGATGTCGTTGCGGTTGAGTACCTTGGCGCCGCCCAGGGTGGCGATTTCCAGTGCTTCGCGGGCGGTCATCGCGTCAGGGCCAAAGCCTACGCGCTGCAGCAGCAGCGCCTGGCGCACTTCGCCGATCATGCTGGCACCGTCGTTGGAGGCCGAGCCGTCGACGCCCAGGCCCACCGGCACACCGTGGTCGCGCATCTTGCGGATCGGCGCGATGCCCGACGCCAGGCGCATGTTCGAGCACGGGCAGTGCGCGACACCGGTGCCGGTGCGGGCGAACAGCTCGATGCCGTGCTGGTCGAGCTGCACGCAGTGGGCGTGCCACACGTCATGGCCGACCCAACCGAGGTCCTCGGCATATTCGGCCGGGGTCATGCCGAACTTCTCGCGGCTGTAGGCGATGTCGTTGACGTTCTCGGCCAGGTGGGTGTGCAGCGATACGCCGTAGTTGCGCGCCAGTACTGCGGCTTCGCGCATCAGGTCACGGCTGACCGAAAATGGCGAGCAGGGCGCCACCACCACGCGCAGCATCGAACCGTGACGGGCATCGTGGTAGTCCTCGATCAGGCGCTGCGACTCCTTGAGGATGTCGCTTTCCTTCTCCACCACCGAGTCAGGCGGCAAGCCACCCTGGCTGCGGCCTACGCTCATGCTGCCGCGGGCGGCATGAAAGCGCATGCCGATCTCGCTGGCAGCGTGGATGCTGTCGTCGAGCTTGCAGCCGTTGGGGTAGATGTACAGGTGGTCGCTGGAGGTGGTGCAGCCCGACAGGATCAGCTCGGCCATGGCCGTCTGGGTCGAAACCGAGATCATTTCCGGGGTCAGCCGCGCCCAGATCGGGTACAGGTTGGTCAGCCAGTTGAACAGCTCACCGTCCTGGGCCGCCGGCACTACCCGGGTGAGGCTCTGGTACATGTGGTGGTGAGTGTTGACCAAGCCCGGGATGACCACTTTGCCGGCCATGTCGAGGATCACGTCGGCGTGCTGTGGCAGCGTATCGCTGGGGCCGACCTGCTTGATCAGGTTGTCTTCGATATAGAGGCCGCCACCTCTGATTTCGCGGCGTTCGCCGTCCATGGTGACCAGCAGTGCCGCATTCTTGACCAGGAGGGTCTTAGGGGTGTGTTGCTGAGAAGCTTGCATGGCTCATGCCTGGCACAATACGCAGCGACGATTGCCGCTGTCGTAGGCGCACAGACACGCATGTAAGCAAAGTTCGAGTATTTTGTATACAGGAAAATGCCGGGGCCAGTAGGCCCCGGTCACCCTTCAACTCGCTTGCACAGGCGCCTTGCTCGTGCCTTTGCGCAGGCCCGTGACGCCCCAGGCGAGGCCCAGCACGGCTGCGATGACCGAGCCCGACAGCACGCCAAGCTTGGCTGCACCCAGCGAGGCCGGGTCGCTGTAGGCCAGGTTGGCAATGAAGATCGACATGGTGAAGCCAATGCCAGCCAACAGGCCGATCAGCGTGATGCCGCGCCAGTTGACCTGGGCCGGCAGGCTGCACCAGCCCAGGCGCACCATCAGCCAGCTGACGCTGATGATGCCCAGCGGCTTGCCAGCCACCAGCGCCACGGCCACTGCCATCATCACCCAGTGTGGCGCCTCGGCGGACAAGTCGATACCGGACAGGCCCACACCGGCGTTGGCCAGCGCGAACAGCGGCATGATCGCATAGGCTACCCAAGGGTGCAGGGCGCCGCCGACACGGGTCACTGGGGGCACCAGCTCGCGTTGCGCCAGGCGCAGGCGTTTGAGCGGGTCTATGAGTTCACCGGTATCCGACTCGGGCGTCTTGGCCCGGCCCAGCAGATCGTGGGTGAACCGCGAAATCGCATCCACCGGGCGCTCGCCCAGGGGCATGGCGGCCACCGGCGTCATCAGGCCGAGGATCACACCGGCCAGGGTTGGGTGGGCACCGGTCATCAGCATGCCGACCCAAGTGATCGCGCCGGGGATGACATAGGCCCAAGCCGAGCCGACGCCGATTTTCTGCAGCGCTACCACCAGCAGCAGGCCGATGGCCGCGACACCGAAGCCGCTGTAGTCGAGGCCACCGGAGTAGAAGACGGCGATGATCAGCACGGCGATGATGTCATCGATGATCGCCAGCGCCAGCAGGAACACGCGAATGTTGGACGGGATCGACTTGCCCAGCAGTGCCAGCACGCCGACCGCGAAGGCGATGTCGGTAGCGGTCGGCACGGCCCAGCCTTGCTGCTCGGCCGGCGCATGGCCGAAGGCCAGGTAGATGAGTGCAGGAGCGACGACGCCACCCACCGCAGCGGCCATCGGCAAGGTGGCCTGGCGCAGGCTGGACAGCGCGCCTTCGTGGATTTCGCGACGGATCTCCATGCCCACCACCAGGAAGAAGATGGTCATCAGGCCATCGTTGATCCAGAAGTGCAGCGATTGCGAGAAGCTCAGCGACCCGATGCCGAAGCTGATCGGCGTGTGCCAAAGGGCGTCATAGCTGGCAGCGGCTGGAGAGTTGGCCCAGATCAGGGCCGCGACGGCGGTGATCAGCAGCACGATGCCGCTGACCGCTTCGATGTGCAGGAAGCGCTCGAAATTGGCGAAGGCCCGCTGGGCCAGGCGTTGGGCGCGGGTCAATTTGGTTTTTTGCATAGGCACAAGAACCCCTGCAGGCGGCCCGACCTGCACTGTTCTTTAACCTGCGTCACTGCACCTTGCAGCTAGCACCCGCGGGGGATTTTAGCGGGTGCAAGCTTGGAGGCCAAGCGATACCGCCAGGGCCGGCGGGTTTCATAGTTGCTCGGCCTGAGCGGGGGCGGTGCGGGATTCCAGGTCCATTTCGGCGGGCCATTGGACTTTGGGGGCGCGCTGATCAAAAGGGTTTGAGTAAAAGCCCTCATTCCAGTCCCAAGGCGGGTTGACGAAGTCTGGGAGCGCGTCAGGCCCTTGCTGCATGAACCATCTTGCTATATTCCAATACTGTTCGCCTTTGTTTATGTCTGCAGTGAAGAAAAAGCGATCAATTATCTCGTCGGTTCCAGGCTTGCAGACAGATATCCGGACTTCTTCCTTTAAGCCGCCATACCCCAAAGGTGCATAAAATCGATAAACTTCGGCAGTGAGATTCTCCCAGTCGTAGGCGACCGGTTTAACTCCCCAGTTCTTGCGGCCGAACGGGTGAAGGCGATCCATTTGGTATTGGTAGAAGTAGACTTTTCGGCGGTGCCGGTTGAAGCGGATAGGTTCGTCGCGTGGCAGTTCCAACTCGAAACGAAGATAGGGCGTAACTATAAAAAATGACCCAATGAATGTGGCTAATGCTACGCTCGCAAGAGCCAAGTCGATTTTAGGGGATGGGATGAAGTAATTAAATATTGAAAAAGTTGTTTCTAATGTGACTAGTAGAAGCAAAATTGGCCCAATAACGATCCAGTATCCCCTGAATTTCAGTACGGATCTTGGAATTTCCAGATGGTTTTGGCTGATTTGATTTGGTGGTGGGTCTAGCTGGTCGGAAATTGACTGCAGAAGAGCAGGCTCATTTGGAGCGGGAAGGTCATATTTCCAGCCAAATCCGCGATGAGGAAGGGTCATTATTTTTCCTCCTGTATTTTTACTTCTGCGACAGCATCCGGAATGTTTCGATCTGGCCAGTAGGCTGATACAAGGGTGGCGGATAAAATGTTGTGTTTTCCTATGTCAGGAGTGAGCTCTACGGTTCCAGTGATGACTTTCAAGTTGTAATTATTTTGGGGCTGCGAAGGCTCTTGGTTGGTGTTGGTTGTTTTAATCGTGTCTGCTCTGTAGTCCGGGGTTCTAGGGCGTTTCGAGGGTGCTAGTGAAGTGTGGCTGGCGGTTCTTGTGGCCAGGGATGGAGCAAAATATTGTTCACTTGCAATTACTTCACCTCCAGTGTGATCTGGTGAGTTACCGTCTCCTGAACGATGAATTATTAAGGCCCAGTGGTATCCGGCAGTGCCTTCTGTGAATTGAGGTAGCATGATTCTGAATTTTAGTGTTGTATTGGTTTCCAGGTTGGCAAGGCCGCCTATTTTCGGACTCGTTGCATGCTCTGCTTTGACGGTTACGAATGTCAGCCCATTTGTCAGGCCCAGTGTGCATGCATTCAATTCGGAGATTGCAATGTCCGCATAAGTTGGCGAGTCCCAGTGGATTCGTGGGGATTCGTTGGCGTTGCCGAAATAACAGCGCCTAGCCCACCGCTCTAGAGGTGTTGACTCGCTCTCAGTGGCTGTTTTCATCAGGGTATACGTGACAAAGCCAAGTGCTATAGCGATGCCTAAAGGGCCAAACATGGTCGGATAGAATACAGCAGTAGTTGAGGATGCGGTGCTGAGTATTCCGGCGATGAAAGTGTACCTGTACCATTCGTATGAGGTTTCGTCGCCAGAGGTACTGCTTCGCTTCATTGCGAGCATTGCCTGAATTGTATCAAAGAGTCCGTTGATGGCGCTGATGGCTGCCCCGGTACTCGCAACTATACGACCAATAGAGAACCTGTTTTCTATTTTTGCTCTTTGCGGCATCAATAAGCCCAAAAGCTCTATTTCTCCACCAAGAAGACCTAAGCTCGATCCGTATAGGGCCATCATGGCCTCATTGGACTTTGGGCCGATTTCTTCCTCCCCTATTTTGAGGTTCTTTTCAAGGCTATCGCTCGTCAAGAAGAGCCCGCCGAGCGAAAGCAACAGCTCCCAGCCTTTACCCGTCCCCCGTAACCCACTGAAACTGTCGCGTACCAACTGCGATGCTTGGCCCGCACTGATTTTCATGCCGTTCAGGGTCTTCCGCGCATCCAGCTCCAGTGTTCCTGCCGCGACTGTGATGTCTACCAATGCCATCTTGGCGGCATCATTCAACTGGTTGACGTTGAGCTTCACTTCCCTGGCCAACC
>NZ_BQIJ01000040.1:0-4067 GCF_021602465.1 Pseudomonas urethralis
CGCTGCTTCTCGGTGGTCTGGACCATGGTGCCCAGCAGCCCGAGTTGCTCGATAAAGGAGCCCTGGCTGTCCCAGGCGGTGTACAGGCAGTCGTGCCACGCCTGACGCGCGCTGTTCAGTTGCATGGACCGCCCTCCTCGCGCTTGCGCTTTGCCTTGATGACCGCGCCGCGTGCAAGCGCATACCCGCCGAAGATGATCATGGCCAGGATGAGCAGCTGGCCGCTGTCGGTTGGTGTCCAGGTCATGCTGCCTCCTTCAGGGCTTTGATCTTGTCGCGGTACTCGGCCTTTATGGCCTTGAGGTCTTCGATGGTGTAGTGCTGGGCCTGATGAGGCCCTTCCAGCCAGGCCACCTTGTCGGCGCCAATGCGCTGCACCAGGTTGATCCGGTAGTTCACGATGTCGCCCGACTTGTGCTGGTTACAGGGCACGCACTGCTTGTGGCAGTTGAGCGGCTCGAAACGCAGCTCTGGGTTGCCACCAACGGTGCGGTAATGCCCGGCGTCGTACTTGCCCTGGTGGTGTCGGCCGCAGCTGATGCATGGCTGCGCTTGGTCGCGTAGGCGCACCCACTGGTTGAATAACGCCTGGGCTTCGCGGACGTAGTCGGCTCGGCTCTTGAGCTTCTGCTTACGCACCTGGATCTCGCGGCGCTCGCGCTGGGCAATCGCCTTTCGGGCCACAGCCTGGTTCTCTGGCTTCTTGGCCAGTGCCAACGCGCACTGCACGCCGCAGGCCTTCTGCGTCGACAGCGACGGCCGGAACTTCTCCCCGCAGGCCTTGCAGGTCTTCTGCTTCACTTCCTTGAGAGCTGTCCTCACGCGGCCTCCTCGCCCAGTAGGTCGCTGAACACCACGCCCCGGGCCGAGAAGTCCGCCACGATGCGATCGGTGTAGGCAATGCCCTGGGCGCGATTGAACAGGCTGGTCACCGGCATGCCGTCCGGGCCGAACAGCTTGCAGTCGCCCATCATGTCCAGCTTCTCCTCGTAGGACAGGTGGCGCATGACGCGGTACCAGGCAGCCTGGAAGTCCTGATCCTCGTTCAGCAGGATCTGCACGCCGTGGTGTAGCTTGCAGTACTTGCGGGCCTCCGATGCGTCACCGATCTGGGTCATCTCGGAGATGCGCTTGTAGAACGCGAACCACAGGGCGTTCTGGTCCAGGGTCCGGTCCTTGCCCGGGCGCATGCTGACCACGACGAACCTATTCTCGCGGAACATTCCGGTGAGCATGGTCACGGCCTCGGATAGCTTGGCCTGGCAGTTGACACTGATCTTCTCGGTCATGGCGCCACCTTCAGGCCCTGGGCCACGATGGCCTCGCGGACATCTGGAAGTCGAGCAAGGCCAACAGGGTCATGCTCTGGAGCCTCGTAGGACAGTTCGATCAATGAGCCCAAGTGCTCGGTCAGGCCTTCGTATGCGCAGGCCGAAGGCAGCTCCACCACCACGGCCTCGCGGGAGGCCTTCCAGGAGGCCCAGCCGAGATTTAGGAACTGGGCGTCCTTCCCGATGTACCAGTCGCCCTCGCGGTCGATCACCAGGTCACGCCCGACGCTGGAGGCATCCTGGATGGCCCACGCCTCGTAGGTGTCGCGCATCTTGTTGGTGTCCATCAGTGCTTCTCCTCGGCCAGGTACTCGTGGCAAAGCTTGCCGGTGGTCTTGTGCTCAAGATTCCCTTGGCGGTTGGTGAAGAACTCGCCCTTGGGCAGGTATTCACGCTTGAACACGCCGTGCCACTTGCCGATGCTGGGGTCACACGCTGCGCAAAGCTTTCGGCCTTGGCATGGATTCCCCTCATCATTGCGGAACCAGTAGCCGCTGGTAGCGGTGTTGTCGCGGCAACCGCACTCTTCACACTGGAATAGGCTCACACCCCCTCCCCGGCCGGCTGCCCGGCGCGCTTGATGTTCAACTGAGCGACTGCGGCGCGTGTCTGCCGCTTGCGCAGATAGGTTTCGATGCGACGGCGCTGGTCTTCCTTGGCGCGCTCGCGGTCTTTCTTAGCCTGGGCTGCCTTGAGGATGCAGCGCACCTCGGCGAGCTTTTCCCGAGTCTTGGCGCTGGCCTGCGGGCGCACTTCACCAGTGAGCAGACCGGCGATGGCCTGGCCATCCTGGGTGATTGGTGCGATACGCAAGTCGGCCAGGTACTTGGCCCCGGTCTCGTGGGTGATGAGCTGGGCGCGTACGGCGGATTCGATGGCCGTCACCCGTCGCCCAGCGTCGTAACCCAGCGACACCTCCCACTTGGCCGGCTGGTCCTCGGCGCGGGCGAAGCTGACAAGCCGCTCGTAGGCGCTCATGAAGGCCATCCGGGCGCCGATCTTGTCGCCGGCCTCAAGGATTGGAGCGGAGGCGATCATGGCCTGGCGGATTTCTGTGGTGAGCACGACCGTTTCATGCTCGTCACTGGCCGCCAGGGCAATCGACCACGCCTCATCCTTTCCGGGGCGGGTGTCAGCCGCGTGGATGTGCTTGAGGACCATGCCGAGCGAAAGGCGCCCAGCAGGCTCTCTACGGCACGCGCGCAGCGCGCCAATGATCACGCTAGGCTCGTAGGCCGAAAGGTCCTCAGCGATGAGCTGAGCGCCTCCAGCGCTGATGGCCTGCCCCATTGCCTCGGCAGTGGCGCAGATGGCCACGGCCAGTTCGGCTTGTTGGTCAGAGGAAAGCATTGCGCTTACCTCCCTGGCCGTTGCGGATCGCGTCAGCCGCTTCCTGTGCCGCGTTCATGTTCGCCTGGGTCTGCTCCTGCTGGCGGGCAGTGGTGGCGTTCATCTGGCGGTTGGTCACCCACTGGGTGTGGTAGGCCTCGGCCTTGGCCAGCAAATCGCCCAGGTTGTGGCAGCCGTTGATCAAGCGCGCGTCGTTGATCGTCAGGAAGTACGCGGCCACATGGTGGGCAACGTCGATGCCGAGACGGCTGATCAACTGGCCGACCTGCCCGCCTGCCTTGGCGTTCCATACCGGCCATGCGTGGTAGCGCTTGCGGTAGGCCATGGCGTAGTTCGCCCAGGCCTTGAACGTTTTGCACTCAGGATCTTTCGGACCAGGCATATCGGCGGGGATTACGCAGCGTGGCTGCGGGACCAGTGCGATGACCTTGCCGGCGCTCTCTCCCGCTTCAGCGGGTGGGGCGCAATGCTCAAGATCAGTACTTGCTTCTTCTTCAGTAGGTTGCTGAAGATCATTCTTTATTAGGGGGGGATTTCCCGGCGCCGGTTTTGCCGGGGCCGGTTTCTCCGGCGCCGGATTTTCCGTCTGTGGTGAACCCATAGACGGATTTTCCGTCTGTGGTCGCTCGCACACGGTGTAGGCCATGCCGTTGAACGATCCGCCGTCATTGCGCGCACGGTCAACAGCCATGTAACCAGCTGCCTCAAGCTCCTTGATAATCACGCGCACAGCATCACGACCACTGGATTTACCAATGGCCTTGCTGGTCTGTTTGATCAGGTGGGTGACAGACACCTCCCAGTTGTCCGGCTTGCCCAGCAGGAATATCAGCAGCCCGCGCGCAGCCCAAGAAAGGCGCTCGTCTTCGCTGATGGCCTTGTCCAAGGTGTAGAACTTCGTTTCAGGCCGAGGGGCACGGATGATGCTCATTCCATCACCTCGAAATAGAATTTGTGCTCCTTGTCGAAGCCGAGGACAGGGAATGCGCCCGCAGCCTTCAGGTAGAGCAGTTGGGAATGGCCGAAGACAGGCTCGCCAGTAACCGATTTCGCAATCAGGTACATGCGGTAGTCCTCAACCGTTTTCGCCCCTTTTGCGCCGTTGCAGGGGTTGCAAGCTGGCATCAGGTTCTCGATGCGATTCGAGCCGCCATGCTTGCGGGCGGTTACGTGGTCGACAGCGAATGTCAGCAGTTCGACAGGCGTTCCGCAGTACGAGCAGCGCCCACCAGTTTTGGCGTACACGCGCTCGCGCTTGGTGGTCTTCATGGCCTTGACCATCAGTTCCATGCTCATTGGCCGCGCTCCTTGGCCGCGTCGATAGCCTCACGCAGGCTCGGCATTGCTCCGGCTCGGTTGTGGAACCACATGACCTCCAGCGACTTT
>NZ_BQIJ01000041.1:0-3992 GCF_021602465.1 Pseudomonas urethralis
GCCAGCCTTTGCTGCCTTGTAGGTGCAAGGAAAATTAGCGCTGAAGGCATCTTCAAATTGTTTTCGGATCAGGTCATCGCTCATGCTGCACCCCGCACGGCCTTGTCGTGGGTGTGCAGGCCGTCCCCGGCGCATTCACATGCAGCGGCGAGGGAAGCTACAGCCCGCTCATGGCGGCGCCTTGCGTTGTACTCGGCCTTCTTCGCCGCCTGGACGCGGTCGTATTGGGAGTTGGTGAACATCATCACCGGCAGGAAGGCGTCGTTATCTGGATCGAATTTCCCCTCCGGCCGGCCATGGGCCTGGAAGTAGGTGTCGTACATCGAGCGCAGCTCAGCCTTGAGGGCCTTGGTTGCAGTCGAAGCCTTATGCAGATCAAGGGACGTCATGGCCGCCCGCTCTACCAGTTGCTGATAGGTCATGGTGGGCATGGTCAGAACTCCAGGCGCTTGATTTCAGAAAGCAGCGCACGGCTGTGACGCTGGATGTAGATCTGGCTCAGCTTCTTCTTGCGCGACTCGAAGTCCATGCCCACGTCAATCAGGGAGGCATTCACGCGCTGAAGGTGCTCGATGCAGCGGATTTCGCACGGAGTGAGGTGGTCGCGGATCGAGTCAGTCGGGCTGATGCAGTGCACCGCCCGGTATGCCTTCGACGGCATGCCCAGCGCGATGCGGTTGATCAGGTCGAACTCGTTGCTGAAGTGGTAGTGTTTAACATCCTTGCCGACAGACAGGCGACCATGCTTGATGGCCTCGGTCAGGGCTGGGGCCTCAAGGCGCGCTCGCTCACGGGCCTGGCGCCCTTCCACCAACTGGATGTGCCCGACAACTACGGCATCGAAGGTACGGATTACGTGCAGGTGGAACTTGGCATTCACCCACATGGCGTAGGCGTAGATAAGCTCCTTGACGACATAGGTGCCGCCATTGCGACCCTCAATAGTCACCACCGGCAAACTACCCGGATTTTGGGTAGTTAACTCAGCCACCATTTCGGCGAAGGATTCCGTAGCCATGAACTTGCCTGGCTCCTTGGTGCGCTTGTTCGCTCCATCGGCCACGGCTGCCTTGTGAAGGTCATTGAGGCAGTAGCGGCCCTCAATATCCTGCTTGATCTTCACCCCTCCAAGGGTGAGTGACATGCTGCGCGCCACGAAATCGTGGTTCGCATTTTGTGGCGCGGGCCGGATCAGGGCCTGTACACTTGGGGTCTGTGGATGCATAATTGGTCTCACTTTTATGCGTTGCAGAGAGCCGGGCCTTCACCCCCGGCTTTTTTGTGCCCGCAATTCGGGCTTATCAGGGCCTGTTCAGGCCTTGCGCTGGAACGGAAGAACCGTTCCCCTCGCGTTTCGAGGTTTCGTTCGGCTGGCCAGCTCTCGATCAATCAGCTCGGCTGCTAGCGCTTCAGGGGTGATCCCCCGCTTTCGCGCCTCTCGCTCAAGTAATTCCATCGAGCCCGGATCCAGACCGAATTGTTCGGTCGGCATAGGGCCTCCTCGCGGCCTTCAGGCTGCGGTTTGATCGCCGGTATTCTCCGAAGCCAGGGCAGCCAGCTGCGCTTCCAGCATTTCGCGGCAGAGCACGGCACGCTGGGTGCGGTGATACACGGCCATCGCCTGGATCAGGTTGAATGTGTCCTCGTCGACCCGGACCTTGATCTCGCGGTCATGCAGGTGCTTGGGGTTGGCGTACATGCGGGGAAGGCTCCTTGTGATTGAAAGGGGTTAAGCGGCGCACGGGTAAATGTCGGGGCGCAGCTCATGGCGAGAAACGCCGGTGGCTTTCTCGATTTCCAAAACTCGCTCGGCCGGCACACGACCCGAGGCGCACATTTTCTGCACCGCTTGAGGCGTGACCTTGAGGATTCGAGCGAGGGCGGACTGGCCGCCAGCGACTTTTGCCGCTCTACAGATGGGTAGCTCTTTCATTTTTACGCCTCAAAGTTACAACTACAACCAAAGGTTATCGCAAGCGTGGCAAAACTACAACTGAGATTCACAGTGATATTTACAACCTGTGGTTGCATCATTTGAGGATGAGCACACTAGGTCAGCGCATCGCGCGCAAAAGAGAACAGGCCGGCCTGAACCAGTCAGAGCTGGCTCGCCGGCTTTCGGTTACCCCGCAGGCCGTACAGAAATGGGAATCCGAGGTTTCGGTCCCGAGGGGTAAGCGGCTGGACGATATCGCTGCCGCCCTTTCGACTTCGGTTGCCTACCTGGTGACTGGGGAGCTATTGGCTCGAAGCGATCGGGCCGAATCCAATGCCAGGATGCTTGGCCCAATCGATGTATGGGACGACGACACGCCGCTGGATGATGATGAGGTGTATGTGCCGTTCCTCAAGGAAGTGGAGCTGTCCGCCGGCAGCGGCCGGACTGTGGTCGAGCAGTCGCACAAGCAGAAGTTGCGCTTCGGGAAGCTCACGCTGCGCAAGCAGGGTGTTCAGCCAGACAACGCCGTATGCGTGACCGTCAGCGGTAACAGCATGGAGCCGGTCCTGCCCGACAAGAGCACCGTTGGCGTGGACCAGGGCAGCACCGCGATTACCGACGGCAAGATGTACGCCATCGACCACGACGGACAGCTCAGGGTCAAAACCCTCTACCGGCTGCCTGGCGGTGGTATCCGCATGCGCAGCTTCAACCGTGACGAGCACCCTGACGAGGAATACACCGCCCAGGAGATGGTCGAGCAGAACATCCACATCAAAGGCAAAGTCTTCTGGTCATCTGTCCTTTGGTGACAGATTGACCCTTCAGAATCCCCAAGGCCCGCACCAGCGGGCTTTTTTTCGCCTCCAGTTACAACTAAAAGTCTAACGCGATGAACCACTTACAACCTTTGCGAAAAAATCTACAACCAAAAGGCTTGCGTACTGTAACTTTCGGTTGTAGATTTACACCCATCGAGACGCCACTCAGGCCCTCGGGAGGCCCTCAAGCCTCACACCATCTGGACATGCCAGATAGCAGACGACAGCGAAGTGTCGATCCAGGCCCCGCAAGGCGAAAGCATCAAGCGGACCCGACCTGAACAAGCTCTTTAGGAAACGAGATTTCCGGCTCGGCATGATCGGGCCGGATGCTCTCCAGGTGACCTTGGCAACAGGGTCTCGTGGAAAGCAGGAGTAGATATGAGTCGAATCACTCACGCAGAACTTCTTCAGTTCGCTCATTACGACCCAGAGACCGGTGTTTTCACTCGTGCCTCTGACGGTTACGTCATGGGCAAGCCAGATCGCAAAGGGTATCTCTCAACGTGGATACCCCCGCACAACTACCGGGTTCACCGGCTCGCATGGTTCTACATGACTGGTGAGTGGCCGACTGCCGAGATAGACCATATCAACGGCAAGACTGACGACAACGCTTGGAAGAATCTGCGCGAATGCACCCACCAGCAAAACAACCACAACCAAGGCAAGCGTGCGCATAACACTTCCGGCTTCAAGAACGTCAGCTGGAACAAGCGCCAAGGGAAGTGGCACGTTCAGGTCTGCCTGAACTACCAAGTTCATCACGGCGGCCTGTTCGATGATGTGCACGAGGCTGACCGTGCGGCGTGCGCTTTACGCAAAAAGCTACACGGCGAATTCGCCAACCACGGATAAATCAACCGCCCTGGAGGGCAAGACGATGGCCTGGATACTCAACAGCGCCAACAAGCCGGTAGAGGCCGCAATTGGCAGTCCTGAACAGGTCGCCACCAAAGGTGATTGGTTCCTCACCTATGAGCTGGCACTGCAAGCCCAGCGCCAGCGCTGCAAGCACGAAACGAAGCTGGGCCATAGCGGAACTGGCCGGGTGTTCTGCGCCGACTGCCGAAAGCCTTTCAACTGAACAGCCAGCCCCACGTCCGCCTGACGTTAACTGCCCGATGCCCTGCTCCCCATCGCAGGGTTCATCGGAGATTGATCGGAGCGTGCTCAAGCGAGCTGCAGCGCTAGGATCGCAAAGACCCGTGAACCTCCTGAGCCGGTATATG
>NZ_BQIJ01000042.1:0-3466 GCF_021602465.1 Pseudomonas urethralis
CGCTGCTTCTCGGTGGTCTGGACCATGGTGCCCAGCAGCCCGAGTTGCTCGATAAAGGAGCCCTGGCTGTCCCAGGCGGTGTACAGGCAGTCGTGCCACGCCTGACGCGCGCTGTTCAGTTGCATGGGCCGCCCTCCTCGCGCTTACGCTTGGCCTTGATGACCATGCCTCGCACGATCGCGTAACTGCCGAAGATGGCCATGGCCAGGATCAGCAGCTGGCCGCTGTCGGTTGGTGTCCAGTTCATGCTGCTGCCCTCCTAAGGTCTTTGAGTTTTTGCCTGTACAGGGCCTTGATGGCCTGCAGGTCTTCGATGGTCAGGCGCTGGGGCTTATGAGGCCCTTCGATCCAATCAACCTGGTCGGCGCCGATGCGCTTCACCAGGCGGATGCGGTACTCGACCGCGTTACCCGACAGGTTGCGGTTGCACTTCACGCACTGGCGGTGGACGTTGAGCGGCTCGAACCGCAGCTCCGGGCAGGCGCCCACTGACCGGTAGTGGCCGGCGTCCCAGCGGCTGCCGGTGATGAGGTCGTGGTCGCTCGGCAGCGAGTCGCAGCTGATGCACGGCAGGCCGGCGTCACGCTCACGGATGTAGGCGTTGAACGCAGTCTGGGCCTCGGCCACGTGCTCGCGGCGGGTCTTCAGCTTCTCCCGACGCTCCTGCAGCTCCTTTCGGGCCTGCTTGGTGATGGCCTTGGCCGCGACCTTCTGCACCTTCGAATCCTTCGACATGGCCAGCGCACAGGCAATGCTGCACACCTTCTGCGTGGACATGGACGGCTTGAAGAGCTGTCCGCAACCTGGTGCCTTGCATTTCTTCGGCTTGATCTCGGCTACGCGCATGGCTCGGCCTCCTTGACTTTCTGCTGCTCGGGTTCGAAGTCGCCGCGCAGGGGCATCAGCGATTTCTCATTTCCCGCAACACGGCTAACCAGAACCTGCTTCCCTGTTTTCGTGTAGGTCGCAATCAGGTCATTTGCATCTACGGTCCAAGCAATTACGCCATCAGGCACAGATTGCTTTCCCTTTTCGTTTTGGATCGTGACTGGTCCGACATAACGCTGGACGAGGTTTACGACCCGCCCGGAGTTTTCGCCTTTGATGATCATGGCCAGGTCACCCGGCTTGAATTGATGACTCATGAGTAGCGGCCCTCCCAATGGTCCTGCGCAGTCCAGCGCACGCCGTGCTCGGCGCCGAAGGCATGCATCACCTCGAACAGGTCGCTGAACCACTTCTGTGACTGCTTGCGGGTCGAGACGCCCAGGACGACGAAACCACCGTCGATACCCGGTACCGCGTCCTGCTTCTGCACCGCCGCGCTGAAGATGTGCTTCCAGTCCTCGTCGGTGAGCTTGCGGCCGTACCACTCCACCTGCTGGGAGACGTCGCGGAGCATGGCCCACATCTTCCGGTTGCAGACGTCCGGGCGCTTCTCGTCACGGATGACGATCAGCTTGGGCTTCGTGAAATCCTGGGCCTGCAGGCGACCCAGAAGTTGATCAGCGTCGGCCATGCTGCGCATCAGGAACTCAGTCATGGCCCACCTCACAGCGCGCCGCGCAGCTCTCCCCCTGTGCGTCACAGCAGACCTGGCAGCCGGACAGGGCCAGCAGCAGGATTACGGTCATGGCGGTCTTCACACCCCCTCCCCGGCCGGCTGCCCGGCGCGCTTGATGTTCAACTTGGCGAGATGGCTCATTGGCTCTTCCTCATGAGTTCGGCAATGGCCTCGCGGGCCTTACGCTTGCGCAGGTAGGTATCAACACGGATCACCTTGGATTCCTTGAGGCGCTCCTTCTCCTTGCGCTCCTTGGCGGCATCAAGGATCTGGCGAACCTCGGCCAGCTTCTCGCGGACCTTTGGACTGACCTTGGCCCGCACTTCGCCGGTGAGCAGGCCGGCGATGGCCTCACCGTCTTCGGTGATTGGCGCGATGCGCAGGTCTGCCAGGTACTTCGCGCCTGTCTCGTGGGTAATGAGCTGGGCGCGAACGGCGGATTCGATGGCCGTCACCCGGCGGCCAGCGTCGTAGCCCAGCGATACCTCCCACTTCGCCGGCTGATCCTCGGCACGGGCGAAGCTGACCAGGCGCTCGTAGGCGCTCATGAAGGCCATCCTGGCGCCGATCTTGTCGCCAGCCTCAAGGATTGGCTCGGAGGCGATCATGGCCTGGCGGATTTCAGTGGTGAGCACCACGGTCTCGTGCTCGTCACTGGCCGCGAGGGCGATCGACCATGCCTCATCCTTGCCGGGGCGGGAGTCAGCCGCATGGATGTGCTTGAGGACCATGCCGAGCGAAAGGCGCCCAGCAGGCTCTCTACGGCACGCACGCAGTGCGCCGATGATGACGCCAGGCTCATAGGCCGAAAGGTCCTCAGCGATGAGCTGAGCGCCTCCAGCGCTGATTGCCTGCCCCATCGCCTCGGCAGTGGCGCAGATGGCCACGGCCAGTTCGGCTTGTTGGTCAGAGGAAAGCATTGCGCTTACCCCCCTGCCCGTTTCGGATAGCGTCAGCCGCTTCCTGCGCCGCGTTCATGTTCGCCTGGGTCTGCTCCTGCTGGCGGGCAGTCGTGGCGTTCATCTGGCGGTTTGTCACCCACTGGGTGTGGTAGGCCTCGGCCTTGGCCAGCAGGTCGCCCAAGTTGTGGCAGCCGTTGATCAAGCGGGCGTCGTTGATCGTCAGGAAGTACGCGGCTACATGGTGAGCGACATCGATGCCGAGACGGCTGATCAGCTGCCCAACCTGCCCCCCTGCCTTGGCATTCCATACCGGCCACGCGTGGTAGCGTTTGCGGTAGGCCATGGCGTAGTTCGCCCAGGCCTTGAAGGTTTTGCAGGACTGGTCCTTCGGCCCTGGCATATCTGCCGGGATCTCGCAGCGCGGCTGCTGAGCCGTAAACGGAACCACGATACCCTCCGCGACCACGGCTTCAGCCTGGGTCGCAACTGGTTCAGTGACTGGTTCCTTTACTGATTCAAAAGAGTGACTGGTTCTGGGTGCAGCTCCTGCACTACCCCCTAGTGAATCTGCTGCACTAGGGGGTGAACCTGCTGCACTACCCTGGTGAATCTCCTGCACTACCCCTAGTGAATCTCCTGCACCACTCAAGGTAAGGTAGTAGACGTTCGAAGAGTTACCCTTTGGTCCGCCCTTGCGGATCTCTTTACGCAACAGGCCGGCACCGCACAGGGTGTTGATATGGTTCATGACCGAGCGCTTGCTGATTTCGCACTGATCGGCAACGTGCTGGTATGACGGCCAGCACTCGCCCAAGTCGTTGGCGTTGTCTGCAAGCTTGATCAGCACCAGCTTGCGCAGCGGGTTGCCGACCTTGGTCTTCATGGCCTTGACCATCAGTTCCATGCTCATTGGCCGCGCTCCTTGGCCGCGTCGATAGCCTCACGCAGGCTCGGCATTGCTCCGGCTCGGTTGTGGAACCACATGACCTCCAGCGACTTT
>NZ_BQIJ01000043.1:0-3226 GCF_021602465.1 Pseudomonas urethralis
CGGCAGCAGCGTGACTTGCGTCCGGACCTCACCTTCAATGAACCGCTTCATGATCGTCCCCGCCACGATCTCCACGATCAGAAGGTTAGACAATCGCAGGTGTTTTCACACAGCCTGGACCCATAGCAGACGTTCAGGCCAAATATGCTTGCCTAACACATATGGAAATCCGTATATTCGATTTTCCATATGTACAGGTATAGTCATGATTACCCCGCCAGATGTGTTCAAGAGCCTGTCCGACGAGACCCGTGTCCGCGCCACCCTGCTGATCGCTAGCCTTGGTGAGCTATGTGTCTGCGAACTGATGTGCGCGCTGAACGACAGCCAACCCAAGATAAGCCGCCACCTCGCGCAGCTGCGCAGCAATGGCATTCTGTTGGATCGTCGCCAGGGGCAATGGGTGTATTACCGCCTGAACCCGGATCTGCCCGCTTGGGTGCATGAAATGTTGCAGGTGACCTTGCAGGCCAACTCGCAGTGGTTGGCAGACAACTCTCTTCGGCTGAAGAACATGGACGGCCGCCCCGTTCGTGACGCTGCCTGCTGCTGATCATCACCGAGCGAGATCTTCATGCTGGTCGCCATTGCCGTCTTTGTTTTCACCCTCATTCTGGTTATCTGGCAGCCGAAGGGGCTTGGCGTTGGCTGGAGTGCCGCGCTCGGTGCCCTCATCGCCTTGGCGGCGGGTGCCGTTTCGCTGCACGACATCCCGACCGTGTGGGCGATTGTCTGGAACGCCACCGCCACCTTCATCGCCGTCATCATCATCAGCCTGTTGCTGGACGAGGCCGGTTTCTTCGAGTGGGCCGCGCTCCACGTGGCGCGCTGGGCAAACGGCTGCGGCTACCGCCTGTTCGCCTTCTGCGTGCTGCTCGGTGCTGCCGTGTCGGCGCTGTTCGCTAACGATGGTGCGGCGCTGATACTCACGCCCATCGTCATGTCGATGCTTCTCGCGCTGCGTTTTTCTCCTGCCGCGACGCTGGCTTTCGTCATGGCCGCCGGCTTCATTGCCGATACGACGAGCCTGCCGCTGGTAGTCTCCAACCTGGTGAACATCGTCTCGGCCGACTACTTCAGGCTGGGTTTCAGCGAGTATGCCTCGGTGATGGTGCCGGTGAACTTCGCCAGCGTGGCCGCAACGCTGCTGGTGCTATTCCTGTTCTTCCGCCGTGACATCCCGAAGCAATACACGGTCGGGGCCTTGAAGGTCCCAAGCGAGGCGATTCATGACCGCGCAACCTTCAACGTCGGTGGCTGGGTGCTGGTGGTGCTGTTGATCGGCCTGTTCGCCCTGGAACCACTGGGTATCCCGATCAGTGCGGTAGCCGCAGCCTGTGCGGCAATCCTCTTTGCCGTCGCCGCTCGCGGGCATCGCATCTCGACCCGCAAGGTACTGCGCGAAGCGCCCTGGCAGGTGGTGATCTTCTCTCTTGGCATGTACCTGGTGGTCTACGGGCTGAAAAATGCCGGCCTCACCGACATGCTCACCCAGCTGCTGGATCGCCTCGCGCAGCAAGGTCTTTGGAGTGCCGCCATTGGCACCGGGTTGATTGCTGCATTGCTGTCCTCGGTCATGAACAACATGCCCAGCGTGCTGGTTGGCGCTCTGTCGATCCAGGCCAGCGAGGCGCAAGGGCTGGTGCGTGAGGCGATGATCTACGCCAACGTCATCGGCTGCGACCTCGGCCCGAAAATCACGCCCATCGGCAGCCTCGCCACGCTGCTCTGGCTGCACGTGCTGGAGCGCAAAGGCATGCGCATCACCTGGGGTTACTACTTCAAGGTCGGCATCCTGCTGACGCTGCCGGTTCTGTTGATCACCCTTTCGGCCCTGGCATTGCGCCTGAGCCTCTGACATCCGCCACGAAGCGGAGGAGCCCCCATGCGAGTCCTGTTCATGTGCACGGCCAACAGCTGCCGCAGCATCCTTTCCGAAGCCATGTTCAATCACTTGGCGCCTCACGGATTTGAAGCCGTCAGTTCCGGCAGTTTTCCGAAGGGCCAAGTGTTGCCTCGCAGCCTGACCACCTTGCAGCATGCCGGTATCTCAACCGATGGGCTGTGCAGCAAGGGCAACGACGCGTTCGTCGACTGCCCTCCTGATATCGTCATCACGGTGTGCGACAAGGCAGCCGGCGAAGCTTGCCCGGTGTATTTCGGCCCTGCACTGAAGACGCACTGGGGGTTGGAGGATCCGTCCGATGTCGTGGCTGACGAGGCGTCGGTGGACGCAGCATTCTGCGCCACGCTGGCCCGCATCGAGGCTCGCTGCCAGGCCTTCTTCGCACTGCCTTTCGATCACCTCGACCGTGATCAGCTCAAGCATGAGCTGGATCGCATCGGTACGCTTTGAGCAGGAGGAAACATGTCCGAGCAATTGCCTAATCTCGACCTCGCGCTGTTCGATGTGCCACCAGCAGCAACCCGTTCCAGCGAGCACAAACCACGCATTCTGTTGCTATACGGATCGACTCGCGAGCGCTCCTTCAGCCGCCTGCTGATCGAAGAAGCAGCGCGCCTGCTGGAGCACTTCGGAGCCGAGACTCGCATTTTCAATCCCTCTGGCCTGCCGCTACCTGACGACGTGCCGGTGGAGCATCCGAAGGTGCAAGAGCTGCGTGATCTGGTGCAGTGGTCGGAAGGCCAGGTCTGGTGCTCGCCTGAGCGTCATGGCGCGATGTCTGCCGTGTTCAAGGCGCAGATCGACTGGGTTCCCCTGGCGCTGGGTGCGCTTCGCCCCACACAAGGCAAGACCTTGGCAGTCATGCAGGTATGTGGCGGCTCGCAGTCGTTCAACGTCGTCAACCAGCTGCGTGTGCTTGGCCGCTGGATGCGGATGTTTACCATCCCGAACCAGTCCTCGGTACCCAAGGCCTACCTGGAGTTCGACGACTCTGGGCGGATGAAGCCTTCGCCGTATTATGACCGCGTGGTGGATGTTATGGAGGAGCTAGTGAAGTTCACCATGCTGCTGCGTGACCGCCAGGAATTCCTGGTGGATCGCTATTCGGAGCGGAAGGAAAACGCCGAGCAGCTATCTGCTCGTGTGAACCAGCGCTCGATCTAAGCGCTATGCCCGGAATGTCCGCTATGGGTCCAGGCTGTGTGAAAACACCTGCGATTGTCTAACCTTCTGATCGTCGAGATCGTGGCGGGGACGATCATGAAGCGGTTCATTGAAGGTGAGGTCCGGACGCAAGTCACGCTGCTGCCGGAGTGCCTG
>NZ_BQIJ01000044.1:0-3090 GCF_021602465.1 Pseudomonas urethralis
AGCAAATTGCTTGGGTGTTATATGGTCAAGCCTCACGGGCAATTAGTATTGGTTAGCTCAACGCCTCACAGCGCTTACACACCCAACCTATCAACGTCGTAGTCTTCGACGGCCCTTCAGGGAACTCAAGGTTCCAGTGAGATCTCATCTTGAGGCAAGTTTCCCGCTTAGATGCTTTCAGCGGTTATCTCTTCCGAACATAGCTACCCGGCAATGCCACTGGCGTGACAACCGGAACACCAGAGGTTCGTCCACTCCGGTCCTCTCGTACTAGGAGCAGCCCCTCTCAAATCTCAAACGTCCACGGCAGATAGGGACCGAACTGTCTCACGACGTTCTAAACCCAGCTCGCGTACCACTTTAAATGGCGAACAGCCATACCCTTGGGACCGGCTTCAGCCCCAGGATGTGATGAGCCGACATCGAGGTGCCAAACACCGCCGTCGATATGAACTCTTGGGCGGTATCAGCCTGTTATCCCCGGAGTACCTTTTATCCGTTGAGCGATGGCCCTTCCATACAGAACCACCGGATCACTAAGACCTACTTTCGTACCTGCTCGACGTGTTTGTCTCGCAGTCAAGCGCGCTTTTGCCTTTATACTCTACGACCGATTTCCGACCGGTCTGAGCGCACCTTCGTACTCCTCCGTTACTCTTTGGGAGGAGACCGCCCCAGTCAAACTACCCACCATACACTGTCCTCGATCCGGATAACGGACCTGAGTTAGAACCTCAAAGTTGCCAGGGTGGTATTTCAAGGATGGCTCCATGAGAACTGGCGTCCCCACTTCAAAGCCTCCCACCTATCCTACACAAGCAAATTCAAAGTCCAGTGCAAAGCTATAGTAAAGGTTCACGGGGTCTTTCCGTCTAGCCGCGGATACACTGCATCTTCACAGCGATTTCAATTTCACTGAGTCTCGGGTGGAGACAGCGCCGCCATCGTTACGCCATTCGTGCAGGTCGGAACTTACCCGACAAGGAATTTCGCTACCTTAGGACCGTTATAGTTACGGCCGCCGTTTACCGGGGCTTCGATCAAGAGCTTCGCTTGCGCTAACCCCATCAATTAACCTTCCGGCACCGGGCAGGCGTCACACCCTATACGTCCACTTTCGTGTTTGCAGAGTGCTGTGTTTTTAATAAACAGTCGCAGCGGCCTGGTATCTTCGACCGGCATGGGCTTACGGAGCAAGTCCTTCACCCTCGCCGGCGCACCTTCTCCCGAAGTTACGGTGCCATTTTGCCTAGTTCCTTCACCCGAGTTCTCTCAAGCGCCTTGGTATTCTCTACCTAACCACCTGTGTCGGTTTGGGGTACGGTTCCCAGTTATCTGAAGCTTAGGAGCTTTTCTTGGAAGCATGGCATCAACCACTTCGCGCTCTAATGAGCACTCGTCATCAGCTCTCGGCCTTGAGATCCCGGATTTGCCTAAGATCTCAGCCTACCACCTTAAACCTGGACAACCAACGCCAGGCTGGCCTAGCCTTCTCCGTCCCTCCATCGCAATAACTGGAAGTACAGGAATATTAACCTGTTTTCCATCGACTACGCTTTTCAGCCTCGCCTTAGGGACCGACTAACCCTGCGTCGATTAACGTTGCGCAGGAAACCTTGGTCTTTCGGCGTGCGAGTTTTTCACTCGCATTGTCGTTACTCATGTCAGCATTCGCACTTCTGATACCTCCAGCAAGCTTCTCAACTCACCTTCACAGGCTTACAGAACGCTCCTCTACCGCATCATCATAAGATGATACCCGTAGCTTCGGTGCATGGTTTGAGCCCCGTTACATCTTCCGCGCAGGCCGACTCGACTAGTGAGCTATTACGCTTTCTTTAAAGGGTGGCTGCTTCTAAGCCAACCTCCTAGCTGTCTAAGCCTTCCCACATCGTTTCCCACTTAACCATGACTTTGGGACCTTAGCTGACGGTCTGGGTTGTTTCCCTTTTCACGACGGACGTTAGCACCCGCCGTGTGTCTCCCATGCTCGGCACTTGTAGGTATTCGGAGTTTGCATCGGTTTGGTAAGTCGGGATGACCCCCTAGCCGAAACAGTGCTCTACCCCCTACAGTGATACATGAGGCGCTACCTAAATAGCTTTCGAGGAGAACCAGCTATCTCCGAGCTTGATTAGCCTTTCACTCCGATCCACAGGTCATCCGCTAACTTTTCAACGGTAGTCGGTTCGGTCCTCCAGTCAGTGTTACCTAACCTTCAACCTGCCCATGGATAGATCGCCCGGTTTCGGGTCTATACCCAGCGACTAAACGCCCTATTAAGACTCGCTTTCGCTACGCCTCCCCTATTCGGTTAAGCTCGCCACTGAATATAAGTCGCTGACCCATTATACAAAAGGTACGCAGTCACCTAACAAAGTAGGCTCCCACTGCTTGTACGCATACGGTTTCAGGTTCTATTTCACTCCCCTCTCCGGGGTTCTTTTCGCCTTTCCCTCACGGTACTGGTTCACTATCGGTCAGTCAGTAGTATTTAGCCTTGGAGGATGGTCCCCCCATGTTCAGACAAAGTTTCTCGTGCTCCGTCCTACTCGATTTCATTGACAAGAGATTTTCGTGTACGGGGCTATCACCCACTATGGCCGCACTTTCCAGAGCGTTCCACTAATCTCAAATCAACTTAAGGGCTGGTCCCCGTTCGCTCGCCACTACTAAGGGAATCTCGGTTGATTTCTTTTCCTCAGGGTACTTAGATGTTTCAGTTCCCCTGGTTCGCCTCTTGCACCTATGTATTCAGTACAAGATACTCAGCTTGTGCTGAGTGGGTTCCCCCATTCAGAGATCTCTGGATCACAGTCTGTTTGCCGACTCCCCAAAGCTTATCGCAGGCTACCACGTCTTTCATCGCCTCTGACTGCCAAGGCATCCACCGTATGCGCTTCTTCACTTGACCATATAACCCCAAGCAATCTGGTTATACTGTGAAGACGACATTCGCCGAAAATTCGCATGTTGCGCTTTCGCGCAGAACTCACAAATTTTACCTTAGCCTGATCCACCAGCAGTGAAACTGGTGTTCAGTCTATATCTATCACATATCCGAATTTTTAAAGAACGATCTGACAAAAG
>NZ_BQIJ01000045.1:0-2448 GCF_021602465.1 Pseudomonas urethralis
CCGTGGGACATGATCAAGTTCATCTACAGCGAGGCCGTGAAGGGTCTCGCGCTCCAACCGAAAGCCATACGCGTTCCATCCTGACAATAGGAGTACAAATGTACTCCAGCCGGCTGTAACCCCTCTCCCCTCTATTCACTGCCGCGAGCAAGCGGCGAGGAATCGTCATGCCTGAAGAAATCAATCTTATCCAGCCGGCGTCGGTCGCGCGCGACGAATACGGAATGTTCCAGCACCCTGACCTGCCCGATTTCGACGAGGGTGACGGCGAGAAATGCAAGGCCTGGGTCGCCCAGCAAGGCCTGCAGCTCGTCATGTTCTACCTGGAGACCGACGCACCGGAGGAGATCGCTGAGCGCTACTTCGAAGCCGGTGAACCACATTGCGGCTACTGGGAGCCAAGCAAGCCCGAAGGCGAGGGCTGGTTCTGCCTGGCTATCCACGATACCGAAGACGGGCCTGTGTGCTGGTGGGCTCGACGTGAGGTGACGCCATGAAGCGATCCCAGCTTTTCTTCTACACGTTCGCTGTCATGGCCATCCTGGCGCAGACCTTCTGTGTGGGCATGTTTGTAGGGCGCGAGACGAAATCGTGCCAATTGCAGGCCGGCAACGAGCGCCAGCTCTCCCCGCACGAAACCCAACCCGAACCTACACCCGCTGCCGCGCCGGCGGCATGGATTGATGAGAGGTATCAGCTGTGAAACTGACCGACAACGATCTGCTCTTCCTGGCTGCCAAGGCCATCGACGGTGTTTTCGATCTCCCAACCGGGTCAATCACATTCGATGGTGGGTTCGAGTACACGCAGTGGAACCCGCTGGAGGATGACGGCGATGCGCTGCGATTGGCGGTTGAGCTGGCGATCGAGATAAGCCCGTGCCCAGCCACCGATAGTGTCTTGTGCGAACCCAAGGGCAAGCCGGACGGAATCATCACCACCGAAGCGCTGGACGACTTCGGCACACGCCGCGCCATTGTTCGTGCCGCAGCTGAAATTGGCAGGGCGCAGCCATGACCGACCTGATCGAAGTCCTGATCGAAGTGAGGGTATCCAACCTGAGCGGCGCGGCGCTCGATTGGGCTGTGGCCATTGCGGAGGGCTTCGGCACAGACCCTGGGTGCCGGACCACAATCTGGCGCACCCGGACCGACCCTACCAGCGTCAGCATCCGCGGCGCGGCCGAGGGCTTCGGCTATCGCCCTTCCAGTAACTGGGAGCACGGCGGCCCGCTGATCGACAAGCACCGCGGCAGCGTCCATGGCTATCCAGGCATGGTCGGGGATGCCAGTTACAGCGGCGGCCCGGAGGGTGCGGGCATCTGGTGCGACGGCCCCACCGCACTGGTCGCGTTCTGCCGAGGATTCGTGCGCTACAAGCTGGGCGAGTTCGTCCAGGTGCCCAAGGAGCTGATGCCATGATCCCGCATACGGGCTGGCTACGGCGTCAGTTGGAATCGGCGCTGATCCTACTGGCCGCCTGGATTCTGGGTGGCCGCAACGTCACTAGGTCCGGGGTCGTCTCGCGCAGGGACAACAACGAGATGTTCGAGATGGACGGCGAACTGCGAGCCGTCGCCCGCCGTATCCGCAACCAGTACAGCAAGTAACCCCTCCCCCAACTACTCAAGCCCGCCGACATGCGCGGGCGAGGATCCTGCATGCTCGAAAACATCGAGGTGTTGCGCATCAAGCGCTTCGCCGCAAACACGGCTGGCCGCGATTTCGCGGTCGGCGATATCCACGGGCACTTCACCCGGCTGCAGGCGGCCCTGGACGCGGCCGGCTTCGATCCGTCGGTTGACCGGCTGTTCAGCGTCGGCGACCTGGTCGACCGTGGGCCAGAGTGCCGCGACGTGCTCGAATGGCTGGCCAAGCCATGGTTCCAACCGGTGCGCGGCAACCACGACGACTACGTCTGCCGGTTCGACACCTGCGACGTGGACAACTGGGTGTACAACGGCGGCGCCTGGTTCGCCGGCCTGGCATGGGATGAGCAGCGCGAGTTTGCCGCCCAGTTCCGAGAACTACCGATCGCTATTGAAGTAGAGACGCCCGGCGGACTGGTCGGGATCGTGCACGCCGACTGCCCATTCCCGTCCTGGGATCAGCTGCGGGCAGCGCTTGAAGCGCCCGAGACAGCCAAGCAGCTGAGGCTGACACAGAACACCTGCATGTGGTCGCGCAGCCGAATCGAGCTTGGCGAGACCGAAGGCGTGCACGGCCTGCGGGCGCTGGTGGTTGGCCACACCCCGCTGCACAAGCCGGCGGCGCTCGGCAACGTCATCCACATCGACACCATGGGCTGGCGGCCGCAGGACGGCGGGTACTTCACCCTGCTCAACCTGTCCAGCCTCGAAACCATTCCGCCCACACCGGCGAAGCTCAGCTGGGACTGAGCAGGGAGTCATCCATGAACCTGATCGACTGCTACGTCACGAAGATCCTC
>NZ_BQIJ01000046.1:0-1465 GCF_021602465.1 Pseudomonas urethralis
CAGGCCACCGGCAGCCCCGCCGCCACTGGCCTGCGAGCCGCGCACCAGGGAGGCGTAGCGCGGCTCTTTCTGAAACTCTTTGCCGAGGTCTTCCAGCGTGGAGACCGTGAGGTTCCCGCTGGCATCGGTGACACGTACCTGGCCATCGACAATGCGCAGCCGGCGCTCGAGGAATTCGGCCAGGATCTCGGCGTTCGGGCCGTCAGCGATCTGCGCCGCGACCTTCGAGGCCGCACCGGTCAGGTCGCGCTTCTCGATGCCGGCCTGCAGGTCTGCCAGCTTCTGGCGCTCGGCGGCCAGGGCTTGCTCGCTGCTGGTGTACAGCGACTCGTAGTCGCCGCGGGCCTTGGCTGCGTCCAGCTCTTTCTGGGTCAGCTGCTCTTGGGCCTCACGCGCCTTGCGCTTGGCTTCCTTCGCTTCGTCCAGCAGGGTCTGGTTCTGGCGCTTGAGGCCTTCAACATCCTCGCTTTGAGGGAGTCCCTCGACCGCGAGGACGTAGTTTTCACCCTGGGCCTTGTAGAGCGCCTGCAGGGCTGGGTCCAGCGCGTCGAATGCTGCTTTGTCGATCAGGTATTTCATGTCATCCCCCGGATGATTTGCCGTTGGCTCAGCCTCGGGCGTAAAAAAACCGGCTCATGGCCGGCTGTTCAAAGTCCTGCACGCTCGAAAGCGAGCGGTTCAAGCTGCCTCAGCTCGTCCAACGTGATCTGCTTGCCGTTCTGGTCCACGAACTTGTCCAGGGTCAGCTCGCCCTTGCTGAACAGCTTGTAGCGGGCCGGCCCGAGGACATCGATCTGGAACGCGGCAGGCTGGCGGGCGAGCCACTGCTGGTAGGTGGTCTTGCTCGATACCTGCTCAGCACCGTCTGGCCCGACTGCCGGCCTGACCGAGCCGGGAATCTCACGCTCGAACTCAGGCTTGAGCACCGGGATCTCGGACGTTCGGCAGTTCCAGTGGAACGGAGGCGACGGCGCGCTGAATGGCACCACCGTGTTGTCGATCGAGCGGCAGAACGGCGATGTGCGCCCGTCCAACGTGGCGATGCGGCGCTTGCCGGCCAGGATGTCGTCGTTGGCCTTGAACGTCTCCGCCCGCGCTGTACTGGCCACATGGTTGGTCATGGTGCGCACCAGCGCCGATGCCTGATCCTGCTGCAGCTGGTGCATGCTGGTGAGGCGCCGGGTGATCTGCTGGCTGGTCTCACCCAAGGCAGAGCCGATCTGGATCTCCCCCACAATCTGCGCTGACTTGGCAGTGCCGAACTGGTCCAGCGCTCCGGCGATGCTGATGCGCTGCACCCCTGCCCGTGCCTCAAGCTGCATTGGCTCAGCGAGCGCAGCAGCGGCAACCAGATCGGCGGCCGGCACTTGGGTCTGGACCACGGCGGTGACCACCTGCCCCAGCATGCGAGCGCTGAACGATGCCTCATATCCAGCGAACTCTCCCAGATCCAGCATGGACTGGC
>NZ_BQIJ01000047.1:0-1355 GCF_021602465.1 Pseudomonas urethralis
GGTGCAGGTAGCCCAGCACCGGCGCTGCGTCGAACTCCTTCAGTTGGTGTTCGGCCCAGCGCACGGGCAGCCAGGGGGACGGTTCGAAATGGCCTGGGCCGCGGTTATCGATGGTTTTCCACAAGTTTGGTAGTTGTGATTGCCAATAGGAGCTAGACATGGTGGTCGGGCCTAACAAGATGTTAACGCCTTTGGCACGCTTGGCGGCTTCATACCACTCCATGAATGCCTTGCTCCGGTCCCAATAAAACGCCCACAACTTGCCGAAATCAGTTTTTTTGTCCTGATTGTCCTCGGCGTCACGGGTGACGAAGGGGCGCATATAGCGGTCCACTCGGTCTGACCGCGTGACCAGCAGGCCTGTCATGCTTTCGTAGATCGTTGGAACCACGTGGCCATTTTGCAATCCCGGTGTGCCGGGTTTGCGATAGCCGTTTCGCGTTACGTCACCGTCCCGGCTCGCTATCAAGGCCTGCGGCACCTTGGGGTTATCGTCAAAAAACGTGAACAGTCGCTCGATCATGCCTTGAGCGTGGGTCGTGCTTTCATCGTCTTGCCATAGAAACTGGGTGACGCCCAAGGTCGCAGCATTACGGCCTGAATTGATTAGGCCCGATGCAGTGAAGTTGGCATCGTAGGGAGCAGGCGGCCCGAGCGCAAACACCGGAATAGGCCAGTAGGACACTGCTTCACCTGCCGAATTCTTGAATGCGATACCAACTTTGATTTTTGCAGAGCTTTCCCTAACGTCTAAAGACGGATCGTAGTCTTTCGCGTCCTGCGGGTAGATCGAAGCGAAGTTGTCGTTTTTCTTTTTGATGAACTGCCAGATTTTGGACTGTCCATCCGTGTGAATTCCAAGACCGACGCCTCGAATTTCCAGAGCGTAGGTGCGGAGTTGGGTGGCCTGTTGTTCGGCGTTTCTGAGTTCCATCTGGTTTCGATAATTGGCAAACTCTGCCTTCTCGCTCGCTAGGGCATTGCCCCACCAATGAATGCCAAAGATCATCAGTAGCGGGCCGACAATAGCGGCAATGCCCCAGGCCATGACGGGTTTCATGTCGCGAAGTACCATGCCGGTTTCCTGTGCTTTGAGTTGAACAATCCAGATGAAGCTGAGCCAGAGCACAATTAGCACTCTGGCGATCAGCTGATGGAGTTTGAGGCTGGGCGGCCCGAATCTCGTGACTACGCGACGCTCACAGTCAGCGCATGGCTGGCCACACCATGACACCCGCAGGCCAACCGATGGCCTTGCAGCACCACCGGCTTACCGTTCATGCGTCGGCTTGGGTGCCCTTCGACAAAGGCAAAAACCCCTTGGTGAAGCGGGCAACTGGCCTTGTCGCCCAGCA
>NZ_BQIJ01000048.1:0-1277 GCF_021602465.1 Pseudomonas urethralis
CGAACTTTCATCTTTCCTGGATCATGCTCCAATCGGATCTGCACCGCTTCGACTACCGTTTCATGCTCCCAGCGCTTTAACCGGCGTTCCTTACCCGTCGTACACTGCTTCTGCATGGCGCAACTTTGGCAGCCCGAGAACCAGTAGCAGTGCAGCAACATGCCGTCTTCCACCGAAGAATGCCGGCGAGTCAGTAGCTGATCCGCAGGGCATCGGTATTCATCCGATGCAGCAATGTAGATGAAGTCCTGCTTGCCGAATCGGCCTTCCGCTTTGCTGCTTGATGTCAGCGGCTTCGGTACAAAAGTGGTGATCCCGGCCTGCTCGCAAGCAAGGATCTCCGGACCTTTGTAATAGCCTCGGTCGGCGACGACTGTCAGCGACTCAGCGCCGATCTCTTCGCGCGCCTGATTCGCCATATTGCTCAGTTGCGTTCGGTCATTGCCAACATTGGTGACTTCATGGGCAATGATCAGATGGTGTTTGTCATCGACTGCTGTTTGTACGTTATAGCCAACCGTGCCACTACCTCGGCCACTCGTGGCCATTGAGCGTGCATCAGGATCGGTAAGAGAGATTTGCTGATCTGGGCTGGCGTGAAGCTGCGCTTCAATGTCCTTGAGCTTCGTCATTTGCTGTTTCAGCTTCTCTATTTTTTCGCTCAGCCGTTCAACCTTGGCCTCGGCGACCTCGGGCGCTGCCCGATCCGCCGAATCCATCGCCGCAAGATAGCGGTCAATGCTCTGCTCGATCTGCTGTATGCGCGCCTTGATCTTGCCCTGGGTGAAGTTGCGGTCGCGGTTATTTACGGCTTTGAATTTGCTGCCGTCGATGGCAATGATCGACTGAGAGAAAAGATTGAGGTTGCGGCACAGCACTACGAATTGCCGGCACACGCTGCGAATGGCTTTACCGTTGTCTCGGCGAAAGTCGGCAATCGTTTTGAAGTCAGGAGCCAACCGGCCCGTTAGCCACATCAGCTCGACATTGCGCTCTGTCTCGCGCTCAAGCCGGCGGCTGGACTGAATCCGGTTGAGGTAGCCATAGATGTAGATTTTCAGCAGGACTGCTGGATGGTAGGCCGGACGCCCCGTTGCAGCCGGATCGACACCCTCGAAGCCGAGTGCTCCCAGGTCGAGTTCATCGACGAAAACGTCGACCACCCGAACTGGGTTTTCTTCGGTGATGTAATCATCCAGGCACTCCGGCAGCAGCGTGACTTGCGTCCGGACCTCACCTTCAATGAACCGCTTCATGATCGTCCCCGCCACGATCTC
>NZ_BQIJ01000049.1:0-1265 GCF_021602465.1 Pseudomonas urethralis
TGTATGGACCGGACACATGGTGGACACGTGTACGGGGACATGGTTGACACTTTCCGGTAAGCAAATTTGCCGGGAATACGACCATGCCTTGGAACGCGAGAGATACCATGAGCCTGAGAGAAGAGTTCGTATCCTTGGCCCATCAACCAGGCGCGAACATCCGGGAGTTATGCCGCCGCTTTAGCATTAGCCCTCAGACTGGTTACAAGTGGCTAAAGCGCTTTGAACAAAATGGTTTGGATGGCCTTCAGGAGCGCTCCCGCAGACCGAAAAACAGCCCGAAGCAGGCAGATAGCGGTCTTGAAGATGAAGTTCTTGCCGTCCGTAAGGCTCACCCGGCGTGGGGAGGACGCAAGATCAGTCATGTCCTAGGAGGACGTATTGCTCCAAGCACTGTCACTAATGTGCTCCACCGTCATGACTTGATCTTGCCGTCAGCCTCCGAGGCTGCTCAGAAATGGCATCGCTTTGAGCGTGAGGCGCCCAATGAGCTATGGCAGATGGACTTCAAAGGGCAGTTCAAGACCAATGAGGGGCTTTGCTACCCATTGACCATGGTGGATGACCACTCCCGCTTCAACCTGATCATCCAGGCCTGCGCGCATCAGCACGGCGCTCTTGTTCAACAGCACCTAACGACCGTTTTCAGGCGTTATGGATTGCCGGTGCAGATCAACACGGACAATGGCCCTCCCTGGGGAGCACCTCGAAATCCTGGCGAGCTGACGCCATTGGGGATCTGGCTTGTACGACTGGGTATCAGACTGACCTGGAGTCGGCCTGCGCATCCGCAGACCAATGGCAAAACGGAGCGCTTTCACCGCACCCTCAAGGCAGAGGTTTTGAACGGGCGCTCATTTGTGACCTTTGCCGAAACTCAGCTGGAGTTTGACCTCTGGAGGCAGGTTTACAACCATGAACGCCCTCACGAAGCGCTTGGCTACAAAACGCCTGTGGAGCGCTACTGCATCAGTAACAGAGCCTTTCCAGAACAGTTGCCAGAGCTTGAGTACAGCCCTGATGACACGGTTGCGAAAGTCAGCACAGCGGGCTTGTTTTGCTATCGCAAGCGATACTTCCAGATCAACAAAGGGCTTGTGGGTTTATTAATTGCTATCCGCCCCAAGGGCTCCGACGGCGATCAATTCGAGGTCTACTTCGGCCACCATAGAATTGGGAAATACAATTTCAACGATGTCGCTAGGGGACGATAATGTGTCAACCATGTCTCCGCACACGTGTCAGTGATGTGTCCGGTCCATACA
>NZ_BQIJ01000050.1:0-1163 GCF_021602465.1 Pseudomonas urethralis
TGGTCTTCATGGCCTTGACCATCAGTTCCATGCTCATTGGCCGCGCTCCTTGGCCGCGTCGATAGCCTCACGCAGGCTCGGCATTGCTCCGGCTCGGTTGTGGAACCACATGACCTCCAGCGACTTTTTGGCCTCGCCTTTTACGATGCTTGCGCCGGTGTAGGAAGACCGAGCCAGAGACTCCAGGAAGTCCAGACGCTCGGCGTCTTTGGCCATCTCCTGCGCCAGGCCCTCAATAGCGCTCCCGTCATCGTCCATGTCGGCTCCCAAGGCCTCGCCGATAGCGCCAATGTCACAGGCGGCTGCCAGCAGCATGCGCTTGTGCAAATCCAGATCCTTGCGTAGAGCTTCATTCTCGACCTTGAGCTGTTCGTAATCGGAAGCCTTTACAACATCAGGACCATGCGGCTTGTAGGCGATTCGGTTGCCGTCTTCGGAAAGAAGATTTACGGCTTTGTAGCGATGCACCTCGCTCATGGCCGCACCCCCTTCAGCGATGCAAAATCGAAATCTGGAAGCTCGCTGACCCCATTCAGGTAGTCGGTCATGACCTTCACATCGTCTTCGTTGCAAGCCCCGGGGGATGCCTGCCAGCAGTGGAACGGGTCGGTGTTTGGCATGGCGCCGTAGCAGATGATCCCGTATCGGGCATACATGCCGTCCTGGACGATCCCGACGCGAGCCTTACCCTTGTCGAAGTACACGATGTAGTGGTTAATGCCTTCTGAGCGCACGAGCTTTGGATTTTTTCGGTTGTTTCGCTTGATCCATTTTTGAATGCTCATAGCCCGACCTCACCAGTCATGAAGGCTCGGAATTTGGCCATCTCAGTCATGTCCCGGCAGTAAACGCGATACGTTTCTGGGTGCATGTTTTTCGGTGCCTGGGTCCCAAATTTCTGCAGCAACTCGCGCTCCAGAAACGTGACGCAATCAGCCAAGGCTTTTCGCAGACTCGCGTCCTGATCTTTGGCGTGATCGCACGATGATTGCCATCCCCACCAGGCACAGGACATGTCTCCATGCGCCTTGGAGTCGCCAGCCTTTGCTGCCTTGTAGGTGCAAGGAAAATTAGCGCTGAAGGCATCTTCAAATTGTTTTCGGATCAGGTCATCGCTCATGCTGCACCCCGCACGGCCTTGTCGTGGGTGTGCAGGCCGTCCC
>NZ_BQIJ01000052.1:0-1126 GCF_021602465.1 Pseudomonas urethralis
GCGGGCCTTGGCTGCGTCCAGCTCTTTCTGGGTCAGCTGCTCTTGGGCCTCACGCGCCTTGCGCTTGGCTTCCTTCGCTTCGTCCAGCAGGGTCTGGTTCTGGCGCTTGAGGCCTTCAACATCCTCGTTTTGAGGGAGTCCCTCGACCGCGAGGACGTAGTTTTCGCCCTGGGCCTTGTAGAGCGCCTGCAGGGCTGGGTCCAGCGCGTCGAATGCTGCTTTGTCGATCAGG
This sequence comes from Pseudomonas urethralis, assembly GCF_021602465.1. NCBI lineage: Bacteria > Pseudomonadati > Pseudomonadota > Gammaproteobacteria > Pseudomonadales > Pseudomonadaceae > Pseudomonas > Pseudomonas urethralis. The sequence goes on from NZ_BQIJ01000052.1 coordinate 233, forward strand.
TATTTCATGTCATCCCCCGGATGATTTGCCGTTGGCTCAGCCGCGGGCGTAAAAAAACCGGCTCATGGCCGGCTGTTCAAAGTCCTGCACGCTCGAAGGCGAGCGGTTCAAGCTGCCTCAACTCGTCCAGCGTGATCTGCTTGCCGTTCTGGTCCACGAACTTGTCCAGGGTCAGCTCGCCCTTGCTGAAGAGCTTGTAGCGGGCCGGGCCAAGGACATCGATCTGGAAAGCGGCAGGCTGGCGGGCGAGCCACTGTTGGTAGGTGGTCTTGCTCGATACCTGCTCAGCACCGTCCGGCCCTACTGCTGGCCTGAGCGATCCGGGAATCTCCCGCTCGAACTCAGGCTTGAGGACGGGTATCTCGGACGTCCGGCAGTTCCAGTGGAACGGCGGCGATGGCGCGCTGAATGGCACCACCGTGTTGTCGATCGAGCGGCAGAACGGCGATGTGCGCCCGTCCAACGTGGCGATGCGTCGCTTGCCGGCCAGGATGTCGTCGTTGGCCTTGAACGTCTCAGCCCGCGCTGTGCTGGCGATGTGGTTGGTCATCGTGCGCACCAGCGCCGATGCCTGATCCTGCTGCAGCTGGTGCATGCTGGTCAGGCGCCGGGTGATTTGCTGGCTGGTCTCGCCCAGGGCAGAGCCGATCTGGACTTCTCCGATGATCTGCGCTGACTTGGCCGTGCCGAACTGGTCCAGCGCGCCGGCAATGCTAATTCGCTGCACCCCGGCCCGGGCCTCAAGCTGCATTGGCTCAGCGAGCGCGGCAGCGGCAACCAGATCGGCGGCCGGCACTTGGGTCTGGACCACGGCGGTGACCACCTGCCCCAGCATGCGAGCGCTGAACGATGCCTCATATCCAGCGAACTCTCCCAGATCCAGCATGGACTGGC
>NZ_BQIJ01000053.1:0-849 GCF_021602465.1 Pseudomonas urethralis
GGTCCGGTTATCCCCTAAGGGCCCGCCGGGCTCGGGTGTGTGTTCAGGAAGTGATGCTGCCGGCCAGTGCGCTGGCGAGCATGAAGAAGGTGCAGGCGAAGAGCATGGAGAAGGAGCCTCGCCAGATAACCAGGCGGCGGGCGCGCTGGTAGCTGGTCATGGCCGAGGCCTCACAGCGATCTGGCCGGCCTTTAGCGCCGCGACGATCTCCGGCGGCAGCTTCTGCACCGGGAGTTCGCGGGGAAGACCCACGCCGATGATCGCCAGGCTGCGCTCGATCTGCTCAAGCTGTTCGTCAATCAGGGATTTGACAGGTGCGGTGCTCATGCAGCCTCCTTGCGCCGAACGGCAATACGCCGGATGCGCTCGCAGTAGTGTTTGAACTCGTGGGAGTCGATGACGAGGATGGAGAAGTAGGCGACTACCATCGTCTCAGCCTTCGCGTCCTCCACCGGGCCAGAGCCCGGCAGAAGCATCGTCTCGATTGCGGCCTCGATGGCGCGAACCGCCACGCTGTGAGGATTCATTCCGCGTCCTCGGCCTGGGCCAGCACTGCTTCCTTGGCAAAAGGGGTGAGCAGTTGGCGGGCGATCTCTTCAAGTTGCACTTCTGGGTTGGCAACGCTCAGGATCTCGTCGGCCGCTGCTGCCGCATCGCTGGTCACCTTGCAGCGCGCGGCCAGGACCAGGCGCCCAAGTACCGAGTTGCTGATGCCCGACAGACCAAGCTGGCCCATCGCGAACTCGTCCACCGCCTGAGCGAAGCGTTCGTATGTCACGCCACGCTGGCGGAAGTTGCGCTGGAACACTACGTCACGGCGCGCCATCAGCTCTGCGATACCGTCGTCGA
>NZ_BQIJ01000054.1:0-834 GCF_021602465.1 Pseudomonas urethralis
ATGGCCGGCCCTGAGCGTCCACGGCTTGGGACCTGAGCGTTCCGCTGTTCACGATCGTCTGGATGTAAGCCGAGTTGATGAACGCTTGGTTGATGAAGACCTGGCCGCCCTGCACCACGAATGGCGACGAGAGCGTGCCATTCACCCCGTTGACCACAGCGAACCTGTCGGCGCTGACCAGGAATTGGCTTTGCAGGCCGGCTGGGCCGTTCTCGATGCCCAAGCCGATACCCGCCGCCACGTACTGGCCTTGGGCGTTGAGCTGCATCTTTACCGTCCACATCGTGGTCAGCTTGCCGGCCGTATCGGCATAGGCCGAAGAGGTTTGCTGGATCGCTGCCGAGTTGTCGGCAACCGAGGCGTTCAGCTGTTGTATCGCCGTGGCCGTGGCCTGCTGGTTGGTCGCAACCGTGGTTTCAACCGTGGTGATACGGCTTTCATTACCACCGACGCGAGCCTCCAGAGTCGTGGTCCGCTGCGTCTGCGCAAAGTCGGCCTCTGCGCGCACCTTGACCTCTTGGGCGTAGTTAGCAATGCTGTCCCACCCCTTCAGCGCATCCAGCAGCTCCCCTTCCCCGTCGTCATCACGGGCCGAGGCGCGCAGCGCCTGCAGGCTGCCTGCCGTAGCGGTGACCTTGCCGTCTACCTCGGCGATGTCGGCGGTATTGGTGGCCACCTGCTGAGCTAGGCCATTGGCAGCCTCGAGCGACTGGCCAACGTCGCCCCAAAGCGCGGCATTGGGTGGAGCATTCGCACCAGAGGCGTCTGCTGGAACAGGCTGCAGCGCCTGGTAGATGCGGCCATCAACCACGACCATCTGGCCCTTCTGGTAGG
>NZ_BQIJ01000055.1:0-707 GCF_021602465.1 Pseudomonas urethralis
GCCACTTCAACCACAGCGCTTCACTGCTGCCTGGGGCTGGCTCAGGGTTGGTGGACGGCGCTTCGGTGATGCCACCGGCCAGGCAGGCGGCGATGGTCTTGCTGTAGGCGATGCCCGATTCGCGGTCTCGGCCATCGTAATCGTGCCGCTCAATCAGGGCGAAGGCCGCGCCCTCGCAGAGTTCCACGTAGGTGCCGGCATGCCGGTCGATGTAAGCCTGGAACCGGGCCTCTTGCTGATCGTATTCGGCCTGGAACGCTGCACGCCGGGGCTCGTCGTAGCGTTCTTCGAGTTTTTCATCGCTCTCGCGCTGATGCATCTCGATCACGCGCTGGCGTTCTTTCTCAGAATCGACGAACACCGGTGGCCCGTCGCCAGTTTGTGGCTCGAACGTCGAGGGCACTTTTTGCGCAGCCCAATCACGCTGGGTAGCGCGAATGATCTGCAGGATCTGCGACGTCTGCAGCTGATAGGCGCGCAGCGGGTCCTCGCGCCAGACTTGGCGTTTCACCACCCAGTTCAGGCGCTGGTGGTTGTACTCCTGAATCAGCCCGACGGTGTCGTCGAGCACCACCGCCAGCACGCCGTTCTCAAGCTGGTGCCGGGCCATGGCATTGACCAGGTAACCGCGCAAGGCAGTCTTGCGCAGGAAGCGGCTGTGAAAACCATGGGCACTGTCGAACGGCCCGTTCACTTGCTGGGCATAT
>NZ_BQIJ01000056.1:0-705 GCF_021602465.1 Pseudomonas urethralis
GGCGGATCGGTCCTGACAAACACCCTGGGTGGTTCCTATATCCAGCAGATTGCCCAGGACCCATCTGCTGGTATTTACAACCCCTACGTAGCGGTTCGGCATTTCTCCGCACAGGGCAGCCCAGGCCCGTGGTGTGCTTTCTACCACACTGGCAACACAACCCGAGCTTCTGGCGGGGCTTTGTCCGCAGCGTCACCGATTCTTCGTGTAGCAGATGTGGATCGATCCGAGCGAAGAGACTTGCTCGAGCAGTCTTTTGAGCCCGCAGGTGCCTATGGTGCGACGAATGATGAGGCCCGTGGCGTAACTGTTGAGCGGACCGGCGTCGGCGTTTACGTGATAAGCGGAAGCTTGGGGCTCGCGCTCGAAGGTTGGCGCATTCAAGACCCATGCTCCCCTGATGGCGGGCGCGTGCTCGGCATCACCCAGAGCGATCAGGATAGCCAGGGGGTGATCACGCTCCGCCTCTTCAAGCAGCGCTGGACGTTGGACGAGGAGGGTGAAATGCATCTGGGTCCTGGTGCGCCGTTGGATGTGCCATTGAACAGCTGGATCGATGTTCGCCTAGAAATGCCACCCAAACCTGATGCGGGCGCACCGGAAGATCTGCCAGCCTGACCCGAACAGAACCCCACCGACCGCCGCCTGGCGGTATTTTTTTGCCTGGAGAATACCCATGACCCAAACCCAGCCCCGGGGCATCCG
>NZ_BQIJ01000057.1:0-612 GCF_021602465.1 Pseudomonas urethralis
AGTTCGTGGCCAGCCGCCTGACCAGCTACTGGCAGCGCGTGGCCCAGCGCCGCACCATCGCCACTGTCGTGGGCATCTACAACGACAACGTGGCCGACAACGGCGGCGACATGGTCGTGGACGCTGGTGGCCCGATCACCGCTGCTGCGGTCATCCGGGCCCGGGCGACCATGGGTGACTACACCCCGCAGATCATCACCCCGAACGGCACCAAGGCGCTCAGCGTGATCGCCATGCACTCGGCCGTGTACGCAGAGATGTCGATCCTCAACCTGATCGACTTCACCCCGATCGCAGACCAGGTGCCCGAGTTCGGCCGCTACCAGAACATGCTGGTGGTGATCGACGACGGCCTGCCGGTGATCGGCGCCGCGCCTGATCAGAAATACCTGTCGATCATCTTCGGCCCCGGCGCAATCGGCTACGCCGAGGAGCAGGACGAGGACGACATGGAGTACGACCGCGAGCCGGCCCGCGGCAACGGTGGCGGCGCTGAAACCCTGTGGACCCGTCGCAACTTCGTTGTGCACCCGCTGGGCTACTCGTTCCTGTCGGCGACCATCACCGGCACTCCAGGCACCACCCGCCCGGTATCGGCCAACTGGTCCGACC
>NZ_BQIJ01000058.1:0-576 GCF_021602465.1 Pseudomonas urethralis
ATGCGACTTCAGGAGGCCGAGCGCAGGTCTTGCGGAGGGAGGTGACGGGCATGGATGCCCGTCAAGCGCTGCGGCCCAGGATGGGCCGTTCAGCGCGGTCCTCCCGGGAGCAAGGCCGGAGCGAGGGAACCCCGGAGCGCAGCGTAGGGGCCGGATGATAGGAGCCAGCGTTTTTTGGTTACTTTTTGTCGCGTTTGACAAAAAGTGACCCGCCGTAAGGGCGGAAAGGTGACTGTGCGTCGCCATCGCAAATGAATGTATTCGGAATAATCGAAACCGCCGCAGTCGAGCTTTTGGCTTTTGGCTTTTGGCTTTTGGCTTTTGGCTTTTGGCTTTTGGCTTTTGGCTTTTGGCTTTGGCTTTTGGCTTTCAGATCCGGTGCGCATTCATTTGCGATGGCGGCGCACAGTCACCTTTCCGCCCTTACGGCGGGTCACTTTTTGACGGGGTGTATGGACCGGACACATGGTGGACACGTGTACGGGGACATGGTTGACACTTTCCGGTAAGCAAATTTGCCGGGAATACGACCATGCCTTGGAACGCGAGAGATACCATGAGCCTGAGAGAAGAGTT
>NZ_BQIJ01000059.1:0-539 GCF_021602465.1 Pseudomonas urethralis
CCGAACTCAGTAGTGAAACGATGCATCGCCGATGGTAGTGTGGGGTTTCCCCATGTGAGAGTAGGTCATCGTCAAGATTCATTTCGCAAAACCCCTATCTGCGCACGCAGGTAGGGGTTTTGTCTTTAAGTAGAAGCTATCGCTTCTCCTGGTAGGTTGAATAGCCAACCGGTGGTGGTAAAAAGGTGGTTGACAGCGTTACTGAATGCTGTATTATTCACCTCCCGCGACGAGAGATCGAAGCGAGTTAAGTGTTTGAAGCTAAACGAGTTTCTCGTAAAAAACTTTAAAATAAACGCTTGACAGACCCTGAGGAAAGCGTAGAATGCGCGCCTCGGTTGAGACAAAAGCTCTTGGCCAAACGCTCTTTAACAAATCGAATCAAGCAATTCGTGTGGGTGCTTGTGAGTATGGACTGATAGTCACAAAGATTATCAGCATCACAAGTGGCCATGCGAGAAATCACATAGTCATTTGAGATTGCTGAGCCAAGTTTAGGGTTTCTTAAAAACCCAAGCAGTATTGAACTGAAGAGTTTG
>NZ_BQIJ01000060.1:0-528 GCF_021602465.1 Pseudomonas urethralis
TGACACCCGCAGGCCAACCGATGGCCTTGCAGCACCACCGGCTTACCGTTCATGCGTCGGCTTGGGTGCCCTTCGACAAAGGCAAAAACCCCTTGGTGAAGCGGGCAACTGGCCTTGTCGCCCAGCACCGCTGGCGTTTTACCGTTGACGGTATGGGTGCCAGCCAGCTGGCATGACAGCACGCTGCCCCCGCTGCTGGTGGGGTCGCCCAGGCAGATGGGAGGGTTCATGCCTAGGATCGTCCGATACTGGGGAGGCCATACTTGAAGGGGTCAGCGCCACGGTTCTGCTGGTTCTTCGCTTTGCGTGCCTCATCTGGCGGGCTGATCATCTGCACGGTAAGGCTGCCGTCGCTGCCGGCGTACACCACGGCACTGGCACCGCCGTCGAGGTAGCTGGCGATGGTGGCCAGGTTGATTTCCACCAGCGCGCCGCTGACGCCGGTATTGCCCAGCCGGCGACCGATGTCATAGCCCTCTTCGACATTGCCCACGTCCAGGCCTTGGCCATCGGTATTGAGGCTGTGCA
>NZ_BQIJ01000061.1:0-516 GCF_021602465.1 Pseudomonas urethralis
CGTTCTCAAGCTGGTGCCGGGCCATGGCATTGACCAGGTAACCGCGCAAGGCAGTCTTGCGCAGGAAGCGGCTGTGAAAACCATGGGCACTGTCGAACGGCCCGTTCACTTGCTGGGCATATTCGAACACCTGGCGGTCGACCTGGAGGTTGTCCGGGGTCATGGCCAGGCCCAGCAGTTCGGGGTGCTTGCGCGCCTGGATCAGGTCCAGGCCCTCGAAGCGCTGCGCAGGCGCCTGGCCGCCCTTGTAGGCGTCAAGCACGCTGGCCGGCCAGGGATCGCTGGAAAAGGCCAGCCAGGCCGAGCCGTAGGTATCGGTGTCGATGTTGAGGAAGGACGACGGGATGTCGTGGTCCTCATACATGCAGTGCTCGGGCAGCGACGGTGGCGGCCCCGGGTTTGGCTCGTAGGGAAGAAAGCGGCGCAGGTGGCCTTGCGCGGTGACTTCATAGGCGTGCCAGATGCGTTGGTCGAGCAGTACGTAGAGATAACCGCTGCGCAAGGTGCGCAGGCCGA
>NZ_BQIJ01000062.1:0-452 GCF_021602465.1 Pseudomonas urethralis
CGAAGCCCCGGTGTTACTTGGGCAGGTCTTCTACCAGCTTCTGCAGCGACTCTTTCGAGGCGTTGGCGCGGTAGGTAACCCCTGCGGCGTCAAGCTTGGCCTTCAGCTCTTCGACTTCCTTCTCGGCTGCCAGCCGGTCTTGCTCTTCCTTCTCGGCGGCGAGGCGGTCCTGTTCAGCCTTCTGGAGTGCCTGCAGTTGCTTCTGCAGGTCCTCCTTCTCGGCCGCCAGCTGGGCGTTGGCCTGCTGCAACTGCTTGACCTGCTCGCCGTCGCCAGTGCCGCCGCCGTTGTTGTGCGCACCGGAGTTGTCGGGCTCGGTGAGAATCGATTCGACGCCGCCAGTCTCGCCGACAGTCTGCGGACCGACCGTGATCTTGCCGACGCTGCCGCCGAAGCCCCAGCGTGCCTTGTTGTTCGGGTCGATGTGGTTGTCTTCTGCGAGTGCCATGGTG
>NZ_BQIJ01000063.1:0-432 GCF_021602465.1 Pseudomonas urethralis
ACCTGAACAGCACCAGCCAGCGAATTTACAACGGTGTGCACCTGATCGAGTTGCAGGTGCAGATGAAGCTGGGTGAGTACTACGCCCTGCAGAGTGCGCACCTGCGTGAACTGCAGAACAGCGCCAGTCAGAAACTGGCCGAGGCGCGGGCGCAGATGATGCCGGACCTCGAAGACGTGAAGGCCGGCATATTCAGGCAAACAAGCAAGGTAACACCGATCATCCAGACCGGTTTGCTGAGCCTTGCCGTGCTCGACCCGAAAATCGCACATCAGGTCATCCCGGTCAGCGTTTGGGTCGAGGGTACGGCGCATGAGCTGCATGAGCGGTTGGCCAGGGAAGTGAAGCTCAACGTCAACCAGTTGAATGATGCCGCCAAGATGGCATTGGTAGACATCACAGTCGCGGCAGGAACACTGGAGCTGGATGCGC
>NZ_BQIJ01000064.1:0-407 GCF_021602465.1 Pseudomonas urethralis
CCGCTGACGCCGGTATTGCCCAGCCGGCGACCGATGTCATAGCCCTCTTCGACATTGCCCACGTCCAGGCCTTGGCCATCGGTATTGAGGCTGTGCAGGGCGTTGGTCAGGGCGATTTCCGCTTCAGCGTTATCAGTGGTGTCGTAGAACACGCGGACCGGTTTTTGCCCGGCGGGCAGGGTATCGAGGGCCTTGAGCCAACCTGCCTGCAAGGCCTTGGCTTGCAACGCGGGTTTGAGGCGCTTGCCGTGTTCGTCCTGCATCGCGACCTTGATCGGACGGTGCAGGTAGCCCAGCACCGGCGCTGCGTCGAACTCCTTCAGTTGGTGTTCGGCCCAGCGCACGGGCAGCCAGGGGGACGGTTCGAAATGGCCTGGGCCGCGGTTATCGATGGTTTTCCACAAGTT
>NZ_BQIJ01000065.1:0-375 GCF_021602465.1 Pseudomonas urethralis
AAGACGATGTTGCAAAGTGACCCTGTTATAGGTCTGTAGCTCAGTTGGTTAGAGCGCACCCCTGATAAGGGTGAGGTCGGCAGTTCAAATCTGCCCAGACCTACCATTACAGAGTTCAGCCGTACACGGGGCCATAGCTCAGCTGGGAGAGCGCCTGCCTTGCACGCAGGAGGTCAGCGGTTCGATCCCGCTTGGCTCCACCACTTACGCCTTACTTGCTTGATCAAATTCAGAAATGAGCATTCGCATCGAATGTTGATTTCTGGCTTTTGTCAGATCGTTCTTTAAAAATTCGGATATGTGATAGATATAGACTGAACACCAGTTTCACTGCTGGTGGATCAGGCTAAGGTAAAATTTGTGAGTTCTGCGCGA
>NZ_BQIJ01000066.1:0-346 GCF_021602465.1 Pseudomonas urethralis
ACCACGGTGTGATTCATGACTGGGGTGAAGTCGTAACAAGGTAGCCGTAGGGGAACCTGCGGCTGGATCACCTCCTTAATCGACGACATCAGCCTGCTGATGAGCTCCCACACGAATTGCTTGATTCTTTGTAGAAGGCGATCAAGACCTCCTGGAGGTCTGAGGCTGTTGCTGATCAGAACTCAGTAATGAACATTCAGTTCGAATGTTGATTTCTGGCTTTTGTCAGATCGTTCTTTAAAAATTCGGATATGTGATAGATATAGACTGAACACCAGTTTCACTGCTGGTGGATCAGGCTAAGGTAAAATTTGTGAGTTCTGCGCGAAAGCGCAACATGCGAATT
>NZ_BQIJ01000067.1:0-256 GCF_021602465.1 Pseudomonas urethralis
ATGCTCTATGGTCGTCAAGAAATTCTGTTGCCAGAATGTCTTTTGAACACTCTTGGCTAATTCGGATATGTGAATTTGTGGTCGTGCGAACTTTCGGTTCGTATCATCTTCACCACCGCAATCTGCGTCAGCAAATTGCTTGGGTGTTATATGGTCAAGCCTCACGGGCAATTAGTATTGGTTAGCTCAACGCCTCACAGCGCTTACACACCCAACCTATCAACGTCGTAGTCTTCGACGGCCCTTCAGGGAACTC
>NZ_BQIJ01000068.1:0-255 GCF_021602465.1 Pseudomonas urethralis
AATTCGCATGTTGCGCTTTCGCGCAGAACTCACAAATTTTACCTTAGCCTGATCCACCAGCAGTGAAACTGGTGTTCAGTCTATATCTATCACATATCCGAATTTTTAAAGAACGATCTGACAAAAGTCAGAAATCAACATTCGAACTGAATGTTCATTACTGAGTTCTGATCAGCAACAGCCTCAGACCTCCAGGAGGTCTTGATCGCCTTCTACAAAGAATCAAGCAATTCGTGTGGGAGCTCATCAGCAGGC
>NZ_BQIJ01000069.1:0-255 GCF_021602465.1 Pseudomonas urethralis
AGACTCCTACGGGAGGCAGCAGTGGGGAATATTGGACAATGGGCGAAAGCCTGATCCAGCCATGCCGCGTGTGTGAAGAAGGTCTTCGGATTGTAAAGCACTTTAAGTTGGGAGGAAGGGCAGTAAGTTAATACCTTGCTGTTTTGACGTTACCGACAGAATAAGCACCGGCTAACTCTGTGCCAGCAGCCGCGGTAATACAGAGGGTGCAAGCGTTAATCGGAATTACTGGGCGTAAAGCGCGCGTAGGTGGTT
>NZ_BQIJ01000070.1:0-255 GCF_021602465.1 Pseudomonas urethralis
GTGTGATTCATGACTGGGGTGAAGTCGTAACAAGGTAGCCGTAGGGGAACCTGCGGCTGGATCACCTCCTTAATCGACGACATCAGCCTGCTGATGAGCTCCCACACGAATTGCTTGATTCATTGTAAAAGACGATGTTGCAAAGTGACCCTGTTATAGGTCTGTAGCTCAGTTGGTTAGAGCGCACCCCTGATAAGGGTGAGGTCGGCAGTTCAAATCTGCCCAGACCTACCATTACAGAGTTCAGCCGTACAC
>NZ_BQIJ01000071.1:0-255 GCF_021602465.1 Pseudomonas urethralis
GCACCCGGTTGATCGAGTCGATCTGCGTGCGGATATTGTTGTTTGCGGCCCTGACCCCATAACTGCCTGCTGCCGAAAACGGCTCGCCACCCTGCGACAGGATCATCACCTGCCAGGTCCTGGTACCAGGCTGTCGCAGCCGCAGCTGTCCGGTAGTTGCCCAAGCAGGCGGGCTCCAGGTGTTGTCACCGCCGTCAAACAGGGCATCAACCACGACAAAGGACGCCGCCTGGATCTCCGGTATCGCGATGTACT
>NZ_BQIJ01000072.1:0-255 GCF_021602465.1 Pseudomonas urethralis
GTTTGAGGTTGTAAGCCAGCACGTGAAGGCTCATTTCGGTGCTTACCCTCGGTAGGGTTTTGGTCAGGAAGTGAGTGCTTCCCATCCAGTATTTGAGCGTTCCGAAGGGATGCTCCACCGTTTGCCGACGAACTTTCATCTTTCCTGGATCATGCTCCAATCGGATCTGCACCGCTTCGACTACCGTTTCATGCTCCCAGCGCTTTAACCGGCGTTCCTTACCCGTCGTACACTGCTTCTGCATGGCGCAACTTT
>NZ_BQIJ01000073.1:0-255 GCF_021602465.1 Pseudomonas urethralis
GTGTGATTCATGACTGGGGTGAAGTCGTAACAAGGTAGCCGTAGGGGAACCTGCGGCTGGATCACCTCCTTAATCGACGACATCAGCCTGCTGATGAGCTCCCACACGAATTGCTTGATTCATTGTAGAAGACGATGTTGCAAAGTGACCCTGTTATAGGTCTGTAGCTCAGTTGGTTAGAGCGCACCCCTGATAAGGGTGAGGTCGGCAGTTCAAATCTGCCCAGACCTACCATTACAGAGTTCAGCCGTACAC
>NZ_BQIJ01000074.1:0-253 GCF_021602465.1 Pseudomonas urethralis
CTGCTTCTCGGTGAGTTCAAGCTGGAGGTCACCCAGGAATGCCCGGAATGCCGCGAACTGGATGATCCGGTAGAAGGCTGCGAGATATGCGATGGCGAGGGTGAGTACGGCCAGCGCCACACAGTCCCGTGGGACATGATCAAGTTCATCTACAGCGAGGCCGTGAAGGGTCTCGCGCTCCAACCGAAAGCCATACGCGTTCCATCCTGACAATAGGAGTACAAATGTACTCCAGCCGGCTGTAACCCCTCTC
>NZ_BQIJ01000075.1:0-252 GCF_021602465.1 Pseudomonas urethralis
GAGAGGGGTTACAGCCGGCTGGAGTACATTTGTACTCCTATTGTCAGGATGGAACGCGTATGGCTTTCGGTTGGAGCGCGAGACCCTTCACGGCCTCGCTGTAGATGAACTTGATCATGTCCCACGGACTGTGTGGCGCTGGCCGTACTCACCCTCGCCATCGCATATCTCGCAGCCTTCTACCGGATCATCCAGTTCGCGGCATTCCGGGCATTCCTGGGTGACCTCCAGCTTGAACTCACCGAGAAGCAG
>NZ_BQIJ01000076.1:0-207 GCF_021602465.1 Pseudomonas urethralis
TCGCCTCCCGCTACGAGAGATCGCAGCGAGTCAAGTGTTTGAAGCTAAACGAGTTTCTCGCAAAAAACTTCAAAATAAACGCTTGACAGCAAATGAGGAAAGCGTAGAATGCGCGCCTCGGTTGAGATGAAACGCTCTTGGCCAAACGCTCTTTAACAAATCGAATCAAGCAATTCGTGTGGGTGCTTGTGAGTACGGACTGATAGT